>NZ_JBMPOW010000019.1:0-135015 GCF_049340205.1 Undibacterium sp. Ji49W | reverse complement strand
AATGCGAGCCCGTAAGGTGCGCCACGCGCACCGCTGTATAACAACCATAAAACTTTTCGACGATAACAACCGGCAGCTACTCACCAAACCTGTGGCTAACATCCGGCACAACACCAATACCCCAATCCGGTAAAAGCATCCCCTGTTCCACATAACGATGAAATGTCGAATAAGGCCAATCACCCGCACGACTGACCAGGCCATGTTTGACCGGGTTCCAATGGATGTAATCGACATGCCTCGCAAAGTCGTCATCATCACGGATTTGATGTTCCCAAAACCGGCGTTGCCATAGCCCGGCTTCTCTTCTTGCAGTACCAGAGGTTGAAGTAACAGGCATACCCAGTTCCGCCGCGCAGGCTTGCGACACCAGGCGTTTGATCATGGACCAGCGCAAAGAAAAATTGGCATCATCAGGTGGCAATGTCCAGATGCAATGCAAATGCTCAGGTAATAATACCCAGGCGTCAATGTCAAAGGGATGTGAAATCCGGGTTTGCTGTATCGCTATCCGTAATGCCTGTCGCAATGCTGGTTGCGTTAATACAGGCCGACGCCGCAAGCTGGTGACAGTAAAAAAATAACTACCGCCGCTGACACGTGAACGTCGATAATTGGGCATGATGAAATCGCCAGGTATCTTGTAGGGTGCACCATGTGCACCGTGGGTTAAGGTAAAAAACAGCTAGATGGTCAAGGCTGTACTATCGTCATTAATGAATCGAATCGTACACGAACGCTTTTGTTTTGCGCAAGCCACCGCAAATAAACCACATGATACGTAGGGGGCACTGCGCGCACCATTTCCCACTCTGTCACCCCGATTCATCGAGACGGTGCGCATGGCGCACCCTACTAAAATGCGAGTATCGGCCTTACGACCAGGATTTGGTTGACGGGAGAAAACCCAGGCGCTGAGCTTTATCGACGGCGTCTCTGACGGCTTGTTGTACGACTTTGGTCAGGGCATGCGTATCGCGCAATTTTTCTGCAATAGGATCATGCTCTTGCGTCAGATCGACATTATTTTGTTCCATGATGTTTCCTCAAATATGCCGGTATGATTTTCGTGTATTTAGGTAGCGATCAACTTTGCATCAGCCAATTTTGAATAGTCGAAGGTATTCCATTTATTCGCCAACGCGGCATGTGAGGTGTTGGTGGAGAGTTGTTTTAGTTTAGTCCAATTGGGGATGTCTCTACATATTTTATTTTAAACGGAATATATACCGAATTTTCGTGACGGTGCTAGCTGGGCTGCCGTCAAAAGTGCCGGGTTTAGTTCTACATCTGCCTTCCATGAGGCGATTTGTTATTGCGTCGTCCAATAACTGACTTTTACTTGATTCAATTATTGTGACTTTGGTAACCAGACCGGTTGCATCAATAAGCGCACTGAACAATACTGTTCCTTGTACATTTGTTTTTAGACCCTCTTTCGGATAGTCTGGTGTGCAGCCTACTATCGACATATCTATAACACCAGGACGAATTGAAATTGGTTGTGCGTTATTAGCGATGGCAGTCAGCACTTCATTTTGTTCTTCCGATTTAAATTCCCATTGAGTTTTGTACCATGCCTGTTTTGTTTTTTCATTTTCTGAAATCGCTTCCAGCGAACATGTGGACATGGCTGTACGTGCAGCGTCATCCAATAAATTATCGCCACTAGTCTTTAGGATTTTAATGTCGGTAATCTCACTTTTTTCGTTGACAATGTACTGAAGCGTGACAATGGCAGATGCCAAATTTTGCAGTGTATTTGTTGGAACAGATGCTTTACATCCACTCTTAATGATTCTGGAGCCCGGTTCATTGTGATTTTGGTTGATTTGCTGATTTACTTGAGCAAAAGCCTGAATTGAAAAGCAAAAGGAAAGAAATGCGAAGCAAAAAATTGATTTGGAATGATGCATTTTGACGGTTCACCTTTGTTCACTACTGGCTTATTCAGGCCTTGCAGATATAGTTCGATATCGGAATTTTGTGGAAATGTCAGATCGCCTATTCGTTTCAAGAATCGACGGCCTGACTATCTCCCTTTTATAAAAAACCGCGTAAATGGTTCTGCTATGCTTTACTTCCCCCAACTATCCTTCAACGTCGTCACCCGGTTAAACACCGGTTTACCCACCACAGAATCCACACGATCTGCCACAAAGTAACCATGGCGTTCAAACTGCAAACGCGTATCTGGCGTAATCGTCGCCAGGCCAGGTTCTACGTAGGCGCGTACCACTTCCAGTGCATTCGGGTTTAGCAAAGTCATGAAGTCTTTGCCGCCGGCGTCCGGGTTGGCGTCGGTGAACAGGCGGTCGTACAGGCGGACTTCGGCTTCCAGTGCATCGGCAGCGTTAACCCAGTGCAGGTTGCCTTTGACTTTGTAGTTGGCGCTGCCTTCGGTGCCGGATTTGCTGTCGGCGAAGTAGTTGCAATGCACGGCGATGACATTGCCGCTTTCATCCTTGTCGCAGCCTGTGCATTCGACCACATAGCCATAACGCAGGCGCACTTTGTTGCCAGGGAACAGGCGGAAGTAGCCTTTGACCGGCTCTTCCATGAAGTCTTCCTGTTCTATCCACAGTTCTTTGCCTATGGTGAATTCGCGGTTGCCTAGTTCAGGGTGGTGCGGATGGATAGGTGCCGTGCAGGCGATGTTTTCGCCTTCAGGGAAGTTGTCGATGATCAGTTTCAAGGGGCGCAGCACGGCGGTGGCGCGTGGTGCCTTGGGGTCGAGGTCTTCGCGCAGGCAGCCTTCCAGCGTGCTGTAATCGATCCAGCCGTCAGAACGGGTCACGCCTATGCGTTCGCAAAACAGTTGTAATGACTCTGGTGTATAGCCACGGCGGCGTATGCCGACGATGGTAGGCATGCGCGGGTCATCCCAGCCGTTGACGATGTTTTGTTCTACCAGTTGGCGCAGCTTGCGTTTGCTGGTGACGACATAGGTCAGGTTCAGGCGGGCAAATTCATATTGTTGCGGCACTGGTTTTTTGAAGAAGCCACCTTCGGCAGCACGTTCTATGATCCAGTCATAGAAAGGACGATGATCCTGGAATTCCAGCGTGCAAATCGAATGGGTGATGTTTTCTATCGCATCAGACAGCGGATGCGTGTAGTCATACATAGGGTAAATGCACCAGTTGTCGCCAGTACGGTGGTGGTGGGCATGGCGTATGCGGTAGATAGCCGGGTCGCGCAAATTCATGTTGGGCGAAGCCATGTCTATCTTGGCGCGCAGGATGTGTTCACCGTCCTTGAATTCGCCCGCTTTCATGCGGCGCAACAGGTCCAGCGACTCGGCTGGTGCACGGTCGCGGAAAGGCGAGTTCACACCTGGTCTGGAAAAATCACCACGGTTGGTTGCCATGTCGGCTGCGCTTTGGCTGTCGACATAGGCAAGACCAGCGCCGATCAGGTATTCGGCGATTTCATACAGGCGGTCAAAATAGTCGCTGGCATAGTGCAGGTGTTCGACGCCATTATTGTTCCAGTCAAAGCCCAGCCATTTGACGCTGTCCATGATGGTGTCGACGTATTCCTGGTCTTCTTTCTCAGGATTGGTGTCATCAAAGCGCAGGTGGCAACGGCCGGCGTAATCGCGTGCCAGGCCAAAGTTCAGGCAGATGGATTTGGCATGGCCTATGTGCAGATAACCGTTGGGTTCTGGCGGAAAGCGGGTGATGACGGTTGGCATGCCGTCGCGTGCATACTTGCCTGCTGCCTGGTCGTTGTCGATGATGGCGCGCAGAAAATTGGAAACCGGTGCGGGCGAGGTTGCGTTGGTGTTGCCGTTATTTTTAGTATCGTTGCTCATAGTAGTGAGGTAGTGACCATGTATGTTTTTTGACTTGCACAATATCAATTCGTCTGCATGGCATCTTGCCGGAAGCTTATTGAGCAAGCCTGATTTTTGTTATTTGCACACCATACTAATCGTTAATCAATAATTAAGTAAGTATGATGCAAATTTAGGGCTGACAAGTATTTTACCGTAGCGCAGCATTGCGGGCGCGAATGTTTGGCAGTCAGTTTGGTAGTTAGCAGAGGCGGCTCAGCCAAAATGGGTAATTTTGAAGGAAAAATTGCCTGAAAACAGGGCAAAGTGTGTGTAAAACGGCTCAGATTGTTTAAATCCCGCTCGATTCCACCCGGTTGCGCCCGCATTTCTTGGCATGGTAGAGGGCGTTGTCGGCCTTGCTCATGGTTTCGAGGATGGTGTCCGGGTGGTGATAAGCTGCCACACCAAAGCTGGCAGTTTTTTTACCGACGATCTTGAATTCATGATTGGCGATGGCGCAGCGCAGCTTTTCTGCCGTGGCGACGGCGGCATGGATGCTCGTTTCACGGAAGATGACTAAAAATTCTTCACCACCCCAGCGGCCAACGGCATCCATGCTGCGCACGTGTTCTTTGAGTATGTTGGCAATGCCAACCAGGACCTGGTCACCAATCTGGTGCCCATAGCAGTCATTGACTTGCTTGAACAGGTCAATATCGACAATGGCCAGAGAAAAGAAGGTGCCATAGCGCAGGCTGCGCTGA
Source organism: Undibacterium sp. Ji49W (assembly GCF_049340205.1). NCBI lineage: Bacteria > Pseudomonadati > Pseudomonadota > Betaproteobacteria > Burkholderiales > Oxalobacteraceae > Undibacterium > Undibacterium sp. Ji49W. Next base: position 130,470 of record NZ_JBMPOW010000019.1, on the reverse strand, counting down.
TGTTCTTCATCCAGTATTTTTTCCAGCTTCAGGCGGTTGTGCAGGCCGGTCAGACGGTCGGTGCTGGACAATAATTCCAGGTCACGGTTGCGCATTTCCAGTTCGTGGGTGCGGGCGGCTACCAGGCTTTCCAGATTGCTATTCACTTCCATCATGGATTTATGGCTGCCTTCGAGTTTCTCTGCCATCTGGTTGAAGCCGGCTTCCAGTTCCTGCAATTCGCCGCCAGAGCTGGCGTCAATGCGGGTACTCAGGTCGCCTTTTTCCATCTGGTGCACGCCATCCAGCAGACGAGACAGGGGGTGGGTGATGTCACGGCTCATGCGCAATGCCAGTACCGATGCACAGGCAGTGCCTATCAAGCCTATCAGTACGCTGACAGCGACAAAGGCATTTTTGCTCTGACGGCTGGCATGGGTGCTCAGTTCGAGATACACCCGGCCCAGCAATTTGGGTTTGGTGCTGCCTTTATCGCTGGACTTGTCACTACTGCCGCGGTCAAACAGGTCAAATGCATCGCCGTCAGCCTTGCCCTGGTAGATCGGGGCGGCAAAGATCAGCGATCCTTGTTCCCCTTTGATCACTTTGCCGGTATCGGCAGCATTGGCATGTTCTGGCCCCATTTTGCTGGGTTTGCCACTGACGGCAAGTACCTTGTTGCTGGCATCGGTGATGATGACGGCCTTGGCATCATCTTCTTTCATGACAGACTGGGTCAGGGCTTGCAACACATCGCGGTTGCCGGAAAACGCGCCGTATTCGCTGGCAGGCGCCAACTGGCGGGTGATGACGGCACCGCGAGCTTTCAGGGCACCATCAATTTCCGTAATGCCGACGATGACGGCCAACAGTACCAGCAAAACAGAAATCACCCACACTGGTGCCAGTGCCAGAAAGAGTATGCGATGGGCGAGCGGCCAGTTTTTCATTGGGCTCGCTCCGGTATGGCTTTCAATTTGCGCATCAGTATGCTTTCATCATCCACATTGAGGCTCAGCGAACGGCTGACCTGGGTATTCACACTGACGGTGAAGTAACGTGGGTATTGCGGCAGCGGCAAGTAGGCATGGGCGGGCAAGCCCTGAATGATTTCTGCTACCTGCTGGCTGATTTGAGCCGGGGAACTGAAGACGGCTGCCAGGGCACCGGCCTTGACATAGGAAGCGGAAAAACCGAGCAACGGTATTTGCTGACGGTAACTGGTCAGCAAAATGCTGGGAATATTGTTACGGTTATAGATGGCAGGGTCAGGCACTGCCAGCAAGGCATCACTATTGGCCAGCAATTTGCGCAGGGCTGGCAACAGGTCTGAATCATCACTAACGGTTTCCATATTCAACTGGAAATCAGCTTCTTTGGCGGCAACCTGCATGCCTGTCAGCATATCGGCAGAATCCTTGCCCAGCAATATGCCGATGCGGCTGCTGGCGGGCAGAGTGGCGCGTATCAATGCCAACTGACGGTTCCACGACTGGTCTACATAGACGGCAGAAAAACGATGCGGGTCCTGGTGACGTCCATATTGTCTGGCTGTTTTCTGAAAGGTGCTGCGTGGTACCAGCACATTCAGTACTGACATGGCGGGTGGTTTTTGTGCCATCGCCGTCATTGCCGGTGTGCCGACGGCGATCAGTAACTGGTTATAGGCATTGCGTGACAGTTCATCTGTTTTTAGCGTGGGCAGGTACAGGGTTTTGACTGTGGTTTTGGCGGTACTGCCTTGTGCCAACTGGCTGGTCAGGCTGCTGGCAAATTCGTTGTAGGCCACGCCATCTTCGCTTAGCAGTATGGTGACATTGTCTATTGCCAGACAGGATAGTGGCGTCAACAGACTTAAAAGCAGGCTTGGCATCCGTAGCAAACCAAGCACACTCAGCAGTCCTCTGCCAGCACAAGACGGCAAGTGGCTAAGCAGGTGCTGGACATGCTGGTGCAGCATGGTTCACATATCCAATCTAAAATTCAACCTGACGCGGCGGCCAGGCAATTCATTGTCATGCCGGTATTCAAAGTAACGGGCGTCACCAAGGTTTTGTGCAATCAGCGAGCATTCGGCCTGCTTGCCGCCGATTTTGAACTGGTAGCTAAGCTTGCCATCCAGACGCCGGTTGGCGTTCACGTAATAACCCCGGTTTTCATTTGTGTTGTAGTCGGTAGCATTGAACTTTGTTTGTGCAACCTGGTACATCATCAGGCTGCCATTCCACTGCTCATTGAATCTGTGGCTCAGCATCAGGCTTTGGCTGTATTTGGGCAACGAATCACTGTAGATGACACCATTTACATTGTCGCTTCTGACGCCACCACCCGATAACCCGTATATCAATCTGGTCTTGTCGCCAAGCTGGGTTTTCAGTTGCAACTCATATCCGCGCATGATGGCCGTACCTGCGTTGAGATTGCCACCAGCCGCTGAACGCTTGTTACGGACATCAATCAACTGGCTGTAGTCATCATAAAACAGGCGGAAATCGATATCCAGACCGGCATATTTGCCCATGTAACCAAGGTCTGTGGATTTCACGCGTTCTGTCTGCATTTCTGGCAGACCGGGGTAAAACCCGGCACTGCGCCAGTAGGTGTCGTAGATTTTTTCATACACCGATGGCGAACGCGTGGCGCGCGAATGGCTGAAGCGCAAGGTATGCCCTGGCACTACATGCCAGTTGACTGCGATACGCGGTGTGGTGTCGGTGCCGGTGTAGGTATTGTTTTCTGTCATGGCGCCGACATTGAAGATCAGGTCTGGTCTGGCACGCCATTCCAGATTGCCGAAAAAGCGTCGCAAGTGATAAGGGAAATCACCGTACAGATACTGGTTGTCACCCACACCCAGGTAATACGGCGCATAGGTCTGGTCGTAGCGTACGCTGCCACCCCATACCAGCCTGGCGTCCTTGAACGGGGTAAAAGTATGCTGCACTTCAATGTCATAACGGCGCAAAATGGCATCGCCATCGCTGACGCCGTCAGAATCCTGCAGTTTTGCATAGACTCTTTCCACCGTATGAAAAAGCTGTACTGACAGTTCTCCGCCAGCTTCCAGCGCACGTCGCCAGTGCAGCATTTCAAAATGGTTTGCTGCCCTGCGGCTGATGGCGGACACATTGCCGTATTCACCCACTTCACGCGGACCACCGTTGTAACCGAACTGGAATTCCAGCGCATCTGCGGCTGTGAGCTGGTAATCGGCGCGCAGGTTCAGGTTTTGTATAGTTTTATTGTCGTATTTGTTGAGATTCCAGAACGTGAATTGTGAGGTCGCATTCTTGATGCGGCTGTCTTCACCGATATCATCACGCAGGCTGCCGGTGATACGATAGCTGAGGTCGCCATCCTTGCCGCCATAACGGAATATGGCTTCCTTGCGCCCAGTGCCTGCCGTCAGCGACAGCATCTGGCCCTGGGTTTCTGCCGGGTGGCGGGTGATGATATTGATGACACCAGAATACGAATTCGCACCATAGCTGGCAGAATCTGGTCCGCGTATGACCTCTATGCGCTCTATGTCTTCCAGGACGATGGGCAGATCACTCCAGTTGACGCCGCCAAACAGGGTGGAATATACCGACCTGCCATCGATCAATACCTGCATGCGGTCAGATGTGGTGGTGGTGACCATGCCATGGTAGGCAACGGTACTGTCGGCAGAAAAATAAGGGTCGGCGTGGTAAGCCACATACATGCCGGGTACCAGGCGGAATACTTCAGATAAATCCCAGGCACCAGAATCTTTGATCATTTGCCGGTCTATGATGGTGACGGCGACCGGTGCTTCGTTGATGGGTTGTGACAGGCGAGATGCAGACAGGATGACTGGCATATCATCAAGAAAAATCGCTTCCTCACCGCCACCTGCCAGTGCCTGACTCTGGGCCAGTGCGCAAAGCAATAGCATGCTGCCAGTTTTTATAGCCGGGCAGAAGCAGGATAGGGCGAATCTGTTTTTTTTAGCTGACAAGAGTTGCTCCAGCACCTGAACAAATGTTGATTTAGAGTAACACGACGAAGCCTGCATAGGTAGTTTAAATGCAAGAGAAACCAGAGGAACGCTTTTTTGGTGATTTGCCTGGATTTTTGTGTGTTATTTAACATTTGTACAAAGATACTGGCTTGTATCGTGGCGCAGGTGCACATGGCCTTGTGTTGATATCGTGTTTTTTATTGCATTTATATTATTTTTTCTGCTATCCGGCACCATTGTAAATAATGTTTGTATTTTAGAAATATCATTTATCCCCGCTCCGGAGCAAGGCAAAGCTTCTGAACAAGGCAGGCAACGGGTTAGAATAGCGGGATGACTACAGAATTAATTATTTCCCCCGACGCCGCTACTGAAACGGCTGCCGCAAAGCCTTACGAACCCGCCTTCGTGCACCTGCGTATCCATTCCGAATATTCGATTGTGGATGGACTGGTACGCATAGATGATGTCATCAAGGCAGCGGTTAAAGATAAACAGCCAGCAATGGCAATCACCGATCTGGCGAATCTGTTCGCCATGGTGAAGTTCTACAAAGCCGCACGCGGCAAGGGCATGAAACCGATTGCTGGCTGTGATGTCTGGATCAGCAATGATGCTGACCGCGACAAGCCTTCGCGCTTGCTGTTGCTGGTCAAGAACCGCCTGGGTTATCTGCAATTATGTGAATTGCTGGCACAAGCCTGGCTGACCAATCAACACCGTGGCCGTGCAGAAATCCGTTATGAATGGTTGCAAAAACTGCATGAAGATGGTCAGGGTGGCGGTCTGATCGCACTTTCCGGCGCGCATTTTGGCGATGTCGGTGTTGCCATCGACAATGGCAATGTAGACCTGGCGGAACAACTGGCGCTGCGCTGGTCGCGGATTTTCCCACAACATTTTTACATAGAAATCCAGCGCGCCGGCCAGCCGAATATGGACAACCATGTGCGTGCAGCTGTGGCAATGGCCAGCAGGCTGCAGTTGCCGGTAGTGGCTACTCACCCCGTGCAGTTCATCAGCAAGGATGATTACACAGCGCATGAAGCACGGGTATGTATTGCAGAAGGTGACATGCTGGCCAATGGCCGCCGCGTGCGTCGCTTCAATGAGCAACAGTGTTTTAAAACCCAGGCAGAGATGGCAGAACTGTTTGCCGACATGCCCGGTGCCTTGCGCAATTCAGTAGAAATTGCCAAGCGCTGTAACCTGACGCTGGAACTGGGCAAGCCCAAGTTGCCGGATTTCCCTACGCCGGATGGCATGACCATCAATGATTTTCTCGTGCATGAAGCCCAGCGTGGTCTGGAATTCCGTCTCCAGCATTTGTTCACCAACCCGGAAAAGCGCGAAAAAGAGCGCGCCCGTTATGAAGCGCGCCTGAAGTTTGAAACCGATACCATCATCAAGATGGGTTTTCCCGGTTACTTCCTGATCGTGGCGGACTTTATTCAGTGGGCAAAAAACAATGGCGTGCCGGTAGGGCCGGGCCGTGGTTCTGGTGCCGGTTCGCTGGTTGCTTATTCGTTGCTGATTACCGACCTTGACCCTTTGCAGTACAACCTGCTGTTCGAACGTTTCCTGAATCCTGAACGGGTATCCATGCCCGACTTTGATATTGACTTTTGCCAGGAAGGCCGTGACCGCGTCATTCAATATGTGAAAGACCGCTACGGCAAAGATGCGGTGTCGCAGATCGCCACCTTCGGTACCATGGCAGCCAAGGGCGCGATTCGCGACGTCGGCCGGGTGCTGGATTTCGGCTATATGTTCTGTGATGGCGTCTCCAAACTGATCCCGTTCAAGCCGGGTAAGCAGGTGACGATTGCTGAAGCCATTGTCGAAGAACCACTGCTGGCTGAACGTCAGGAAAATGAAGAAGAAGTGAAGACTTTGCTCGACCTGGCACAACAGGTGGAAGGCATCACCCGCAATATTGGTATGCATGCAGGTGGTGTATTGATTGCACCAGGCAAGCTCACCGATTTTTGCCCGCTGTATACACAGGGTGGCGATTCTGGCGTGGTCTCGCAATATGATAAGGACGACGTGGAGGCCGTGGGCCTGGTCAAGTTCGACTTTTTGGGCTTGACCACACTGACCATTCTTGACCGGGCAGTACGTTATATCAAGATGATGGACCCAGCCATGGCAGATTTTGACCTGGCCAAGTTGCCGCTGGATGACAGGGCATCGTATGAATTGCTGACCAAGGCCAAAACCGTTGCCGTGTTCCAGCTGGAAAGCCGCGGCATGCAAGGCATGCTGAAAGATGCGCGGCCCGATCGTTTTGAAGACATCATCGCGCTGGTGGCTTTGTACCGCCCTGGTCCTATGGACCTGATCCCCGATTTCTGCAAACGCAAGCACGGTGAACGCTTCGATTATCCAGATCCACGTACCGAAGGCATTTTGTCTGAAACCTACGGCATCATGGTGTATCAGGAACAGGTTATGCAGATGGCGCAGGTGGTCGGTGGTTACTCACTCGGCGGTGCGGATTTGCTGCGTCGTGCCATGGGTAAAAAGAAAGCCGAAGAGATGGCCGAACATCGTCAGATTTTCCGCGATGGTGCCGCCAAGGATGGCCTGCCGCAAGAAAAGGCCGACGAGATTTTCGATTTGATGGAAAAATTCGCGGGCTATGGTTTTAATAAATCCCATGCTGCCGCCTATGCCTTGCTGTCGTATCACACCGCGTATCTGAAGGCCCATCACCCCGCAGCATTCATGGCAGCCAATATGTCGCTGGCCATGGATGATACCGACAAGGTCAAGATTCTGGTGGAAGATGCGATCGATATCTGCAAGCTGAAAATGCTGCCGCCTGATATCAATCAGTCTGAATACCGTTTCATGCCTGTTGCCGATCCAGGCAAAAAATCCAGCCAGATACGCTATGGTATGGGGGCTGTAAAAGGGTCGGGCCAGAATGCGATTGAAAGTATCATCGCGGCACGTACTAGCGGCGGCCCATTTACTGACCTGTTTGACTTCTGCAAACGCGTTGACAAGCGTCAGGTCAACCGCCGTACCGTCGAATCTCTGATACGTGCCGGTGCCATGGATTGCCTGGGTAAGGACCGTGGCATCTTGCTGGCGACAGTGGATTTTGCACTGGAAGCTGCCGAACAGGCCGAAGCCGCCGCAAACCAGGTTAGCCTGTTTGGTGATGACGACGACCTGATCCCGCCACCGGATTATCTGGACGTACCAGTCTGGACAGACAAAAAACGCCTGACCGAAGAAAAAACAGCTCTGGGCTTTTACCTGTCTGGCCATCTGTTCGATTCTTACGCCCCTGAAGTGCGTCAGTTCATCAAGACCACACTGGCCAAGCTGGAACCTTCGCGCGATTTACGTTTGATCTGCGGCATCATCAGTGGTGTACGTACCCAGATGACGCAACGCGGCAAGTTATTGATTGTCAGTCTGGACGACGGCACAGCCGTGGTTGAGGTCACGGTCTACAGCGAAATCATGGAAGAATTCAAATCCCTGTTCAAGGAAGATGAATTCCTGGCGGTGCTGGGCAAAGTGTCAGAAGACAGGTTCTCTGGTGGCTTGCGTATTTCTGCTGAAAAAGTCATGGACATAGGACGTGCCCGTGTCCAGTTTTCGCAAGGCTTGCGTTTGACGCTGACAGCCGGTGCCGATACCAAGAAATTACAGGAACTGTTGAAGCCACATCTGAATGCCGATGGCTGCCCGGTATTGATACGCTATCAAAACGCCAATGCCAGTGCCGAGTTGTATCTGTCGGATCAATGGCGGGTGAATCCGGATGACACTTTGCGGCAAAACCTGGGTGAATGGCTGTCCATGAAAAACGTCAAAATTGAATACGCCTGATCGTATGGACTATGCCCGTGTGCCGTCTACAGATGCTGCCGTGCTGTCCGGGGATGTAGCACAGGGTTGGCGACAGACTTTACCGCAACAAATATTGTCGGTATTGCCGCTGACCCTGTTTTTTCCTGTGGGCGTGATGTATTTTGGGGTCTTGTTGTTTTATGTGGGATTGCTGGCATCCGGTGGTTTCACCCGCAAGATACAAAGGCTGCGTCAGAGTCCCGTACTGCTGCCGATTTTTGCCCTGAGTCTGGTCAGCGTTGTGATTGCTGCCAGCCATGGAATGCCGGACGATAATGTCAGGGAATTCTGGCCTGGTTTCTGGCATTACCAGACCTATCTGTTTCTCTTGCCTTTCATCACGGTGGCACCCGGTATCTGGCAGCGTCGTGCCATGTACGTATTTTTTGCTGGGGCGGTACTGGCAGCAAGCCTGTTTGTGGCGAATGCCTTTCACCTGTTGCCGGCCAACACCTTGTTTCGCAGCTATGTGGTGTATGAGGGTAATAAATCAATTCTGCTGGGTATCCTGTTGGCAGTAGCCGCTGCCTGGATGTTGCATGAATTGCGTTTGCATCGCGATCATTTGTTGTGGCGCGTGCTGGCCATCGTGTATGTCGCAGTGACCTTGATCTTGCTGGCAAAAACTCGCACCGCGAGCCTGCTGTTTGTGTTGCTGTGCGTGATCTTGATATTGCGCCAGATGGGCTGGTCCTGGCGCACCTTTGCTTTGCCGCTGGTGTTGCTGGCGGCCTTGTTTGGCGGTTGGAAATATGCATTGAGTCTGCCACCACCACCGACCTGCGAGATACGGCTGGTGCAGGCTGGTCCCTGGGAAATATTCAAACTGCGTAGCATTTGCACCATACAGCAATTACGCGATTTTTCTCAGGGCCGCAAGGTCAATGAAGACGGCATGCGCCTGGAGATATACAGGATCACTGCCGACATCATTGCCGAAGCCCCTGTGGCAGGGCATGGCATTGCCAGCTGGATGCCGCTCTATCAGAAAAAAGCCAAGGGCCTCAGCAGTGCCACCATGACCACGCCGCACAATGATTATCTGTTGTACCTGACTGAGCTGGGTGTGTTTGGCTTGCTTGCCCTGCTGGCCATCTGGGCAACACAGTTGTGGACGGCGCGCCGCATGTCGCTGCATGAGTCACAGCATGAGTCGCAGCATGAGCGTGGCAGCGTAGCAGAATTGGCCATGCCCTTGCTGATGCTGACTGTGGCGATGATGCTGGGTGGTATGTTTAATGCCATTTTGCGTGATGGCGTGTTTGGCATGGCATTCATGATATTGCTGGCGATACCGCTGGCTGGCCTGCGCAGCGAATAAATCTGCTGTTGGACATCTGGAAATAGAAAATTTTTGTACTGTGGTGTTGTCGTATTGCGCGATGTCGGTGTCGATGTTGCTAGGCATGCATGATTCACATGTACATCAGGAAAAATGAAATCGGACTATGAGCTTGATCAATAAAGAAACAACGATGGTTTTCCGGCGTTTATGGGCGTCAATTACGCCCTATCGTTCGCGCGTTTGGTGGGCCTTGCTGACCATGCTGGGTACGGCATCGACCGAGGTCATGTTCCCCAAGGTACTGGGGTATATTCTGGATCATGGCTTTAACGGTGATGCCAGCAAGCTGGCTTTGTGGAAAGTGCCGGTGGCGATTATCGCCATTTTCCTGTTTCGCGGCATCTGTACTTTCACCACCAGCTACCTGATGACCTGGGTGTCGAGCAAGTTGCTCAATGAATTGCGGGCCAGGGTATTTGACCGCATACTGAACGTGCCCATCAGTTTTTATCAGGCCGAATCCAGCGGACGTATCATCAATACCATCATGTTTGAAGCACAGCAGATTGTGGAAATGCTCAAGGTGTCGATGACGACCTTGTTCCGCGATTCGCTGACGGTGATCGTGTTGATGGCGGCACTGTTGTGGCGCAACTGGCAATTGACCATCGTCGCCCTGGTGCTGATGCCGGTCATGGCCCTGCTGGTACGCGGGGTCAGCAAGCGCCTGCGCAAGCTCAACCAGAATCAGCTGGACGTAAATAATGAATTGACGCAGGTGATAGAAGAAGCCACCCGCGCCAGCCAGGTCATACGTATTTTTGGCGGCCAAAAGTATGAGCAGCAACGCTTTGATGCCAAGAATGAAAAACTGCGTGGCTATGCCATGCGCACCACGGTCGCCGTTGCTTCGACCACGCCGCTGACGCAACTGGCGGCTGCTGTTGCGGTAGCGGTGGTGATCATGTTTGCGGTGTCACAGGCAGCCGCCGATGCCACCACAGCAGGACATTTTGTTGAATTTGTCAGCCTGATGATGTTGTTGCTGACCCCGCTGAAAAGACTGGCTGATCTGAATGGCCCTTTGCAACGTGGCATGGCAGCGGCAGAATCGGTATTTGCCTTGATCGACACCGCACCCGAAAGCGATAGCGGCAAGACACTGACTGCACGGGCGCAGGGCAGGCTGGAGTTTGTCGGCACCAATTTTTCATATCCGGGGCAAGAACAGGAAGCACTCAAGGACATCAATCTGCGCATAGAACCGGGTGAAACCATCGCCCTGGTGGGGATGTCGGGCGGCGGTAAAACTTCGCTGGTAAATCTGGTACCGCGTTTTTATACGCCAAATTCAGGAGATATCCTGCTGGATGGCTGCTCGCTACAGGCGATTTCCCTCAGCAGCCTGCGTGAACAGATTGCCATGGTCAGCCAGAACGTGGTGCTGTTCGATGACACCCTGGCCGCGAACATTTCTTATGGCGATGGCCAGCCTGATGCTGCCCGTATTGCTGCTGCGGTGCAGGCAGCTTATCTGACCGACGTCGTGCGCGATTTGCCGGATGGCTTGAACACCATGATAGGCGACAATGGCATGCGCCTGTCTGGCGGCCAAAGACAGCGTCTGGCAATTGCCCGCGCCATCTATAAAAATGCACCCATCCTGATCCTGGATGAAGCTACATCCGCACTCGACAGCGAATCCGAACGTGCAGTACAGGCAGCATTGGATGAATTGATGCAGGGCAGAACCACGCTAGTGATTGCGCATCGCTTGTCCACCATAGAGCGCGCCAGCCGCATTGCCGTACTGGTGGACGGCAAGATTGTGGAAATGGGGACGCATGCCCAATTGCTCGATAATAATGGCGTGTACGCCAACCTGTACCGTTTGCAATTTGCAGCCTAGTAAGCTTAGTAGAGGACCATGGAAAAGACAGTGCCCCGTATCCTTGTCATCGCTCCTAACTGGATAGGCGATGCCGTCATGGCGCAGCCTCTGCTGCAATTGCTCAAGCAGGACAATCCGCAGGCTGCGATTGATGTGCTGGCCCCAGCCTGGGTGGCACCCGTACTGCGCGCCATGACAGAAGTCGATACCGTGCTGGAAACACCGTTCCGGCATGGTGCCTTGCAATTGCGTGAACGCTGGCGTTATGCACGCCAGTTGCGCCAGCGTGGCTATATGGCTGCCTATGTATTGCCCAATACACTGAAATTTGCATTGTTGCCGTGGATGGCAGGCATCAGGAAACGCGTAGGCTATAAGGGCGAAAGTCGCTATGGCCTGATCAACCTCATGCATCATGACAACCGCCAGGCACCGCGTGCCATGGTGGCATTTTATGCCGCCCTGGCTTTTGCACCTGCCGCTGAGGCACCACAGAATTTGCCAAAACCAAGACTGCAAGTCGATGCTGTCAACATAGCGACGACCATGCAGGCGATGGATTTGTCCATGCAGCATACGCTGGTCTGTTTTGCGCCGGGTGCCGAGTTTGGTAATGCCAAGCGTTGGCCGGTTACGCACTTTGCCGAACTGGCCCGCGCCATCCTGAATGCGCAGCCGACAGCACAAATTGTCTTGCTGGGTTCACCAAAGGATATAGAGGTCTGCAATCAGATTCAGGCTATCTGCCCGCAAGTACATCAATTTGCCGGAAAAACTTCGCTGGACCAGGCTATTGCACTGATTGCCCGGGCTGCGGCGGTGGTGTCCAATGATTCTGGCCTTTTGCATATTGCGTCGGCCCTGAATCGTCCGGTGATTGCAATCTATGGACCGACCGATCCAGGTCACGCACCACCGTTTTCTGATGTTGCCCATTCATTATCCCTGCATCTGGACTGCGCGCCTTGCCGCCAGAGGGAATGTCCGCTTGGTCATCATGACTGCATGCAAAAACTGGGCGCAGACATAGTCTGGCAACCCTTGCAAGGCATCTTGCAGTCAACTGGCATCTGTTGAGCGAGCAATTGTGATCGTAATGCCCTGCTGAGCCTGGGAAACTGGAAACGATTGCGACTGTAAATGATTGTTTCAGGGATGATTCTCTCCGGCAAGCTGTTGTAACATCGAAAATCAAACACTACGAATAGACTGTCGCGCTTGTTTTTATGCCTCTGGCAACCGGAATTTGTTAATTTTGACAATATTCGGTTGAAGCGTTGCAGTATCCTGAAACGTAAAGACATTGCAAGGCATTGTAGCCAGATTGGTAAGGCAGACAGTGACGTGGCAATGAAACTGTCACTGTCTTGTGCATTTGAATAGAACTCATCCCCATTGATGAAATGAGTTCTGATGACGACCTTCCTTTTGGCTTTGTTGATGTGTATTTAGTCAGGAAGTGGTTTGCCGCTTCCCATTACATGAAAACGAAATTCTTCCGACACTTATTGCCAGGCCTTGTTTGCCTGTGCATGCAAATGCTGCCCATGCTGGCACAGCCTGCGCATGCCGTTGAAAAAGTGCGGCTGCAATTGAAATGGACGCATGCCTTTCAGTTTGCCGGTTATTACGCCGCCAAGGAACTGGGCTATTACCGCGAGGCGGGCCTGGATGTTGATATCCGTGAGGCACAACCCGGTGTCGATGTCATTGACGAGGTGGTGGGGGGCAAAGCTGAATACGGCATAGGTACCAGCAGCCTGGTACTGTCCCGCAAGGAAGGCAAACCGGTAGTCGTCGTAGCGGTTATTTTCCAGCATTCGCCCTTGATACTGATTGCCAGAAAAGATGCAGAGTCACAGACTGTGCATGATCTTTCTGGAAAACGCATCATGCTCGAACCGCAATCCCAGGAATTGATGGCCTATCTCAAACGGGAAAACATCTCGTTTGAGCAATTCAAAAAAGTTGAACACAGTTTCAATGTAGACGATCTGATCAAGGGCAAGGTGGATGTCATGTCTGCCTATCTGACGAATGAACCGTTTCGACTGGGGCTGGCGGGTGTTGCCTATCACATCTATACACCACGTTCTGACGGCATTGATTTTTATGGCGACAATCTGTTCACCACCGACAAGGAAATCAAGGAAAATCCAGAACGTGTGAAAGCCTTCCGTGCTGCCAGCCTGCGTGGTTGGGAATATGCGATGCAACATCAGGAAGAAATCATAGACCTGATTCTGCAACGCTATGTAGGCTTGAATAATCCAACTTACAACAAAGAGTTTTTTCATTATGAAGCAGCACAAACCAGCTACCTGCTGAGTCATGACCTGATTGCCATCGGCTATATGAACCCGGGGCGCTGGCGGCATATCGCCGATACCTACGCAGAATTGGGAATGTTGCCAGCGCATTTTTCCATGGATGATTTCTTGTATGAGCCCAATCCAGAAGTTAACTTGAGCTGGTTCTATCTTTGGAGTTTTTTTGCCTTGGTTTTTGTTGGCATAGTTGGTAGTGTTGCACTGTATATTTTGCGCGTGAACCGCAGGTTGGCTCATAGTCTGGATGAAATCCGGAAAAACGAGCTCAGACTGAGTTTCCTGTCTTCAGCAATTGAACATAGTCCCACATCTGTCATCATCACTGATGCCAATAGTGTGATCGAATACGTTAATCCGCATTTCACGACAGAAACGGGCTACTCGGCAGAGGAAGTGATAGGCAAGAAACCTGATATTCTGCAATCGGGGCAAGTCAAGCCGGAAACCTACAAGGCCATGTGGCAGCAGTTGCTACGTGGTGAGGAATGGACTGGCGAGCTGATCAATCGCCGCAAGAATGGCGAATTGTATTGGGAAGAAGCGCATATCGCTCCGGTGAAAAATACAGCGGGGAAAACCACCCACTATGTTGCCGTGAAGGTCGATGTCAGCGAGCGTAAGCTGGTCAACGACAAGCTGGCTTACCTGGCACACCATGACAGTTTGACGAACTTGCCCAACCGCATATTGTTTTTTGAACGTCTTGCACAGGGGCTGGCGCTGGCGAAAAGGAACAAGACACGGCTGGCACTGATGTACATCGATCTCGACCGCTTCAAACCTGTCAACGATACCTTTGGTCATGCTGTGGGAGATGTGTTATTGCAGCAGGCAGCAGAGCGCATGAAACGCTGTCTGCGCGACTCAGACACAGTGGGGCGCATAGGCGGCGATGAATTTGTTGCGCTGACTTTAAACGTCAACGATGAGCAAAGTGCAGGCGTGTTGGCTGAAAAGATCCGTACGGCATTATCTGCCCCTTTTATGATTGCAGAACATACCCACCTTATTTCTGCCAGTATAGGCATTGCCATCTATCCCGATCATGGATTGTCAGAGCTGGAACTGGCGAAAAAAGCCGATATGGCCATGTACGCGGCCAAGGCCAACGGACGCAACCAGGTGATTCTGTATTTTCCTGGTATGGGGTAAGCGTTCAATCAATAGAACGCATCCCTATTGATGAAATGAGTTACTTTTCAAACACATAGATGCCTGGTGCTACTCCCAGTTGCTGGTCCGGTACCGGTAGTGCCTTGATCTGCTTGGCGCTGGAGTGGCTTGCCAGCCATGCCTGCCAGTGTACCCACCAGGAACCTTCTTCTGTTGCTGCTGCATGTAGCCAGTCATCTGCCTGCTGATAAAATTCGCCGCGCTTGTCCGACGCCAGGTGTTGATAGGTTCTGTGTGCATGCCCAGGTTCGGAGACGATACCGGCATTGTGCCCGCCGGAAGCAAGTACAAAATCGATGGGGGCATCGCAAAGCAAATGAATCTTGTAGACAGAGCGCCATGGCGATACATGGTCACGTACGGTACCAACTACATACATCGGCACGCGGATATTGTTCAGCGCAACCGCGTGACCATGCACTTCATAACGACCTTCTGCCAGATCATTGTGCAGAAACAGGTGTTTCAGGTATTCGCTATGCATGCGATATGGCATACGGGTGGTGTCGGCATTCCATGACATCAGATCATTGGGCGAATTACGGGTACCCAACTGGTATTCGCGCATGATTTTTGACCAGATCAGATCGCGTGAATTCAGCAATTGGAATGAGCCCGTCATCTGCTCACCTGTCAGGTAACCTTGCTCCCACATTTGCGCGTCCAGCATGGCGATCTGGCTTTCATCAATGAACAAGCCCAGTTCGCCAGGTTCGCTAAAGTCGGTTTGTGCTGCCAGCAGGTTCACGGACTGAATTTTCGGCAGGTCCGATCTGAAATCTTCTGCATGGCCACTGGCCAATGCGGCCGCTCCTATGGCGAGCAAGGTGCCACCAAGGCAATAGCCGACCGTATGGACGAATTTATGCCTGGAAAGCCGGCCAACCTCTGCCAATGCGCTGAACAGACCGCTATCGAGATAGTCTTGCATACTAAGGTCGCGGTCTTCCTTGCCAGGGTTTTTCCAGGAAATCATGAATACCGTATGGCCCTGATTCACCAGGAAGCGCACCATCGAATTATGTGGCGACAAGTCGAGGATGTAATATTTCATGATCCACGACGGCACGATCAGTAAAGGTTCTGCATACACTTGCGTGGTTTGCGGTGTGTACTGTATGAGTTCTATCAAATGATTGCGAAAGACAACCTTGCCTTCAGTAACAGCCACATCGCGGCCCGGTTGGTAAGCCAGTTGTTCATTGCTGTGCTTACCAGTATCAATGCCGGGTGGACTGTATTCAATGCCGTTATCCTGCATCCAGTGCGTGGCACCGGTAATCAGATTTTTTCCTGCTGAGGCTTTGGTTGCGGCGATCACTTCGGGATTGGCCCAGGGCATATTTGACGGCGACATCATATCCAGTAATTGGCGCGACATGAAATTGACGACGTTTTCATGATGGGCAGTTACCCCACGTATGCCAGTCGTTGCTTTTTGCCAGAACTCCTGTCTTTGCAGGAAATACTGGCTGAAGGCATTAAAGGGCCAGTTTGACCAGCCTGCATCTGCGAAACGGCTGTCGGATACCGATGGATGAATGGCAGACTGTTCAGAAGTCTTGCCCAGCAGAGCCGGTGCCAGCAGTTCAGGCCAACTGGCGATTTGTTTCTGGACCAGATTCATCAATTCCAATTGTTTGCCAGGCGACAGAGCCAGGTGCATTGCCCAGTCCATCACTGCCAGTGTGACGCTGGCCGGCGAAATACCGCCGGTCAGTTTGGCAATATGGTTTTGCAATGCCATGTCCAGAGGGTGGACTTCTGCTTCATTACCGCTGAGATAGCAAATCTGCTGCGACTGTTGTGGTGCATACGATGCAGTTCCAGTGGTTCCAGTGGTTTTGGCGGGTGCTGTCTGACTGTAATCGGATTTCATCTGTGCTTCCTCAAAAGGATGTTTCGCTATTCTTGCAAATATGACAGTGAACTGAGTTGATGTTAATCAACTACATTGTGCAAATGCAGCAATACACTAAGCGTACTCTTCTTTGGTGAATTCGTGATGACTCTGCTTGGTTCTGATTACCTTTATGAACGCACTCAATCTATGGCCAGCCTGCGACTGAAATTGGCTGCTTTCCGGTTCATGGGCATATGCCGTAAGGCATTGACATTAAAGCCTTTAATTCAAAGTTTGATCTGCATCAATGTTTTACTGATCTGTTTTCCGGTTGGCGCTACCGAGACGTTAGAGCAGGTATGGGGCATCGCATTGCAACGCGATCACGTACTTGCTGCTTCGCAGCAAAAAGAGCAGGCAGCACTGCATCAACTGTCGTCGGCACAGGCAAATTATTTGCCAAGGATAACGCTGGAAAGTGGCTATACGCGTACTGAAAGCGAACCCGCTGCGAAAGTGAATATACCGGCGCTGCCGATGCTGAAAGGGACAACGCTGCCGTTTGCCCAGGATTCTGCCTATTTTGGAGGTGTCAGTATTTCTGCTCCTCTTTTTACCAGCGGGAAAATTTCTTCAGGCGTCGCTGCCGCCCAGGCACAGTCAGAAGCAACGCAGGCACATAGCCAGCTCACACGCAGTGATTTGAAGCTGGCCATTGCGCAGAGCTATATCGCGGTGCTGCGCGCGGGGCATGCAGTCAATGTCAGCAATGCCCATATTGCGTCGGTCAGCAAGCATGTGGATGATGTTCAGGCCTTATTCGACAAAGGCTATGTTGCGAGGCATGATTTATTGGCGTCACAGGTGGCGATGGCCAATGCCCGCCAATTGGGTTTGCAGGCGAATAATGCCTATGAACTGGCGTGTGCGGCACTGAACCGATGGCTGGGTCGCCAGTACGACAGTGCTGTCGCAATACAGGATATCGGCAACATTGCTAACGAGGCCTCTGCAACGGATTTGCCGGCGTTGTTGCAAACTGCCACTGCACAACGGAAGGAATTGCAAGAACTGGCCAGACAAAGCATGGCCTATAAAAAGCAGGCCAGCAGTGTCGCCGCCGGGCATTTGCCGCAGATTGGGCTGACTGCGGGCTATAGCAAACTCGATAATCGCTACCTGGCTGAAGACAAGGGCTGGTATGTAGGCATAGTCATGAAATGGGATCTGTTTGACGGCGGCCTGATACGCCATCAGGCTTCTCAATTGTCTGCCACTGCGCAAGCCATCAATGAAATGGAAGCGGATACGCGTGAACGTATTGCACTACAGGTGCATCAATCCTGGCTTTCCCGCCAGGAAGCCAGCGCCCGCATGCGTCTGGTCGGTAAGGCGGTTGAGCAGGCTGACGAAACCCTGGCATTGGCACGTGAGCGTTATCGTTCTGGCCTGGCACCGAATAGTGATGTGCTGGATGCCGAAGCCCGTCGCCTGCAAGCATATTCAAATCGCGACAACGCAATCTATGACCATGAATTCGCCCGCCTGCAATTGTTGCACGCATCCGGACAGCTTTGAAAAAACGAACTCCAAATACCTGCAATAAAAAGCGCATAGATCCAGGAACAGCAGATGGAAAATAAATCGAAATTACTCGGTCCGGTATTGCTTGGCGTCGCCGCCGCAGTCATTGCCGGTGGCTACTTTTACTACCTGGCACAAAGCAGGAAGATGCCCGAAGGCCTGATTGTTGCCAATGGCCGTGTTGAGGGTGACCGCATAGTCGCTGCTGCCAAATATCCTGGCCGTATCAGCAAGGTGTTTGCCAAAGAGGGGGATAGCGTCAAAGCAGGTACAGTTATCGCGCAGCTTGAAGAGGAAAGCGTTCAGGCCAAGGTCGAGCAAGCCAGGCAGGCTTCCAACGCAACTGAGGCGCAGGTCCGGGCGGCCCAGGGTACGCTGGACGTAGCACAAAAGGAAGTGCCACTCGGCATCAGTCTGGCAGATGCGACTGTCAGTCAGGCACAGGCCGCCTATGCCAAAGCGTCTGCCGTTGAGCGACAAGCACAGCTTGATGCCAACAGACATAAGGATTTGTTTGAGCGTGGCGTTATCGAGAAGCATCGTTATGAACAGGCTGATCTGGCATGGCAGGTCGCGCAGTCTGATGTCAAGGCAGCACAGGAAGCGATCAATCGGGCCAGGCAGGGACTGTCCCAGGCGCAGTTGGGAAATGACAAGGTCAAAGCCCGGCAGCAGGATATAACAGCCTTGAAAGCACAGCACGACAGGGCAGAAGCGGCGGTGACCGAAGCCAATTCTGTACTGTCAGATTTGCTCATCAAGTCGCCTGGTTCTGGTGTGGTGCTGACACGCCTGCGCGAGCCGGGTGAGGTTGTGATGCCTGGTGGATCCATACTGGAGATGGTGGATCTTGATCATTTATACCTGAAGGTCTATGTCGCAGAATCCAAAATAGGTCAATTGCGTCTGGGTTTGCCAGCGCGTATCTATGTCGATTCCCAGGGAGACCAATTCTATGAAGCCAGAGTCAGCTACATTGCCACCAGAGCAGAATTCACACCCAAAGAAGTGCAGACCACAGACGAGCGGGTGAAACTGGTGTATGCAGTCAAGCTCAGCATAGAAAAAAATCCTGAACACAAACTGACGCCTGGCATTCCGGCAGATGCCGTTATCCGCTGGAAAGACGACCAGGCCTGGCAAAAGCCTCGCTGGAAATAAATCTCAACGATGGCCAAAGAAGATGAGTCAAATGCAGCCAGAAGTGAATAAGCCCAAGCCGGTGGTGCTGGCGCATGCACTGATGAAGTCGTATGGCAGCAGTATTGCCATGGACGGGATTGATTTGCAGGTGGATGCTGGTGAGATCTATGGATTGATAGGCCCTGACGGGGCAGGTAAGAGTAGTTTGCTGAAATCTGTTGCTGGCGTGTTGGCACATGATGGCGGTGAGCTGCAAGTATTTGGGACATTGATCAATTCCGAAAAAAGCAGTGAACTGATCAAGGACCGGATAGGGCTCATGCCTCAGGGTCTGGGTCAGAATTTGTATGGGGATCTGTCGGTTGAGGAAAACATCGATTACTTCGGCGGTTTGCGTCTCTTGCGCAAAGCCGAATTGAACGAACGCAAGGAAGCCCTGTTGCGCAGTACCAGGCTGGAAAGATTCCGTGATCGCCCCATGAAAAACCTTTCCGGCGGCATGAAACAAAAGCTGGGGCTGGTCTGTACACTCATCCATGAGCCACAACTGGTGATCCTGGATGAGCCAACCACGGGTGTAGACCCGGTGTCCCGGCGAGAATTCTGGAGCATCCTTGCGCGTCTGCTGAAAGAAAAAGGTATTACTGCGCTGGTATCGACCGCCTATATGGATGAAGCCAGCCGCTTTCACCGCGTTTCACTCATGCATGCCGGAAAGATACTGGCATCTGGCGAACCGGAAACAATCAAGGCACTGGCAGCAGGTTCGATTATCAGCATGCTCTGTAGCCAGCCATTACAGCAAGTTGCAGCGGTTCACCAACTTGGCCTGCAATTTCCGCAGATGGAGGTCCTGGGGCAAGATATACGTGTCTACGTGGATGAAACCTATGCCGGAAAAGCCAGCGCGCAAGTACAACAATGCATACCCGATATTGCCATCAGTCATAGCGAAGTGCTGGAACCTGAACTGGAAGATGTCTTTATCGCCCTTTTGCGAAAAAAGCAGTTATTGGCTGGTAAAGGCACGCAAAAGTCTTTAGACACACAAGATTCGTCTGTAAAGCGGCATGCCGATCTTGGCCTGGCAATAGAGGCAGAAAATCTGTCACGTACTTTCGGTGTTTTCAAAGCGGTCGATGATCTTAGCTTTCGCGTACCACAAGGCGAGATTTTTGGTTTGCTGGGGGCGAATGGTGCAGGTAAAAGCACTGTCATTAAAATGCTGACAGGCATACTGAGCCCCAGCAGCGGCAAGGGCAGGGTGGCAGGAGCAGACATGCGTGACGCCGGTCGGCAGATACGCGAACGTATAGGCTATATGTCCCAGGCTTTTTCACTGTACCTGGATTTGTCTGTGCTGGAAAACATACGCCTGTATGCGGGTATCTACGGCTTGACCAGGCAGGAAACCGCAGCACGCATGGACTGGATACTCGACATGGCGGGCTTGCGCCCCTTTGGCAGCGCACTGGCGGCCAGCTTGCCCATGGGCTTGCGCCAGCGGCTGGCTTTGGGCTGCGCATTAATACACAGGCCACAAGTCTTGTTTCTGGATGAGCCCACATCTGGCGTAGACCCTTTGGGGCGCCGGGCCTTCTGGGAAGTACTGTTCAAACTCTCACGCGAAGAAAACGTGACGATACTGGTCACGACCCACTATATGTCAGAGGCTGAACATTGTGACCATATCGCCCTCATGTATGCCGGACGTATTGTGGCCGATGCTTCGCCTGACAGATTGAAAGCAGATGTGGAGGCGCAGGCAGGCAAACTGTATGAATTGAAGACGGCTGGTGACGCCAACCAGGCGCAGTCCATGGTGGATATTTTGCAGAAAAGCGGATTTTCCAGTGCGGCATTGTTTGGCTCACGCATTCACGTCATGTTGCCGGACCCAGTGCAAGATTTGTCGCGCTTGCAAATGCTGATTCAAGCATTTGAAATTCAGTTCCAGCAAAAAATCCAGTTCCTGCAAAAGCGACTGAGCATGGAAGATGTATTCGTTCACATCGTGACGAGGCTGGAAGCTGAAGATGCCAAAGCCAGGGGGGAGCAAGCATGAATCTGCGGCGCATCAGCGTAGTCGCTTATAAGGAATGGCGCGAAATTGTGCGCGACCGCCTATTTTTTGCCCTGGCATTCGTCGTGCCATCTCTGTTGATGCTGCTGTTTGGCTATGGCCTGTCACTGGATGTGGAAAACATCCCGCTGGCCATTGTTGATTATGACCAGTCCGTCAGCTCACGTGACTACGCGCATCACTTCAGCGATTCCCGTTATTTTTCATTTCAGGGCTATGCGCAAAGAGAATCGGATGTAGAAAAATTATTGATCGATAACAGTCTGCGGGCAGTGATTATTATCCCGCCCGATTTTGGCATACGTTTAAAGTCAGGGCAGGCGACCACGGTGCAGACCTGGATAGATGGCACTTTCCCGTTCCGTGCCTTGACGGCAAAAGGCTATGTCACGGCCATTAATGCTGCCATGAATCTTGATAGTCTATCGGCCCATTTTTCTGCATTGACAGGAATAGGGCAGGACAGCCTGCGTAACAGTATGCAGGCGGTGAAGCTGGAAACACGTTATCTGTACAACCAGGAAGTCAAAAGTATCTGGTCAATTGCACCCAAACTTATCATGGTCATCCTCATGCTGTCACCGCCGTTTTTGACAGCGTTGGGGGTAGTCAGGGAAAAAGAATCAGGTGCCATCTACAATGTCTACTCTTCCACCTTGTCACGTGGTGAATACCTGATCGGGAAATTGCTGCCCTACGTCGGTATTTCGGTTGTTAATGCCTCTGCGCTGACAGCGTTTGCCCTGCTGTTGTTCGGTGCGCCATTCAAGGGCGATCCCGTATTCTTTTTGCTGTCCACAATACTGTATGTGATTTGCACCACCGGCATAGGCTTACTGGTTTCGGTGATGGTGAATACCCAGGTGGCAGCCATGGTGGGCACGGCTATTGTGACGGTCGTACCGGCTGTACTGTATTCAGGCATGATCATTCCTATTCCTTCACTGTCGGCAATTGCATCTGTTATTGCGCATATCCTCCCGGGCATGTATTACGCTGAAATCGCCATGGGCAGTTTTCTCAAGGGCGTGGGACTGGCCGCCTTGTGGCAAGATATGTTGATCCTGGCACTCTATGCGGCGGCCTTGTTCACGGCGGGTTTTCTTGGTTTTTCCAAGCGACCAAAGAATTGATACGAAGGGAGGTGAAATGAGTAATCTGTTGGATCGTATCTGGTGGAGCCGCTTGCAGGCCATGACCTGGAAAGAGTTATTGCAACTCATGCGCGATCCCATTCTTCTTGTATTCGTGCTGTATGCATTTTCTGCCGATATTTATAATGCGGCTTCCGGTGTGTCATTCCAGTTAAATAATGCAGCCTTAGTATTATTTGACCTGGACCGTAGTGCTGCATCACGTGAACTGGCTGGGCGCTTCATGCCGCCTGAATTTCGCTGGATAGGAGCAATCAGTCATGCCAGCCAGGGACAACAACTGCTGGATGACGGCAAGGCCATGGCGGTGCTGGACATACCGCCTGGTTTTTCTGACCGGCTGGCGCGTGGTGATACGGCTGCAGTGCAGATGCAGATCGATGCGTCAAATTCGGTACAGGGTTTTTTGGCAGCCGTGGATGCCACACAAATCGTTACGCGTTATGGGCTGGAGCAGGCAGCCCAACGGTTTGGTGTCGTGGCAGGTGCGATGGGTGGGGCGCTGGAAGTGCCCATCATCAATAACCAGACCCGCGTTTGGTTCAATCCCAACCAGAATGATGCCTGGTTTATGGGGATATCAGAATTATTGAATGTCATTACCCTATTTTCCATGCTGCTGCCTGCTGCCGCCATGGTCAGGGAAAAAGAGCGTGGCACCATAGAACAATTGCTGGTGTCGCCTTTGTCACCGCTGCAAATCATGATACCCAAGATTGTGGCTATGGTGGCGGTGATACTGGGTGGCACCGCGCTTGGATTGTTCGGCATCCTGGTGCCGGTATTTGCGGTGCCGGTCGCAGGAAGTTTGTTATTGTTCTTTGTGCTGACTACATTGTATGTAAGCACCCTGGCTGGAATAGGAATATTAATCGCCACTATGACACGCAATATGGCGCAGGCTGGCATGATGGTCATCCTCATCATTGCACCCATGATGTTTTTGTCGGGAGCATGGACACCACCAGAAGCCATGCCTGCCATCATGCGTATGGGCATGTATGTGTCACCGCTGTATTACTACATCAATGCAAGTTATGGAATTTTGATGAAAGGGGCTGGATTCAATGTCTTATGGCCCATGTTCGCAGGTATATTGCTGATCGCTGTACTGATCAGTTTAACCACGATAGTGCGTTTCAAAAAACAGTTTGCCTGATGTGTGGCCAGGGCAAGCATCTGGTTTGAATTTAACCGAGATGGATACAAAGATGAATGCAGCAAGTTCTTCATTTTCATTACAAGGCAAGCGCGGCCTGATCATCGGTCTGGCAAATGAACACAGTATCGCCTATGGCTGTGCCGCCATGATACGGCAGCTAGGTGCAAAAATGGTCTTGTCTTGCGTGAACGCCAGGGCGCATCAATTTGTCGCACCACTGGCAAGCAGGCTGGAGTCAACACTGATAGCTTGCGACGTAGAACAGGAGGGATCGCTGGAAGCCCTGGTTGACTTGGCCATTCAGGAATTGGGTGAACTGGATTTTGTCATCCATTCGATTGCCTGGGCGCCCTTAGATGATTTGCATGGTCGTGTTATCGATAGTTCAAGCGCCGGTTTTCTGCGTGCCATGAATGTGTCCTGCCATTCCTTTGCCCGCATGGCCAAACTTTGTGAGCCGCATTTAAGCAAGAATGCCAGCATCATGACCATGACCTACCTGGGTGCCGACGAAGCCGTTGCTAACTATGGCATCATGGGCCCGGTCAAGGCGGCGCTGGAATCAACAGTGCGTTATCTGGCGACTGAACTCGGCCCGGGTGGTACACGTGTGCACGCGATTTCACCAGGACCGGTGCCTACACGTGCAGCCTCTGGATTACAGGATTTTGATGTACTGATGCAGAAAGCTGTGGCCCGGTCACCACTGGGCAGACTGGTGACACTGGACGAGATAGGCAGGCTGGCCGCATTTCTGATCAGCGATGCATCATCCGGCATGACAGGGCAAACGCTATATGTTGACGGCGGTTATCACATCGTGAATTAATGAAAGCACAGATCAAATGAATACCATCAACACAGCAACGAATGAGCAAGACCTGATCTCCAACGTCGTGTACGAAGACCTGCAGATAGGGCAGACTGCCAGCCAGGTCCGTACGCTGACAAACACGGACATTCAGGCTTTTGCCACGGTTTCTGGCGATGTCAATCCGGCTCACCTTGATGCAGAATATGCGGAACATACATTATTCCATGGCGTGATTGCTCATGGCATGTGGGGCGGGGCTCTGATTTCGACTATCCTGGGCACACGTCTGCCAGGGCCAGGTACGATTTATCTCGAGCAAAATCTGCACTTCGTCAAACCTGTGCGCATAGGTGATACGCTGACGGTGTCTGTGACGGTCGTGTCAAAAGATGATGAGAAAAAACATGTCACCCTGGATTGTGAAATCCTGAATCAGAAAGGGGCCAGGGTCGTCTACGGCAATGCGCTGGTCATTGCCCCGACCGAAAAAGTCAGTCGCCCGCGTGCGCACCTTCCCACCATGACCATGTTCGATTTGGGTGAACGTCAGCGTAGCTTGCTCGATAGCGTCAAAAACCTGCCAGCGATACGCTGTGCAGTCGTACACCCCTGCGATGCAGATTCTTTGCAGGGTGCTGTGGATGCAGCAAAGCAGGGCCTGATCATTCCCATATTGATTGCCCCGGCAGAAAAGCTCGCAGCTGTAGCGGCTACAGCCCAGATTGATATCAGTGGCTATCAATTGATTGATGTAGCCCATAGCCATGCGGCTGCTGAGATGGCAGCAGACATGGCTGCCAGCGGCAAGGTGGAAGCCCTGATGAAAGGCAGTTTGCATACCGATGAACTGATGCATGCCGTTGTTGAATGCACAGCCTTGCGCACCGGGCGCCGCCTGTCACATGTGTATCACCTGGATGTCCCCATGTATCACAAGCTTTTGCTACTGACCGATGCTGCCCTGAATATTTACCCCACATTGATGGAAAAGGCCGACATCCTGCAAAACGCCATCAATCTGGCACATGCATTGAATATCCCTGAACCCAAGGTGGCCTTGTTGTCCGCAGTAGAAACGGTGAACCCCAGGATCAATTCCACCATTGATGCCGCAGCCCTATGCAAAATGGTGGAAAGAAAGCAAATCACCGGGGCAATTGTTGATGGCCCCCTGGCGTTTGACAATGCCATATCTGCCCGTGCAGCGCGGATCAAAGGTATCGTTTCTGCTGTCTCTGGCGATGTAGATATCCTCATGGTGCCCGACCTGGAGTCTGGCAACATGCTGGGCAAGCAATTTGAATATCTGGCCGGTGCCGCCACCTGTGGCGTGGTGGTTGGTGCAAAGGTCCCGATTGCCCTCACCAGCCGTGCTGACGGCCCATCTTCAAGAGTTGCTTCGGCAGCCCTGATCAAATTGCTGGCATATGAGTACCGGAAAACCGCACCATGAAAAAATCCGTCATCCTGTCGGTGAATTCGGGCTCGTCGAGCATCAAATTTGCCTTGTATCCATACACCGATGAGGGCGTGACCAGTACCAGCCTGACAGGTGTCATTGAAGGCTTGCAACCAGGTGGCAAGCCCCAGATCAAATTCCGCACGGCTAGTGAAACTAAAGAGCTGGCACTGGATGAGACAGCAATCAACGCCGCTGGCGCTGATCAGTTTGCTACAGCCCTGCAAGCCTTGCATGGCTTGTTGATGGCACATAGTGCAGACATACAGATCAAAGCCGTCGCCCATCGCATCGTCCACGGGGGAGAGCGTTTTTCTGCTTCTATCGTGATCGATGACGATGCACTCCACTATTTGCATACGCTGGACAGTCTGGCGCCTTTGCATCAACCCCATAATCTGGACGGTGTCGTTGCCTTCCATCGCGCCTATCCCGACATACCGCAGATTGCCTGTTTCGACACGGGCTTTCACGCCGAAATGCCGGATTGCGAAACCACGCTGGCATTACCACAGGCTTTGCGCGCCACAGGCATACGTCGCTACGGTTTTCATGGTCTGTCGTATCGTTATGTTGCCAGCCATCTCGCCCAGCAATCGGCACGGGCATTTGATCCTGCTGCCGGGTGTGTCATCATGCTGCACCTGGGCAATGGTGCCAGCGCTTGTGCCATGAAAAACGGTAAAAGTATCGCTACTTCCATGGGCTTTTCTGCTCTGGATGGCTTGATGATGGGCACCCGCTGCGGCGCGCTTGACCCGGGTGTCATGCTGCACCTGATGCAAAAAGGTTGGGATGAACAACGACTGGAAACGACCTTGTACAAGGAATCTGGTTTGCTGGGTGTATCCGGTATTTCTGCCGACATGCGCACCCTGCGTGGTAGCAGCGATGTGCAAGCGGGCTTTGCCATCGACTTGTTTACCTACCGTGTCATACGCGAATGCGGCGCATTAAGTGCCTGCCTGAATGGACTGGATGTATTGGTATTTACCGGCGGCATAGGGGAGCATGATGCCGTACTCAGACGGCAGGTCGCAGAAGGCCTAGCTTATCTCGGCGTGCAGGTGGACACGACAAAGAACAATGCTGCCCGTGGTGACGGCATCATGTCCATCCATACCCCATACAGCAGTACAGAAGTGTGGGTAGTACCTACTGATGAAGGACGCATTGCTGCCATGGATGCACAGCAACTGCTGCAAGCCATGCATTGAGATGCATGTTGTCGGCGACGCAAGCCACGCCAGCACTTCCTTGGTCTAGGTTTAATTTAGAGCGGCGTTTTTTGCGGATATTTTTTTAATGTCTTCGATCTTGGATTTCAAGGCTTTCAACTCATCCAGCGACTTGGATGCCCTGGGCGACAAAGTTTCAGTCTCTTTGACGATATCCAAAAGCACGTCAGTGATCAGACCCAACTGTGTACCGTAAGACGCTGCATTGAATACTTGCTCTTCTATTGCCGCATCCCCTGATACCGGCGGAATCATGGACGTGAACCAGGTCGTCCTCGGCTCAATCCTTTGTGCAACACTGCCACTCCAGGGAAAGTGAACCTGTGGTGACCACACCCAAAGCCATGGATACATGATAACTCCTTGTTGTGATAAAACATGCGGACAGGAAAAAGTGAAACCCGGTTAAGGTACTCCGAAAAGTGGCGAATCCAAATTCTGCAACTTTACTCTGGCGAGCAAATTGCTTCGATAGGTGTTGCCTAAAAAATATCATCTATTCAGGCAATGTGCAATCAACATTTGCTGCATTGCGCTGCGCAGCAACATGTATTTAGTTGGGGGAATAACTCGCGTCAGTCGTAAAGGCGGGGCAAGCTTGATAGCAAGCCAAAATCAGCCAGAGATGTTGAGACTATACGATCCATGAGGTTTATCGCCAGATGCTTGTAGGAGACTAGTCCACCAGTGATCGTTTGGCCCATTCTGGCGCTTCGCAAGGGTTGGGTTTATCGTCGTTGAAATCGGCTAACACCTGCACAGTCTTTTCATCGCGCTGCCAGTAAACTTTCCCGTTAGCCGTGAAGATCAGGCGCTTCTCCTGGTCTTGGCCTGACCATTCTGCACCTGCTACTTCATTGCTGGATGCTTTGCGTATGCTCCCTTCATAGACGACTTCAAGCCCATGAGGGATATGCTCAGGATGGGGCGGGGTCCCCTTCGCGGCAGAAAGTGAAATTTTGCGGTTCGTTTTAAAATTACCGCCGCCACCCCAGGTATCACCTTGGGGCCAGAGCCCGAGAGCATATAGCCATGGCAGACGGCTGACGCCTGTCCAGGCAGAGGTGTAACTTGTGCGGCTGCGTCGCCCGTTATGCACGAAATAAACCAGCAGTTCTCCATCTGGCGACAGGTCGCAACGTTCAGGATATATGCGGCCACGTATCCATGCGCCGGATTCAAAAGTGTCATTGCGGGTATCCCAGCGAATGACATGAAACCAGTTGGTCGGTCCGCGCGCGAAGATAGCTGCTACATGTGCATCTTTGGCGAAAATGACGAAGAGTCTTGGGCTGGGTGCTGGGGTACTCATTGATTTTACGTTGCCATATTGCTTGGTTTAAACAAGTGGAGCCTAGTACATTGCGCATCACTCTATTCATGCATAGTCAGGGGCAAGTCTGGCTTTGCCCCTGACTTATACTGAATACTCGCTATCGTATTACATCAGAATAATATCGTACTGCTCCTGATGAAACACGTTTTCCACCTGCAATGAAATCGGTTTGCCGATGAAGTCACCGAGCATCGCCAAATGTTGGGATTCTTCTTCCAGGAACATGTCGACTACCACTTGCGAAGCCATGATGCGGAATTCACGCGGGTTGAATTGTTTGGCTTCGCGCAGCAGATGGCTATGTCACACGCGTGCTTTGCGTTTGGATGAAAATGGTGTCAAGCTGGTCTGCTGGCAAGCCTCACACCATTTTCTGTGCAAATTACAGCTCTAATGCTGCCTCGATATCTGATACTTTGCGTCGGGCGAGTGCCAGGTTTGACTTGGACTTATCCAGCACGACATACAAGAACAGGCCTTCGTGTTTGGCCAATGGGCGCAAGATATGGTATTGCTTACCCAAAGTGATCAGGATATCTTCAATCACGTCATCGATCGCCAGGGATTGCATGGTTTTCAGTTTTGCACGCACTACTTCAGTATTGCCTGCTGCTGCAATTTCCAGATCCAGTCCGCTTCCTGCCTGTCCCAGTATCATGCCGCTGCTGGAATCTACCAAAGCCGCGCATTGCGCGCCATCCAGAGTCAGTAAATTTTGTACTGATTGATTAATATTCGCCATTCAAAACTCCAATATAACGACGTCAAGAAAAAAACAAACGACGTGACGCCTAAAACGACATTTGTTTGAAAGAAATCTGTAGCGCTAACCAGTGATCTCCCGTGTGATGCAGGGAAGGGGCTTGTCAGCTTTTTATCTCAAGCTAATTTTCTGCAAAAAATTTTATTGGTGTGTTAAGTATGTTGCAGGTTACGCGCTGCCTGCTTGGCGAAATACAGCACTTGCCCCACTATCGCATCACGCCCTGCAACCACACTCATGATCAGCGAGCCTTGCTCTCTCTGAATCTGAAATATCAGCAACATCCCGAATTTGGCTTCAATGATCAGGTTTTCACATGACCCAAGATTGCTTTCTTCACCTGCCAGGGCGCCCAGAGAGGCTAGCGAGCTGGACATGGCAGACAGGCGGGTGACGAGTGCGGTACTTTCAACGCGAGAGGCAACCTCAAATCCGTCTTCCGTTGAAATGACAACGGCTTTTACGCCCTTCACCTGGGAATGCACGGAATCAACTGCTTTTTTTGCACTTTCTATCAAACTGTCATCAATCTTCATAAGTATCCATATCCTGTTTCGCCTCTAACTGCAGCATAAGCAACTCCAATAATTCGGCTACATGTCTGGCTTCGCGAACGTCAGTTTGCAAAACGGGACACAATATGCCGCGTGTATTGAGGTGCTCGGAAAATTGTTCAACATCAGGTTCCGGATGTGTGCCCATGTGGCTGATGGCGACAACACAACTGGTTGAGTTAATCAAGTTCTTGAAACCGTTCAGGTACACGTCCAAATCAGCCAACGGATCAGCCTTGCGGTTATCAATCAAGATGATCAGGCCCAGTGCGCCACGTGACAATATGTCCCACATAAAATCAAAACGTGTCTGGCCTGGCGTGCCATATAGCCTGAGCTTGTCGCCGTTACTTAAGGTCATTTCGCCATAGTCGAGCCCGACAGTGGTAGTCAGTTTATTGATTTCCAGGTCTGTATTGAGTACATCCGTATTCAGGGTTGTGACCTCACTCACAGCAGTGATGGCGGTGGTTTTCCCTGCGCCTGCTGGTCCGGTAAATAATATTTTGTAATCCATGGTCACTCGTTCCCCATGATGCGAGAAAGCTTGCTGCGTATCCGGGACAGAACGCCCGGTTGAACATATGCAGGCGCAGCAGATTGATCTGAACTTTCCATTTTTGTTACGATGGATTCTTTTGCCAACAGTCCGGACGTGTACAGATCGAATACAAATGACTTGCAGGTTTCGATGTCCAGACCGGATTTTTTGTTCAGTGTCTCTATTGAAATGGCTTGCCTGGTCATGACGGTAGCCAGGCGAATCCGGTCACGCGTGTTGATCAGGTTGGATGGCGGCCATCGCTTCAGGCGATACGGTTGAGCCAGGTCGGAAAGAGGCATCTGCGGTGCTTTATGCGCATTGGTCTGTCCACCAAGTGCCATGCCGATACGGTTTAATGCAGTCGCAATTTCAACGGAATTCAACGGCAGGGATAAACATTGTTCGTTTCCCGTGTTTGACTCGGTGAGAGTCAGCGTATGTGATACAGGAGCCTCATTTTTTGAAATGGATGCGCCTGTTTCTTCGCCATAAATGATGAGATCAGGTGAAATTTCGCGGTGCAGCCACTGATACTGCAAATTAAAATTCAACACGCGAACATAAGACTTAAAAAGCTCAGCGTCCCTGAATGCAACGCCAAGTATGCTGAAGTAAAATATTTTTCGATTGGGCATGAGTCGGGTTATTCCAGACCTTTTGGCAACAATTTTGGCAGCAAATCACATATGGCTGCATCAGACATTATTGATATGGTTGATTGAAGTTTTCGTGTTTCATATTTCATGTAAGGACTGGAAATATTTCTTCATGCAACACGAAATCTTTTCAATACCAACATATGATTACTGCACAGTACAAGAGCCGTTGGCTAGCAATACGAAGCGATGATCGTATGCGTTGTTTATGACAATGAATCTGATTGCTGAAACTTTACACAAAAACCCCATACTACATTGCAAGTAATTGTCAAAATATTCAATTGAAAAAATGAAGGTCGTTATGGCATTCAAGGGTGGAGATGTAGTAAAGATAATGCAAGTTAGCCCTTTGTGTATGTAACCTGATTTCTGTAATCTGGTGTTTGCTCATTGTTGTAAACCATCATTGGCCCTAGCGAAACTGCGCTGGGCAATCATTGACATAAGTTGTGTTCACAATGCTTCGGGATGCACGATATTTTTTTGTACAATTGCCGATGTTGTCTATGGTCCGAGCTTGTAAGTTGAAAGTTCATCATCTGGATAACTGTGCGGGGTAGCGATGAAACGAGCGTATCATCAAGCCAACCGGTGCATCGATGAAATAATGTGTGTCGTCGATAATGAGAAGTAATACTGTAGGGGCAGGCTTTTATTTCGAGTCGGGCAATTTGCGCAGCCAGGCATCTACCAATGCCGTTGAAGGAAAATCAGTGCTGCCAATTGAGCTGTTGATATCCAGATGACCGCGCAAACCTTTCCCGTTAAAGCCATGGAGTTTTGCTGAAGTTCCGGCTATGCATGAGGGCCGTAGCCCGTGCCTCGGATTGTGCCTTGCCGTCAGCGCGGGCTATATGGATAATCAGAAATGCAGGGGCATTCGGTGTGGCAGCCTGGAATGTCGGAGATAATGCCCGCTGGCGTGCAGGATCGTTTCCAAATGCTTCTAGAACTCATTTCATAAATAGGGGAGAGATGCGTTTGCCTCATAACGTGGGCTGGCAATGGTAAAACTATGGACGAGGCAGTCAATAGCGGGTCTATTGACAACGAATCCAACGCAGTCCAGCACGCGTTATGAGGCAAACCCTTCGGGAACTGACGATTTGGGCGCATTGCAGCGCGAGGTTGTGACACTGCGCTTGCTAAGGCACCAGCCATAGCTGCACAGAGTACAAACCTTAGGCTTTGCACTGCATCTCAAATCGTCTTGTTCGCACTCATCCCTATTTATGAAATGAGTTCTACATAAGTTTTTGCCATGAATGCTCCGCCATCGGCAATTTGGCGCAGCACATCGTAACATGCACCATCCAGAGCTATGACGCCGCGAATGTCCGATAAGGACAGGCCAGCTGCCGCAAGGTATTGCGGATCGGTACCGACTAAAGACACCAGGTGCGCCCCGGCGCTGTGGCCCATCAGGATGATGCGCGACGCATCGATCCCCAGTTTTCCGGTATTAGCCCGTACCCAGGCGACTGCTGCGGATACATCTGCCGCCTGCTGTTCTACGCTTGCAGTCGGGACCAGGCGATAATTGATCGAGGCAAAGGCATAGCCTTCGTTGATCAAATGATTGACTTTTTGCATGCCGGTGGCATTGGTTTTGTCGCCGCGTTTCCATCCACCACCATGGACAAACAGTATGAGCGGTGCAGGCTTGGTCACAGTCGCTCGCCAAAAGTCGAGCTTTTGCAAGGGAGCATAGTCATACGCATATTCGATTCGCCCAGCGACAGGCGGCGTAGACGCGGGCGCTGTCATTTCGGCTTGCGGCACATCCTGTAATCGTGCTGCAAAGCCTGGTGCAGATGCGGGTAACAATGTGAGTAGCAGGCTATATGCAATCAGCTTTTGAGTAATTCCACTATCATCGCCACTCCCATGTCAACTACCTGCGCAAGTGATGAGCAGGAATTTTCACATCAGAATAATATCGTACTGCTCCTGATGAAACACGTTTTCCACCTGCAATGAGATCGGCTTGCCGATGAAGTCACCGAGCATGGCCAAATGTTGTGATTCTTCTTCGAGAAACATGTCGACCACTACCTGTGAAGCCATGATACGGAATTCACGCGGGTTGAATTGTTTGGCTTCGCGCAGCAGCTCGCGCAGGATTTCATAGCAGATGGTGCGGGCGGTCTTGACCTGGCCTTTGCCGTTGCAGGCAGGGCAAGGTTCACACAGCACGTGGGCCAGTGATTCACGCGTACGTTTGCGGGTGACTTCGACCAGGCCCAGGGCAGAAAAGCCGGAGACGGACAGCTTGGTGCGGTCGCGTGACAGGGCTTTGTTGAGTTCTGACAGGACGGCGGCCTTGTGTTCTTCATTCTCCATATCGATGATATCTAGAATGATGATGCCACCCAGATTACGCAGGCGTAACTGGCGGGCGATGGCGTGGGCGGCTTCCAGATTGGTTTTGAAGATGGTGTCATCGAAATTGCGACCAGCAACAAAGCTGCCGGTGTTGACGTCGATGGTGGTCATGGCTTCGGTCTGATCAACGATCAGGTAACCGCCTGATTTCAGGTCCACGCGACGGCCCAGGGCTCTTTCGATTTCTTCTTCTACACCATGCAGATCGAATAGCGGGCGTTCGCCGATATAGTGCTGCAATTTGCCCAGTACCGATGGCATGTAGCGCGTCGCAAATTCTTGCAGCATGATGTAATTTTCACGCGAATCGACTTGTATGCTGCTGGTTTCTTCATTGACGAAATCACGCAAGACGCGTTGTGCCAGGTTCAGATCCTGGTAGAGCAAAGTAGTTGGCGGTTGGGTCTTGGCCAGTTGCAGTATGGTGGACCAGGTGCGGCGCAGGTAATCGACGTCGGCTTTCAGGTCCTCATCCGAGGCATCTTCTGCCATGGTGCGGACGATGAAGCCACCTTTCTCGTCATTTTGCTGCAGGCTTTGCACTTTGGCGCGCAAGGCTTCGCGTTCGGCTTCGTTTTCTATCTTTTGCGAAATACCGATATGCGAGTCTTGCGGCAGATACACCAACATGCGGCCAGCAATCGAGATTTGTGTGGAAAGTCGTGCACCCTTGGTGCCTATCGGGTCTTTGACAACTTGCACGGTCACCGACTGGCCGTCGAACAATAATTTTTCTATCGGTGTCAGCGGTGAATTGCTGCCATTGCCATCTTGCGGACGGGCATCCCAGATATCGGCAACATGTAAAAAGGCAGCGCGTTCCAGGCCGATATCAATGAAGGCTGACTGCATGCCGGGCAAAACGCGCACGACTTTGCCCAGGTAAATATTGCCGACCAGACCGCGTGACAAGGTACGTTCTATATGGAGTTCCTGTACTGCGCCCTGAAACATCAGGGCAACCCTGGTTTCTTGCGGAGTGATATTGATGAGGAGATTTTCGCTCATGGACTTCTCAAAAACTTTATCTGTTAGGGAATAATGATGCCGGCCTGACGCAATAACTGACAGGTTTCAAACAAGGGTAATCCCATGATGCCAGAATAACTGCCTTTGATGTGCGAAATAAAGCGTGCAGCCGCTCCTTGTATGCCATAGCCGCCAGCTTTGTCATACGGTTCATTGCTGCGACAGTAGGCCATGATCTGCTGTTGATCCAGTTTGGCGAAACTGACTTCCGAACATTGCGTGACGGCGGCACTGCCCTGGGCTGAATGGACAGCGACGCTGGTCAGTACCAGATGAGTTTGTCCAGACAGCATTTCCAGCATGTGGACTGCTTCTTCCAGATCGGCAGGTTTCCCCAGAATTTGCTGGCCCAGCACCACGGTCGTATCTGCTGCCAGCACTGGTCGCGCCAGCATTTTGCGCAAATGCATGGCTTCCCATGCCTTGTCGGCTTTTTCTTTGGTGACACGGCTAACATAGGCCTCGGGTGCTTCGCCGGGCAAGACGATTTCGGTCACGTCGGGTCCGCGTGGCGGTGCATCGCGCAAGAGCAGCAGGTCGAATTCTATGCCGACCTGGTGCAGCAGTTCACGGCGTCGTGGACTTTTGGATGCGAGGTAGATTTTATTTTCGCGGAGCATAGGTATGTATATGGTTGTCCTGGCGTATCTTGATCACACCCTGTGGTATGGATGGTTTTGGGTAATCGACCAGGCGCGATACAGTTGTTCTGCCAGCAGTACCCTGACCATGCCATGTGGCAGGGTCAGGCTGGAGATGCGTATCAGGGTATCGGCCCTGGCCTTGAATTCTGCATCCAGCCCATCAGCACCGCCAATGACAAACACGACATCGCGGCCATCCTGCTGCCATTGTGTCAGGTTTTGTGAGAGGGCGACGCTGGTCCAGTCCTTGCCGCGTTCATCGAGGGCGACTATGCGGGCATTTTTGGGAATGACGGCTTCGATTTTTGTGCGTTCCAGTGCCATCACGGTTTCAGCTGTTTTGCTGCCAGAACGTTCTACCGGTTTGATTTCTTTGAGCAGCACACGGCATTCCGGCGGCATACGTTTGGCGTATTCCTGAAAGGCGGTTTCTATCCAGGCCGGCATTTTGTGGCCGACGGCGGCGATGATCAATTGCATGTTTATGTCTGTTTGCTGCAAATAACAGCTTGAAAAAACGGGCTTGCTTAAACAAATGGCTGCACCAGGGCAGCCATTTGAAATGGGTCTTCAACAGAATTATTCCTCTGTTTTTTTACGGGCTGTTGCGCGTTTGGCTGGCGCAGCTGCTGCCGCTCCGCGTTTTTCCGCAGCCTGTTTGGCTGAAGCCACGGCTGTTTTGGTAGAGGCTACCTTGACGCGGCCACCAGTTGGTATTTTGGCTGGCTTGGTTGGTTTGGCTGTGCCATCGGCAGCTTTGCGGGCAGCCGGTTTGCGCGCCGGTTTGGCTTCTGCTTCGCCTGTAGTTTTGCTGACGCGTGGCTTGCGGGCTGGTTTCTTTTCATCATCCAGCGTGGTCTGGATGGCCATCATGTCATGCGTGACTTCCAGTGGAGCTGCCTTGCCTGCTGTTTTGCGTGGCGCACGCTTTGGCTTGTCGCTGGCTTCATCTGCATCAGGTGCATCGACTTTTTTCGCTGTGATACGCTTGGCCGCACCGAATTTCACAGGCTTGTCGCCCCACAGCTCTTCCAGACGGTAGTAAGCGCGGATGGCGGGTTGCATGATATGGACGACGATATCGCCCAGATCGACCAGTACCCATTCGCCAGTCGCTTCACCTTCCATGCTGACGATGGTGCCACCGTTTTCCTTGACTTTATCGCGTACCGAAGCCGCCAAAGCCTTGGTTTGACGGTTGGACGTACCTGATGCGATACAAACACGGTCAAACAGGCTGGTCAGGTGGGTGGTTTCGTATAATTCTATGTCTTGTGCCTTGACGTCTTCCAGAGCGTCAATGACCAAAGCTTGCAGTTTTTTAATATCCATATTTTATTGGTAGATAGTTTGTTGTTGTAAGTAGTCTAGCACCTTGTGCGGGACTAGCAATCTTGTTGTCGGGTTATGCTGTTTTAATTCTGTACGTAGTTGGGTAGCAGATACATCTTGCGCCAGGTTTCTTTCGAGATAAGTGCCACCTGCTGGCCGCGAGCGCATTTCCAGGGCGCTGATGGCATTTTTCTTCCAGATGTCAGCAATGTCGGGGCTGCTGATATCCAGGCTGAAACCCGGTCGTGAAGCAGCGCAAAGATGCGCTACATCAAGCAAGGCTTGCCAATTGTGCCAGGTATGCAAATTTTGCAACTGATCTGCACCCATGGCAAACACCAATGATGCCTGTTCGCCAACTTCCGTACGTAGCTGGTGCAAGGTATCGATGGTGAAATTACTTTTACCCTGTTCTGACCGGATGATTTCCTGCTGGTCTATCCTGACAGGGCAGAGTTGCCAGTCTTCAAAAGCCAGCTCCAGCATGGTCAGCCTTTGTTTCGTTGTCGCCTGAAATGCATTCTTTTGCCATTGCTGACCAACGGGAATGACGCGTAATTCATCCGGTTTCAATACCGTTGCCAGGCTATGCGCAAGGGCGATATGGCCCAGATGGACAGGGTCAAAGCTGCCACCCAGTACCAGGACGCAAGGTTTCGCGGCAGTTTCTATACCCATTCCCTGTGTGCCAGAAAGTCGGTTGCCAGTGCTGCTTCCGGGCTGCTCGCTTCCGGTTTCCAGTCATAACGCCATTTGACGATAGGGGGCATGGACATTAGTATGGATTCTGTCCTGCCGCCGGATTGCAGACCGAAATGCGTACCACGGTCAAATACCAGGTTGAATTCTACATAACGGCCGCGACGATAAGCCTGGAAATCACGCTCACGTTCGCCATATGCGAGGTCTTTGCGTCTTTCCAGTATCGGGCGATAGGCAGGAATAAAGGCATCGCCCACGCTACGCATCATGGCAAAACTGCCGGCAAAATCAACTTCATTGAAATCATCAAAGAAGATACCGCCTACGCCACGGGCTTCCTTGCGGTGTTTCAGGTAAAAATACTCGTCACACCATTTTTTGAAGCGGGCGTGCAAATCTGTGCCAAAAGGCTGGACCGCCATTTTACAGGTTTGGTGGAAATGCACCGCATCTTCAGTGAAACCGTAATAAGGTGTCAAATCCATACCGCCGCCAAACCACCAGACATCTTCATGCCCTTCGGCATGGGTGGTGAAAAAACGCACATTCATGTGTACGGTAGGGGCATAGGGGTTGCGTGGATGCAAGACCAGCGATACACCCATGGCTTCCCACTGGCGACCAGCCAGTTCAGGGCGGCTGGCAGCGGCGGACGGTGGCAGGTTTTTACCCATGACATGGGAAAAATTCACACCGCCACGTTCAAATACCTTGCCTTCTTCTATCACGCGCGAGATACCGCCACCACCTTCAGGGCGTTCCCAGCTATCTGTGATAAAAGTATGGCCGTCAACTTCTTCCAGAGCCGCGACTATACCAGCCTGCAGGCCCAAGAAGTAATTTTTAACCGCGAGTGTATCTGTCATTCTGCTATCTACTCTAAAAAACGCAAGGGGCTGGACCCTGGACTGTGCCCAACCCGCTTTAAAAGATCTATTGCGCGCTATGTTGTTCTGACAATGCTGCTGATCAGGAGTTAATGTTTGCGATTCAGCGCACGCCAGCCTATATCGTGGCGATACTGCATGCCATCGAAATGGATTTTTTCAACCGTATCATAGGCGTGTTTCTGTGCCTGCTTGACCGTATCACCCAGGCCAACCACGCATAAAACCCTGCCACCACTCGCACTCAAGGTTTTTTCATTCAATGTAGTGCCGGCATGGAAGGTCACGGTTTCAGCTGTTTCTGCCGGTATACCGGTAATCCTGTCACCCTTGCGCGGGCTGTCCGGGTAACCTGCGGCTGCCATGACGATGCCCATGGCCGTGCGCCTGTCCCATTCCAGCTCTACGGTATCAAGTGTGCCATTCACGGCATGTTCCATGACATGCAGCAGATCGGTTTTCAGGCGCGCCATGATGGGCTGGGTTTCAGGGTCGCCCATGCGGCAATTGAATTCCAGCGTCTTTGGGTTACCCTGGTCATCGATCATCAGGCCGGCATACAAAAAGCCGGTGAACACGATACCGTCCTTGGCCATGCCCTGTACCGTAGGCACGATGATTTCGCGCATGACGCGTGCATGCAATTGCGGTGTGACGATAGGGGCAGGGGAGTAAGCACCCATGCCGCCCGTGTTAGGGCCTTCGTCATTGTCCAGCAAACGCTTGTGATCCTGGCTGGTGGCGAGTGGCAGAATATTTTTGCCATCCACCATGACGATGAAGCTGGCTTCTTCACCAGCCAAAAATTCTTCAATCACCACGCGTGCACCCGCATCGCCCAGCTTATTGTCAGACAACATCATGTCAACGGCAGCATGTGCTTCTTCCAGCGTCATGGCCACGACCACACCCTTGCCGGCGGCGAGGCCATCAGCCTTGATGACAATAGGTGCGCCTTTGGCATTGATATAGTCATGCGCCGGTGCCAGATCGGAAAAGGTCTGGTATTCAGCCGTGGGGATGGCATGCCTGTGCATGAAGGCCTTGGCGAAATCCTTGGAGCTTTCGAGTTGTGCCGCTTCTTTGGTCGGGCCAAAGATTTTCAGGCCACGATCACGGAAAATATTCACGATACCGGCTGCCAGCGGGACTTCAGGTCCGACCACGGTAATGCCGATATTCTCTTGTTCGGCAAAATCTGCCAGTGCAGCCGGATCGGTAACGTTGATATTTTTCAGGCGTACGTCAGCAGCTGTACCGCCATTGCCGGGCGCTACAAAAATGGTTTGTACACGTTCAGATTGCGCGAGTTTCCAGGCGAGTGCATGTTCACGGCCACCAGAGCCGACAACGAGTAATTTCATCTTAATCTTCTATGATGGCGTTGGTGAATACTTCTTGTACGTCGTCGAGGTTTTCCAGTGCATCCAGCAATTTTTGCATTTTGATGCCTTCCTCACCGGCAAATACGGTCTCAGTATTTGGTTTCATGACCACTTCTGCGACTTCTGCCTTGAAACCTGCTTTTTCCAGGCTGGCACGCAGGTCAGACAGGCTGAATGGTGCACACAGCACTTCTATGCCGCCTTCTTCGTCGGTGACGACATCGTCAGCACCAGCTTCCAAAGCAGCTTCCATCAGTGCATCTTCATTCGTGCCTGGGGCAAAGAACATCTGGCCACAATGCTGGAACAAAAAGGCAACCGAACCCTCGGTACCCATATTGCCACCGTATTTGTTGAAGGCATGGCGTACTTCGGCCACGGTACGGACACGGTTATCAGTCATGCAGTCAACCACGATGGCTGCGCCGCCTATGCCATAACCTTCATAACGAACTTCTTCGTAATTTGCACCTTCCAGCGTGCCAGCGCCGCGTTGTATCGCGCGCGTGACGTTTTCCTTGGGCATATTGGCGTCAGCAGCCTTATCTACTGCCAGACGCAGGCGCGGATTAGAGTCGACATCCTCACCACCCATGCGCGCTGCAACCGTGATTTCCTTGATCAGACGTGTCCAGATCTTGCCGCGTTTGGCGTCGGTTGCGGCTTTTTTATGCTTGATATTGGCCCATTTACTATGTCCTGCCATGATCGCTCTTTCCTGAATTGACAATAGCTCACCCTGAGGGCGGCAATTTTGCCTGGCTTGGTTTTATAATGAAGACCAGTATTTTACCATAGTGGTACAGACCGAATTCCCCAAATCACCCCTCAAAACTATGTCAAAACCATTGTTGATCGCTAAAAATTCCGAAATCGACCTGAATTTACTGTCAGACTGGGCCAACCGGCATGGCTGTATCACCGGAGCAACCGGTACCGGCAAGACTGTCACACTACAGGCCATGGCACAGGCATTTTCCGATATCGGGGTACCGGTATTCATGGCTGATGTCAAAGGTGATTTATCCGGCATGGCCAAGGCTGGCACTGCCAGCAGCAAGATACAGCAAAGGCTACAGGCGCTGCAATTGGATGAACCCAAATGGCAGGCTTGTCCTGTGACTTTTTGGGACGTATTTGGCAAACAGGGCCATCCGGTGCGGGCTACCGTGTCGGACCTGGGGCCCTTGCTGCTGGGACGCATGCTCAATCTGAACGATACCCAGGAAGGGGTCTTGCAACTGGCCTTCAAGATCGCCGACGATCACGGCCTGTTGCTGCTCGATACCAAGGATTTGCGTGCCATGCTGCAATACCTGGCCGAGAATGCTTCCGCATTCCAGACTGAATACGGCAATATCTCTGCCGCCAGCGTGGGGGCCATCCAGCGTTCCTTGCTGACTATTTCTGAGCAGGGAGGCGAGCAATTCTTTGGCGAACCCATGCTGAACCTGGATGACATGATGCAGACCGACGGCGATGGCCGTGGTTACGTCAATATCCTCGCTGCCGATCAATTGCTGCAGTCGCCGCGTCTGTATTCGACTTTTTTGCTGTGGATGTTGTCCGAACTGTATGAACATCTGCCGGAAGTCGGTGATGTCGATCAGCCGAAAATGGTATTTTTCTTCGATGAAGCCCATTTGCTGTTCGATGAAGCCCCCAAGGTTTTATTGCAAAAGATAGAGCAGGTGGTGCGCCTGATACGCTCCAAGGGTGTCGGCGTATATTTCGTGACGCAAAATCCGCTGGATATTCCGGATACCGTGCTGGGCCAGCTTGGTAATCGTGTGCAGCATGCCTTGCGTGCCTATACCCCACGTGACCAGAAAGCAGTGCAGGCTGCGGCAGAGACTTTCCGTCCCAATCCAAAACTGGATACGGCAGCGGTGATTGCTGAGCTGGGTGTGGGCGAAGCCCTGGTGTCCTTCCTGGATGATAAAGGCCGGCCCAACATCGTGGAACGCGCCCTGATCGTGCCGCCATCTTCGCAGATAGGTACGATTACTGCCGATGAACGTCAGCAAGTCATGCAGACCTCCATCGTCGCTGGTGTGTATGAAAAACATATAGACCGCGAATCTGCCTATGAAAAACTGACAGGCCGGGTGGCTGCACGTGCTGCGACAAATGGAACAGCGGCTGGAACTGCTGTTGATAGGGATGAAAGTCTGCAACCTGGCAGCAGTGAAGAACCCGCAGCGGCAGATGCCAATGGCTGGGGCAATGCGCCATCAGCACCTGCACGACCCACAGGTGGCGCAGGTGGCACCGGGCGGGTAGCTCAACCTGCGCAACCTGCACAAACTACACAGCAACAGGAAGGTGGTGGTTTTGGTGATACCTTGAAAAGCGTATTCGGCAATCTGCTTGGCGGTGGTGGCTTGCGACGCAAGGACAACGTGGTGGAAACCATGATCAAGTCCACGGTCAGAACCATGGGATCCCAGGTAGGACGTGAAATCATCCGGGGCGTGCTGGGGTCCATCCTGAAGAAATAAGAACTGGCAAGAGGGCTCATGCCTCAGCTATCAGCCCTCAGCCCTCAACATTGCTATGCAAGTTTCAGCCTTGCTGACCTGAGGCCAGACGCTTGAAAATGCTGTTCAAATCCGCAACCTGCTGTTTCAGGGCGACAGGCTTCTGGCGCAACTGTGGTGTTTCAGTTTGCGCGCGCTTAGGGCGGAGTACGGGTTGATCCGCATATTGCAATCTCGGTGTGTACATTTGATATTCCTTGACAGTGCTGTTATCCATAAATCAAGTGTAATGAAATTTGCATCTTTCAATGGTTACGCAAAGTCAAATGGACAGCTAAATCAGAGGAGGCTTGTAAAAGATTGTGAGTTCTTTTCCATGTGGAAATTTATATTCCTCTGATTGTTTCCAGAGTGAGAGAATGATGCGTGGCAGTAATGATTTTTTGCTGCTACCAATGTGTCGCAAGGTTTAAACAAATTATTTATGCATCCCAATAACAATACCGCTTTACTCGCAAGACGTTCCTACCTGACCGGTCTTGCAATCGCCCTGGTTGGTGCCATCCTTTTTTCTACCAAAGCCATCGTGGCCAAGCTGATATATCGCTACAACGTGGACGCCGTCACCCTGATCTTTTTTCGTATGGCATTTTCCCTGCCGATTTTTGCCGGCATTGCCCTGTGGCAGATGCATAAGGCAGGTAGCCTGAGCCCAAAAGACCGCCTGAGTCTGGTAGTTCTGGGGCTGATTGGTTATTACCTGTCATCTTTCCTTGATTTCCTGGGTTTGCAATACATCACGGCCGGGCTGGAAAGGCTGATCCTGTTTCTTACGCCTTCTTTTGTGTTGCTGATATCCGCGTTCTTTTTGAAAAGGGCCGTCAGCAGCTTGGAATGGACTGCCCTGGTGGTTTCCTATATGGGCATCGTGCTGGTGTTTTTCCATGATTTGAAGTTTGGTGGCAGTAATGTCTTGCTGGGCTCGGTACTGGTGCTGGGGGCAGCGGTGTCCTATGCCCTGTATCTGATACAGTCTGGCCAACTGGTACAGCGGCTGGGGTCCTTGCGCCTGGTGTCTTATGCAATGTGCGTCTCCAGTGCCGCCTGCATAAGCCAGTTTTTTGTCTTGCGGCCGGCGTCCATGCTGGTGCAACCACTTGCCGTATATTCCTTGTCAGTGGTGAATGCCATATTTTGCACGGTGTTGCCGGTTTTTATGACCATGATCGCCGTAAAAAAGATTGGTGCGGCGACAGCATCGCAGGCTGGCATGATAGGACCGGTATCGACCTTGTTTTTAGGTGCCTATTTTCTCGATGAGCCCATCACGGCCTGGCAAATGGCAGGTACAGTGCTGGTCATGGGGGGAATGTATTTGCTGTCGGCAAAGAAAACCTCAGGTTAAACTTGGGCAGCAACATCGTTTGCTAACGGCTTCAACCAGCAGGAGACAAAAAATGGTAATGGTAAAAGCAGTCAGGATGCAGCAAACCGGTGGTCCGGAAGTCATGGAATATGTCGATGTGGAGCTGGGGCAACCTGGCGCCGGTGAGGTTTTGGTGCGACATAAGGCTTGTGGCCTGAATTTCATCGATGTGTACTTTCGCACCGGACTCTACCCGCAGCCCCTGCCAGCCGGATTGGGCATGGAAGGTGCAGGCATAGTCGAAGCGGTAGGGCCGGATGTTACCTATGTGCGTGTTGGTGACCGTGTTGCCTATGCTGGCAGGCCATGCGGTGCTTATGCCGAGGCGCGCATCATGCCAGCCGACAACCTGGTACGCCTGCCTGACAGCATAACTTTTGAAACAGCCGCAGCGATGATGTTGCAGGGACTGACTGTGCAATACTTGTTTCATCGTACCTTTCCTTTACAGGGCGGTGAAACCATACTGTTTCACGCCGCAGCCGGTGGTGTAGGTCTGATCGCCAGCCAGTGGGCACGGGCAATCGGGGTGACCATGATAGGTACCGTGGGTTCTGATGAGAAGGCAGAGTTGGCAAAAGCACATGGTTGCACCCACGTTATCAACTACAACAAAGAAAATTTTGTACAGCGCGTTCGTGAAATTACGGATGGAAAAGGAGTCCCTGTCGTTTATGATTCCATCGGCAAGGACACTTTCATCAATTCACTTGATTGCCTGGCACCGTTGGGCATGATGGTCAGTTTTGGCAATGCGTCTGGGCCAGTGCCGGCTTTCAACCTGAGCGAACTGGCTTCGCGTGGCTCGCTGTTTATTACTCGCCCTAGTTTGATGAGCTATACCGCGAAGCGCGATGACCTTGAGCAAATGGCGGCGCAGTT
Organism: Undibacterium sp. Ji49W; assembly: GCF_049340205.1. NCBI lineage: Bacteria > Pseudomonadati > Pseudomonadota > Betaproteobacteria > Burkholderiales > Oxalobacteraceae > Undibacterium > Undibacterium sp. Ji49W. Next base: position 86,466 of record NZ_JBMPOW010000019.1, on the reverse strand, counting down.
GTTTTCCATGGTGGAAAGCGGCAAAATTAAAATAGATATTCACCAGCGCTATACCCTGAGCGAGGTTGCCCAGGCGCATCGTGATCTGGAAGCGCGAAAAACAACAGGTTCTACCATATTAATTCCATGATGCAAGATAATATGACACAAACGACACCACAAAAAAGCGCAGATGAACAGAAAAATGATGGTCCCAAATTTGGACGCCTGCTGGTTGTTCTGATTTTTGCCGTGATGCTGATCGTTGTTATTACGCTGGCTTCAGAGGCTTACTATACTAATTAAAACAATCAGACGAGCCGGGTTACACAAGAGCTTGGCTGGTTTTTTTGTTGTTCGTTTCTTCGTTGCTTTTTGTCATTTTTTGTCTATGCAGACAATTCAGGCCGTGAACAGTGTACATTTGGTGGTGCGTGGCGCAAGTGCCTGGTGCGCCATGTCACCGCAGTTTTATCAACCATTCTGATTACAATAAAAACTAGCAATGGACACCCTTCCACTGAATACCGCTAAAACCAGCGAATTTTCCAGCTCCAGTCGTTTGCTGATCTTACAAAGCTTGGTGCCGATAGCGACCAATCTGGTGTCTTCACAACTGGAAGCATTTGCCGGTCGCCTGACCGAAGCCTTGTTCAAGTTGTCTGATCAGACGGTCAGGCCCGAAGAGGTCGCCATCAGTTTCCAGGCGTATCAGCAGTTGAAACGCAATGGCACCACTTTTTACCGCCTGGTGGCGGGACAGATCAATGCTGCGCTGGCCAAGGAAGTGAGCGTGGTGAATACCCGCAAGCGTGCCAGAACCGATGAAGGAAAGCAGGATTTTTCGCTGGTCAGTTTCGAAGAGATGGAGAGCAAGGTACTCAGCCGTAACCTTAGCCAGGCGCTGGAAGTGAATAATGCCGAGCAACTGGTGGCCTTAAATGTACGTATAGGACATGTCTTGCGCAGAACCCCTATCAGCGTGTCGCAAAACCCGTTTCGTCCTGAGCTGTTTGTCAAGGCTGTCCATCAAGCCTGGATGGAACTGGAACCTGATCCGGAAACCCATCACCTGATTTTGCGCTTATTGCAGCCGGAATTATTTTTTCAGTTGGGTGCGATTTACAGGGAATTGAACCAGGCATTGATAGAACGTGGCATTCTTCCGGATATCAATGACGGGTATAAGAACAAACAAAAGAAAAACATGCTTTCGCCTACAGAAGATATTAGCGACCGCGATCCTTATCTTGAAAATAAACTAAGAAATATTTTCTCTGGTAACTCTACGCCTGCTTCTTTCAGTAATACTGTTGGCGGTGGCGGTGGCGGTGGCGGTGGCGGTGGCGGTGGCGGTGGCGGTGCGGACGGCATACCTTACGCCGGCGGCCAGCAGGGCGGCAGTGGCGGAGCTGGTGGCAGCAGTGGTGGAGGTTTTGCCGGTGATGGCAATGTCGGCGGTGGTGGCATGCACGCACCCGATATGGTAACCATTGACCGTCAGTTTTTTGACTACCTGACTAGCGTACAAAGGAATTTCTCGGTCAGCCCCATGCCCATGGATACGGCACATTTGCGGCAATTGTCGCAGCAGCCGAATGCCGAAAGCCTGACCCACATCGATCAAAGTACCATCGAATTGCTGGCACGGATCTTTGATTATGTGTTCAATGATTCCAGTATTCCGGCAGATATCAAGGGCCTTATCGGCCAGTTGCAGATACCCACGCTCAAAGTGGCGTTGCTGGACAAGGATTTCTTTTTCAAAGAGAACCATCCAGCCAGGGTACTGATTGATACGCTGGCAAAATCCAGTGTCTTGCTCAATAGTGATACGACAGCAGAAGACCCCCTCTATCAAATGATAGAAGGCATCGTCGAACGCGTGCAGCAGGATTTCGATCAGCAGATAGAATTGTTTTCAGATGTTGTCGCCGATCTGGAAGCCTTTCTGAAGGAAGAAGAGCAGCAAACTGAAGTTGCCATCAGTGAACCGGTGGCAGTCGCCCTGAAGCAGGAGAAAATGCGGCTGGCGCGCGAGTTTGCTGAAAACGATGTCGCCATCCGGGTAGAAACAGGTGAAGTTGCTGGCTTTCTGGAAGTGTTTTTGAAAGAGCAGTGGATACGTATTCTGACCATTTCCCATAACGTCAAGGAAGAAAAACCCAACGCCCTGGAAAATGCCCTGCGGACGATGGATGACCTGATCTGGAGTCTGAAACCGAAAAACAGCGCGGAAGAACGCAAGGAACTGGTCAGTAAATTGCCGGCCATGCTGTCGCTGTTGAATGCCTGGCTGAATGCGATCAAATGGGATGAGCCGGAACGCGTCATATTCTTTTCCAAACTGGCAGAACGGCATGCAGCGATTGCCCGTGCGCCACTGGAATTTTCACCGCGCCGCCAACTGGAAATTGCCGTCAATATTGCGCAAAGAGCGAGTGAACGACGACTCAACCGTCATGTGCAGGATCAGATAGAGCAACCGGTCGATGAATGGGCGCGCGTCATAGAAACCATGGAGCGCGGCATCTGGGTTGATTTTACCCGGCAGAATGGTGTGACCACCCGTTTCAAGCTGGCCTGGGTCAGCCCCAAACGTACCCGTTATATCTTCACCAACCGTCAGGGACATGATGCGTTCTCTGTATCGAGCGAAGAATTGATTACCCAGTTCCGGGAAGGCAATGCGATACAGATCGTTGCCGAATCGGTAGTGGACCGTGCCCTGGTGGAAGCACTGAGAGACCCGCCAGCCTGATTGAGTAGTGTAACGCCGCTACAATGCCTTACAAAAATGCCCCTGGATTGCATCAATCCAGGGGCATTTTCTATAGGCTATAGTGAAGAGATTTACTATTTACCCATCTTTATTTCAACTGCGGTAGTGCTGCCATTTTTACCTGGAAAGTCTTTCAGCGCGCTGTCCATCATCCAGGGCATGAATGTCGATATTTCCGGATCGGTCTGCTCTGAACTGACCTTGATGTCTGCCAGCTTTTTGGCCGGATTGATTTCGTCTATATGTATTTCCAGTTGATGCAGATAGCTGGCACGCAGGCTGAAATCGGTCCAGTAGCGTGGATAGCCGCCCCAACCCCAGTAAGGGTAAGGATAGCCCAGGCGATAGCGATAAATCCCGCGGCTGAAATGCATGTTCCAGAATGGGTCATAAATCGCAGGATGCCATAACGGCGAGTACTGGATTTCCCTTAGTGTGGTGCCGTATTTCATCCCTACCTTCATAGCAGGCGTTGCACCGGCGCTGATTTCAGTGAAGCCCAGAACCTGCAGGCGACTGCGCAGCAAGTCTTCATATAATTTGTGTTCGGGATTATTTTCCTGGCCTGGCGAACGTTCAAAGATATACGATTTATTGGTCGCTGCTGCCGGCCATTCATGGAATACGCTGACCTGGCTGCTGAAGGTGGTTGCACAGCCACTCAGTAAAACACTACAGACCACAGCAAATAGCATGGCGATCTTTTTCATGTTGCTACTCCTTGATAATTCAGTTTCTGTTTCATCACTTCATGATATGCATCATTGCGCAAACATGTTGCGATTTCTGTAACGTGTTGTAACGACTTTGTGAGCATCGGTAAAAATTGGTGATATTCCCAGTTTTTTATAAAATAGGTAGCAGGTCTCAGCAAAAAATCCACAATCTGACCAAATTTTCTGCTTTATTACAAAGTAATTATGACTGCTTTTGTGCCTGCTCACACGCGGCTTGGTAAAATGGCAGTCTTCGCAGGGTTCACAAGACTTTGCCATTCCATTTATTTTCGCGAGATATTCAATCCATGCGCAACGATACTGCCAGCACACCACAGACTATTTTTCGTAAAGACTACGTTGCCCCAGGCTTTTGGGTGGATACGGTAGAGATGGGTTTTGACCTTGATCTGCAAGCTACACACGTAGCAACACGCATGACCATGCGACGCAACCATGACAGTAAAGAGAAAGACCTAGTACTGTTCGGTGAATCCCTGAAATTGCTGCAACTGCGCATGAACGGCGTCAACCTGAAGAAAAGCGCTTACAAGATAGAAGGCGAAACCCTGCGCATTGCCAATGCACCGGATGAAGTCACGCTGGAAATTGAAACCCTGATCAACCCGCAAAAAAACACCTCGCTGTCCGGTCTGTATGCATCGAATGGTAACTTCATCACCCAGTGCGAGGCAGAAGGCTTCCGCAAGATCACCTGGTTTCCGGATCGTCCCGATGTCATGGCGAAATACACCGTCATGTTGCGTGCCGACAAGAAAAAATTCCCTGTCCTGTTGAGTAACGGTAACCTGATTGCAGAAGGTGATCTGGGCGATGGCCGTCATTTCGCCAAGTGGGAAGACCCGTTCAAAAAACCTTCCTATCTGTTTGCCCTGGTGGCGGGCAAGCTGGTCTGTCAGGAAGAAAATTACAAGCTCAAATCCGGCCGCAAAGCCTTGCTGCAAGTCTGGGTGGAAGAAGGCAATCTGGACAAGACCCAGCATGCCATGGATTCCCTGAAAAATAGCATACGCTGGGATGAACAGCGTTTTGGCCTGGAGCTGGATCTCGATCGTTTCATGATCGTTGCCACTGGCGACTTCAATATGGGCGCGATGGAAAACAAGGGCTTGAATATCTTCAATACCAAGTTCGTGCTGGCCAATCCATCCATCGCCACTGACGTTGATTACGCAGGCATAGAATCTGTGGTTGGCCATGAATATTTCCACAACTGGACCGGCAACCGTGTTACTTGCCGCGACTGGTTCCAGCTGTCGCTGAAAGAAGGACTGACAGTTTTCCGTGACCAGGAATTTTCTGCCGATCTGGTTGGTACCGCCACCGGTCGCGCCGTCAAACGTATCGAAGATGTGCGCCTGCTGCGCCAGGTACAATTCTCGGAAGATGCCGGTCCTATGGCCCATCCGGTACGCCCTGATTCTTTTGTTGAAATCAATAATTTCTACACCGTTACGATCTACGAAAAAGGTTCTGAAGTCGTGCGTATGTATTACACCTTGCTGGGCCACGATGGCTTCCGCAAGGGTATGGATCTGTATTTCGAGCGGCATGATGGACAGGCTGTTGAATGCGATGACTTCCGTGCAGCCATGGCTGATTCCAGCGGTCGTGACCTGACCCAGTTTGAACGCTGGTATAGCCAGGCCGGTACCCCGCGCGTCAAGGTAGAAACGACCTATGATGCAGAGGCGCAGACCTATGACATCAAACTCAGCCAGTCTTGCCCTGCCACACCAGGACAAGTGAAAAAGTTGCCTTTCCATATCCCGGTAGTGATGGGTTTGCTGGGTGCTGATGGCAAGGACATGGCCTTGCATTGCGATGGTTACGAAGCCCACGCAGGCGCAAGCAGTCTGGTGCTGGAACTGACAGAAGAAAGCCAGACCTTCCGCTTCAGCAAAATCAGCAACAAGCCTGTGCCTTCACTGCTGCGCAATTTCTCTGCACCTGTGGTGCTGGAGATTGATTACAGCGATGAAGAACTGGGCCTTTTGCTGGCCAATGACAGCGACCCGTTCAACCGCTGGGAAGCTGGCCAGCGCCTGGCGACACGCCGTCTGGTCAAACTGACGACAGCAGTACAACAGGGTGAAGAACTGACGCTCGACAGCATGTTCATAGAAGCCCTGCGTGCCACGCTGAAGGATGCCAGCCTCGACCCGGCATTCCGCGAACTGGTGCTGACTTTGCCTTCCGAGGCAATGATTGCAGAAGAATTCAAGGTTGTTGATCCGCAGGCTATTCATACTGCCCGCCAGTTTGCCCGTGCTACCCTGACCGAACATCTGCGTGCCGATTTCCTGAGTGCCTATGAAGGCCACCTGACACCGGGCAAATATAGCCCGGATGCACAATCCATGGCCAGACGCGGTTTGAAAAACCTGTCCCTGTCGTATTTGCTTGAATGGTCGGATGATTCCACCTTTGACCTGGCGAAAACCCAGTTCGATGAAGCTGAAAATATGACAGATCGCCTGGCAGCACTGACTGCGCTGACTAACTTCAGTGGCAAGGACAAGCATGCCAAAGCAGCCGCCAAAGCCCTGAACCAGTTCTACAAAGATTTCAAGAAAGAAGCACTGGTCATCGACAAATGGTTCATGTTGCAGGCCACTGCGCGTACTACTGATGTCGCCAAAGTGCGTGAACTGATGAAGCACCCAGCCTTCACCTTGAACAACCCTAACCGCGCACGCAGTCTGACTTTTGCCTTCTGCAATGCCAATCCGGCACGCTTTCATGCTGCTGACGGCAGTGGTTATGCCTTGTGGGCAGAACTGGTAATTGCGCTCAACAAACTTAATCCGCAAGTGGCAGCCCGTCTGGCCCGCAGCATGGACCGCTGGAAGAAATATCCAAAGAATTTGCAAACCCATATGAAGGCCGCCTTGCAAAAAGTGGCTGACACCAAGAAACTGTCGAAAGATGTGCTGGAAGTAGTCAGCAAGGCCCTGGCTTCCTGAAAACCTGTTTTCGATCTTACTGCGCGAGCGCAATCGGAGTCTGCGCGGGGCTCATGCGCTGCTCAAAATGCTCATGTACTACAGTACATTCCGCTTTTTGCGCGGCTCTATTTGTTGCCACTGAGCCCGCTGACGCACGCTCGCTACAGATCGTAAACAGGTTTTGAACGACTTATTGAACAAACTATTGACAAGAATTACTGAAAAAATCGAGAGAACAACATGAAACGTGTAAGCCTGACCCAGTACCTGGTCGAAGAGCAGCGCCTGAATAATTCGATACCGGCAGAATTGCGCCTGCTGATCGAAGTGGTGGCGCGTGCCTGCAAAACCATCAGCCATGCAGTAGGCAAAGGCGCATTAGGCGAAGTGCTGGGTACCGCCGGTAGCGAAAACATTCAGGGCGAAGTGCAAAAGAAGCTCGACATCCTGTCGAATGAGATTTTGCTGGAAGCGAATGAATGGGGGGGGCATCTGGCCGCCATGGCATCGGAAGAAATGGAAAGCATCCATCCGATACCTAACCGCTACCCCCAGGGCGAATACATGCTGCTGTTTGATCCACTCGATGGCTCCAGCAATATTGACGTCAATGTCTCCATCGGTACCATCTTCTCGGTATTAAAAGCACCGGAAGGCATGGGTAAACCAACTGAGCAAGACTTCCTGCAACCAGGCAGCAAGCAGGTCGCCGCCGGTTATGCCGTGTATGGCCCGCAAACAGTCCTGGTACTGACCACGGGTAATGGCGTGAACTGCTTTACCCTCGACCGCGAAATGGGGTCCTGGGTACTGACACAACGCAATATGCAGATCCCGGAAGATACCAAGGAATTTGCCATCAATGCTTCCAACACCCGTCACTGGTATCCACCCGTCACGCGTTATGTCGATGAAATGCTGGCCGGCAGCACCGGGCCACGCGGCAAAGACTTCAATATGCGCTGGATCGCCTCCATGGTGGCCGACGTACACCGCATCCTCAATCGTGGCGGTGTCTTTATGTACCCGGCAGACAAGCGTGAACCGGACAAGGCAGGCAAACTGCGCCTGATGTACGAAGCCAACCCCATGTCCTTCATCGTCGAACAGGCTGGCGGCGCATCCACTGACGGCAAGCAACGCATGCTGGATATCCAGCCAGAAAAGCTGCATCAGCGTGTGGCTGTGTTTTTGGGTTCAAAAAATGAAGTGGAAAGAGTGACGCAATACCATCAGGAATGATGGAGTCATTAACCTGAAAAACGCGAAGTGTTAGAGCTTCGCGTTTTTTTACGTTCAGCGCATTTTTGAGTGAAGACCTCTCAACACAGAGGAGGGAAAGACTTCTTGCAAGAAGTCTTCGTTGCGCAGGCGTGCGGCATACCACACGAATTCCCTGCTACACCACTGAGACACAGAGGAAACACAGAGAAAATCAAAACCTTGAAAAGCACTCAGGTTTTCTCCTGCCTTTCTCTGTGTCTCTGTGGTGAGCTTTTTGGTCTTGAAAAATTAATTAATACTTTTTTCGACCTAATTATCAATAAATTCAATATTTGACATATCACTCCCTGCAAGGCAATCTCTCATATACTATTTTTTATTGTTCAACCTCTGGAGTCGCATCATGCCCGTTTACCGTTCCCGTACCACCACCCATGGCCGCAATATGGCCGGTGCCCGTGCCCTGTGGCGTGCGACTGGCATGAAAGATGGTGATTTCGATAAGCCTATCGTTGCTGTCGTCAATTCCTTTACCCAGTTCGTGCCTGGTCATGTGCATTTGAAAGACCTGGGGCAGATGGTGGCACGCGAGATTGAAGCGGCTGGTGGTGTGGCAAAAGAATTCAATACCATTGCCGTGGATGACGGTATCGCCATGGGTCATGGCGGCATGCTGTATTCGCTGCCTTCACGCGAATTGATTGCTGATTCGGTTGAGTACATGGTCAATGCCCACTGTGCTGATGCGATGGTGTGTATCTCCAACTGCGACAAGATTACCCCCGGCATGTTGATGGCTGCCATGCGTCTGAATATCCCCGTCGTGTTTGTATCCGGTGGCCCGATGGAAGCGGGTAAGGTGCTGGAGACTTTGCATCCCAAGCAGACTGGCGAACAAAGGATAATGAAGATTGATCTGGTCGATGCCATGATCAAGGCGGGTGACAGCAAGGTATCGGATGAAGAAATTGGACGTATAGAACGTTCTGCTTGCCCAACCTGTGGTTCCTGTTCCGGTATGTTCACGGCAAACTCCATGAACTGTCTGACCGAAGCACTGGGCCTGTCCTTGCCAGGCAATGGCACAATTTTGGCGACGCATGCTGACCGCAAGGAATTATTCCTGCGCGCTGGTCGTCTGGTGGTCGAACTGGCCAAGCGCCATTATGAGCAGGATGATTATTCCATCCTGCCACGTTCGATTGCCAACAAGGCGACCTTTGAAAACGCCATGGCGCTGGATGTGTCCATGGGTGGCTCTACCAATACCGTTTTGCATTTGCTGGCTGCGGCACATGAGGCTGGCGTTGATTTCAAGATGGCTGATATCGACCGCATCTCGCGCAAAGTACCCTGTCTGTGCAAGGTCGCACCGATGACCGATAAATACCATATCGAAGACGTGCATCGCGCTGGTGGCATTATCTCTATCCTGGGTGAGCTGGCACGCGCCGGTTTGCTGGATACCACACGCCCGACCGTGCATAGTCCGACCATGGCAGACGCGATTGCGCAAAACGATATCGCCGTGACTGACAATGCCGCGATACGCAAACTGTTCAGCGCTGCGCCGGGTGGCGTGCCTACCCAGACTGCATTCTCACAAGACAAACGTTTTGACAGCCTCGATACTGACCGCGAAGCTGGCTGCATACGCGACAGGGCACATGCCTATTCGCAGGATGGTGGCCTGGCGGTCCTGTATGGCAATCTGGCGGAAAAAGGCTGTATCGTCAAAACCGCAGGTGTCGATGAAAGCATCCTGAAATTCACCGGCAAAGCCCGTGTATTTGAAAGCCAGGATTCTGCTGTCGAAGCCATCCTTGGTGATACCGTACATGAAGGTGATGTCGTCATCATCCGTTATGAAGGCCCCAAAGGCGGCCCCGGCATGCAGGAAATGCTGTATCCGACTTCGTACATCAAATCCAAGGGCCTGGGCAAAGCCTGCGCGCTGTTCACTGATGGTCGTTTCTCGGGCGGTTCTTCCGGTCTGGTCATCGGCCATGCTTCACCCGAAGCAGCAGAAGGCGGGACGATTGGTCTGGTAGAAGAGGGTGATATCATAGAAATCGATATTCCCGCCCGTACTATCAACCTGAAAGTCAGCGACAGCGATCTGGCTCAGCGCAGGACAGCAATGGAAGCACGTGGCCCGCAAGCCTGGCAGCCGGTAGACCGTGAGCGTTATGTCTCGCAAGCCTTGCAGGCGTATGCAGCCCTGGCAACATCGGCTGATCGTGGCGCAGTCAGGGACATTACCCAGTTGCAGCGTAAATAAAGCCTCGTTCGGGCAAATTTGTTCGCTGGTTGACATCGCAGGGCATTGGTATATACCGATGCCCTTTTTTAATTGTAGAAATCCTCTAAGCTGGTAGAACTCATTTCATAAATAGGGATGAGTGCGAGCAAGGCGATTCGGGATGCAGTGCAAGGCGTGACGCGCAGCTAAGGCTGGTGCCTAAGCAAGCGGCGCAACGCTGCAATGCGCCCGAATCGCTAGCTCCCGGAGGGTTTGCCTCATAACGCGTGCTGGACTGCGTTGGACTCGTTGTCAATAGACCCGCTATTGACTGCCTCGTCCGCCTTGCCAGCCCACGTTATGAGGCAAACGCATCTCACCCCTATTTATGAAATGAGTTCTCGCTACTTGCTTTCTGGCACGCTGACCATACATACTGACCAGAGTTGGTAAATAATACGATCGTTCACCGCAAAAAGTAGGAAATGCGCGCCTCGTTTATACTCTGGTCTGAGCCGTCAGGTTTTTTGATGCCGGTCATAACAGAATACCAAGCAATATTCATAAAAAGAATCCGCGAGAATTGTATGTTAAGCAATGACCAGCCTGTCGATCTGAAGGAACAGGCACTGGAATACGTTACCTCCTGTAATCTGCCCATGAGCTGGGCGACATTTCGTATGCATGCCTTTGTTGAAACAGCAACAGGCAAGGAACATATTGCCCTGACCCTGGGTGACGTGGCCGACGGCCAGCCTGTGCTGGCACGCATCCATTCCGAATGTCTGACTGGTGATGCTTTGTTCAGCCAGCGTTGTGACTGCGGCCCGCAACTGGAACTTGCCCTGCAAAAGATCGCTAATGAAGGCCGCGGTGTCTTGTTATATCTGCGCCAGGAAGGACGTGGCATTGGCCTGGTGAATAAAGTGCGTGCCTATCGCTTGCAGGATGAAGGTGCAGATACCGTAGAAGCCAATCAAAGGCTGGGTTTCGCGGCTGATTTGCGTGACTATAGTCTGTGTGACCCCATGCTCAAGCATCTAGGTATCAACTCAGTCAAACTGATGACCAATAACCCACGCAAGATCGCTGCGATGGAAGGCATGAAGATCACGGTGAAAGAACATGTGCCGCTGATCATCAAGCGCAATCCTTTTAATGAGCGTTACCTGGCCACCAAGGCCACCAAGCTCGGGCATCTGATACAACCAGAGCTGTAAGACATTCTGCCGCCAGCCAGTTCGCCTGCAAGATTCATACTTCCACCATGTCTTGCAGTTTCTCAAATTCGGTGGTGGCTTCATTCAAGACTTCATCCAGCGAAGCCTGATCCAGTCCCAGGCTTTCCCATGACTGCCCGGTGATTTCTGGCGGCGCCAGATCGGGTGTGGTCGTTACCCTCAGTGCATGGGCGATGCCATCAGCCACATGGATGATGGTTGCCAGAAAACCCAGTCCGGGTTTTTCTGGCTGATGATGGCCAGAAATGGCCTTGATCATCATTTCCGAAAAATTCCACTGTATCGCCAGCGCTTCGCCTATCGCGGCATGGTCGATGTCGATTAAACTTTTTTCAGTTTCGTATTGTGTTTCCGGATGCTCTTGCCTATGGGCCAGCACCGCTTCATATGCCTCTGTGTACGACGTCGCCAGTACCAGCGCGCCTATGTCGTGCAGCAGACCGGCGGTGAAGGCAACGTCAGTATTAAAGTTCAGGCGCCTTGCCAGGATCTTGGCGACAATCGCAACTGCATTTGAGTGACGCCAAAATTCCTTATGGCTGAAACCACGACAATTATTTTCCGGAAAACAGCCAGACAGGGCGGCGGTCATCACTATCTGTTTTACCGTACTCAGTCCCAGTAGTGAAATTGCCTGCTGCACCGTGGTGACCTTGATCATGGTCGAGTAATAAGCCGAATTGGCATAACGCAGAGTCTTGGCCGTCAGTGCGATATCCAGGCTGACCTTTTGCGCCAGTTCATGCATATCCAGTTCGTCGTTATCCATGCTGTTCAGCAATTCCATCACTATTGCTGGTAAAGTTGGCAAATCTTTAACGCCGTCGATAATCTGTGCAAGTGAGATGGAGTTCATACGGGTTTTCCTGCAATGCTGATCCCCATAGATTGCCAGAAATTTGGCAATTGAACATGCATTTTTCTTATGTGTACCAATTTACTACGCAAGATGCTATGAAATTGAGTAATTCAAAGAATGTGCAGCAACTCGCATTTTTGTGTCAGGATACAAGATAAGTTGCCAAAAAGAATAGGTGTAAAACCATGCTGATTGTTAGCCAACCTTGGTCTGGTGAGCTGCTTCGTTGGTGCACGTGTAGAAATAGATCCTTTCCTGCATGAAAATTTATGAAATCAATTCAGCCTTTTATTATTGATCATCGTGTGCTTGCTACTGATGCCCTTTGTGTTCAGGCAGGCAGTGTCAACTATTCGTTATTGAAATCTTTCTGGTTTATAGGGATGCTGTCTGCCGCCGTGATAGGCGGCATCACGCATTTCAATTGGGCTGCATTGACACTGTTCATCTCGTCCACGATCGTGGTTTTGCTGTTTGGACATTCGCTGGGCAGCCACAGAAAGCTGATACACAATAGCTTCGAATGTCCGTTATGGCTGGAATACCTTATGGTTTATCTGGGTGTGCAAGTGGGGCTGGCTGGGCCGATAGGGCTGTTGCGACAACACGAATTGCGTGATTACGCGCAACGTCTGCCAGACTGCCATGATTACCTGCGGCATGGTCGTCGTATCTTGGTGGATGGATGGTGGCAATTACATTGTGATCTGCATTTACATCACTCACCAAAAATTCGTATAGAAAGCAAAATAGCAGACGACGGTTTTTATCGTTTTCTGGAAAAAACCTGGATGTTGCAGCAATTACCGGTTGCCATGCTTTTTTATTGCTGGGGTGGCTGGGCATTTGTATTTTGGGGCGTATGCGCACGCGTTACTACAGGTGTTTTTGGTCACTGGTTCATTGGTTACCTTGCACACAATCATGGGCAACTGCGGTATGAAGTCAGCGGTGCTGCGGTACAGGGGCGTAACATACGACTCGCTTCACTGCTGACCATGGGAGAGTGCTGGCACAACAACCATCACGCCTATCCAGGTTCTGCAAGACTGGGTTTGCTGGCTGGTGAATGGGATCCGGGTTGGTGGGCTCTTCTGCTGTTAAAGAAAATGAGGCTGGTTTCCAATTTGAAGCTGCCGGATGATTTGCCGGTTCGACCTGAATTGCATGTATATACGGTAGCCGGACCGTATGTGCCCCCAAAAAAATACCCAAATGCGGCAGTTTAACGAGATAAAAGACATCTATGAATGAAGATGAGGGTAAGGAAGTGCAGCCATTAGTTCCATTGGTGGCAGAGAACGCAAATAAAAACATCATTGAAGGGCCTGTTCCGGAAATAGTAAATGGTTCGGTTCTGCCAGCACCACACAAGAAAGCGCTGCCTTTTTCAAAATGGCTGCCGTTCGTTGCCGGTGCAGTCATCGGTGTTGTGCTGAGACTGGTTTTTTCAGGCACCACCGGGTCGGCTTATACCGCTATGGCAAGTGCGTTTATCTGGCTGGTACCAATGGCGGTTGGGGCAAGTACCGTGTTTGTTGCAGAGTGCCAAACGCGGCAAAGCTGGTGGTTCTATGTGACAGGACCTATTGTTGCGAACACCCTGTTTGTATTAGGTACGATGGCGATTTTAATAGAAGGCATGATTTGCGCCATTATTATCATCCCTCTGTTTGCCGTGGTTGGTGCGCTTGGAGGGCTATTGATGGGAGTAATTTGCCGTACCACCAATTGGCCCAGACAGGCAGTATCCGGTTTTGTGGTGTTGCCACTGTTGTTTGGTGCAATCCCGGCTTCTGATCCTGATCTGCAACGTATAGCTATGCTTGAACGTACGATACAGATACAGGCTTCGCCAGAACAGATCTGGCATCAATTACATCATGCAGAAAACATACAGCAAGATGAAGTAGGGCAGGCCTGGATGTATCGAATAGGTGTTCCTTCGCCGCTTGCTGGCATCACCCGAGAAACTCCGACTGGACTGGTGCGCACAATCAGGATGAACAAGGCTATTTACTTTGATCAGGTGTCCAACGATTGGGTGAAAAATCAATATGTGGTTTGGCGTTACCACTTTTACCCGGATTCTTTCCCGCCCAATGCGCTTGATGATCATGTGATGATAGGTGGGCGATACTTCGATATTCTGGATACGACTTATTCCCTCAAGCCATTGAACGCACAAACTACAGAACTGAAAATACAAATGCGTTATCGGGTGAGCACAGATTTCAATTGGTATGCCGACGCTGTTGCCAAATTACTCATTACGGATTTTGAAGAAGTGATCTTGCATTTCTATCAAAAAAGAGCGACAACAATACTCGAAAAGACTTGATTGATTTGATGGCAGGCATTGCTAAGCCCGGCACTTGGTTTTTCATGTGCCTGTGATGCAGGCTTGGCCGTACCACCGATGTAAAGCTGAAAGAAGTTACTTAATTTAAGTTGCAAATATAAATGAGAATGATTTGCATTTGAATATTTGCTTGGGTACAATGTGTGCAATCTATATTCCATCCAGAGTCTGATACCAGACTTTGGATGGGGTGCACCTTTGTACTCAGATCTATTTCAAGGCAATTTCATGATTCAGCGCATTTCGCAATCCATCTATCAAATTCCCCGTGTCAACCATGAAAATTCACCCCGTCTGCGCCCGATGGCGTGGGCCTTGTCGATTGCATTGATGTCGCCCGCAATGGTTTTTGCGGATGAGATGGTGACAGTGAAAATGGACAAGGCTGAATTGTCTGCCGAATTGCCTGAAGTAGTGGTCAGCGGAACAGCAACGAATGAGCCCAGTACCGAAAAAACCGGCGCTTACACCACGCGTAAAAGTGGTTCGGCTACCCGCCTAGACCTGTCTTTGCGTGAAACGCCGCAATCCGTGTCGGTCGTGACGCGCGCCAAAATGGATGACTTCAAACAAGTTAACGCCAATGACGTGCTGGCCAACACCACCGGGGTGTCGGTGGAAAAAGTAGAAACGGACCGCACCTATTACATGGCACGTGGTTTTGATATCGTCAATTTCCAGTATGACGGTGTAGGCTTGCCATTCACGACTGGCAATGTGGCCGGTGATATTGATACGGCGATTTACGACAGGGTGGATATCGTGCGCGGGGCGAATGGTTTGATGTCGTCTACCGGCAATCCTTCTGCGACGGTCAACTTTATCCGCAAGCGTCCCGCTTACCAATTCCAGGCATCGGCCGGATTGACTCTGGGTTCGTGGAATTCACGCAGGCTGGATGCCGATGTGTCCGGTGCCCTGAATGCGGCTGGTACGATTGCAGGTCGCATCGTCGTGGCCAAACAGGCGAGTGATTCTTATCTTGACCGCTACTCACCAGAAAAAACGGTGGTATATGGTGTAATTGAAGCCAATCTGGGTGATGCTACCGTGCTGACGCTAGGGCATTCACATCAAAAGAGTGATGCCAAGGGCGGCATGTGGGGTGCTTTGCCCCTGTATTACACCGATGGCAGCCCGACCAACTACAGAACCTCTACCAGCACTGCAGCAGACTGGTCACGTTGGCTCACGCAAGATGATCGCAGCTTTGTTGAGCTGAGCCACCAATTGAACAATGACTGGCAAATCAAGACTACCCTGAGCCACAATCGTTCAACGGCAGATTCCAAACTTTTTTATGTCTATGGTACGCCTGATCGCAAGACCGGCCTCGGCTTGTACAGCTACCCTTCACTGTATAACGACGTTAATACCCAGACCCTGTTTGACCTGTCTGCCACTGGTAAATTTACGCTGGCAGGGCGTCAGCATGACCTCAGTTTTGGTGTCAACTGGTCAAAGTCGAAAATGGATGATATTTCCCACTATGGCGTGGGTATAGGTACAGCCTTGCCGGATATCACGAACTGGACAGGCAATTATCCGCAACCGGCATTTAATGCTTATACCGATGGCAGCGCCTATGAAGACAAGCGCAGCACGGTCTTTATTGCTTCACGCTTTAACCTGGCAGATCAATTCAAACTGATCGCCGGTGCCAATCGCACCAAGGCTGAAAGCACGGGCTTTTCTTATGGAGTCAGCAGTCAAAAGAATGCCAGCAAGACTACGCCGTATCTGGGCCTGGTCTATGACCTGACCCCTTATGCTTCTGTGTATGCCAGCCATACTGAAATATTCAATCCACAAAGTGAGGTGGATGTCAGTGGCAAGACTCTTGATCCTGTCAAAGGCAAGGGTGATGAACTGGGTATTAAAGTTGAACTGTTTGAGCGCAAGCTCAACCTGTCTGCGGCTGTTTTCAAGATACAGCAAAACAATGCAGCAGAGCAGGCCGGTTATATCGGTACCAAAACCTATTACAAAGGCATCGATGCGCAATCACAAGGCTTTGAACTGGATGCCAGTGGTGAATTGGCAAAAGGCTGGAACCTCAGTGCCGGGTACACCCAGTTAAGCCTGAAGGGCAGCAACGACAAGGATGTGAAAACCTATGTGCCCAGAAAACTGTTCCGTCTGTCGACTACCTATCAACTGCCTTTCATGCCGCATGCAAAAGTCGGTGGTAGTTTGAACTGGCAGGGCGCTGCTTTCCGTGACGAAGGTGCAGGCATCATCATTCGCCAGGACAGCTATGCAACGATGAATCTGATGGCACGTTATGACGTGAACCAGAATTTCAGCATATCGGCCAACCTGAACAATGTCAGTAATGAAAAATACCTGACCAGCCTGTACTGGAGCCAGAGCTATTATGCCGCACCAAGAAATGGCAGCGTCACGATCAACTGGAAATATTGACAGGTCTGGTAACACATGTTGATGCGCCCTGTATTCGTCTTGCTGCACCGCTGGTTTGGATTGGCGGTGGCGGTTTTCCTTTTCATTTCCGGTTTGACCGGCGCTTTCATCTCCTGGGATCATGAGCTGGATGCTTTGCTGAATCCGCAACTGTTCCAGGCACGCAGCCATGCACAAAGTGAGAGTGGCAAAACCTTGTCAGGACTGGAACTTGCCAACAAGATAGAGGCAAATGATCCCAGAATACAGGTGACCTATGTATTGAATGAGGCGGAACCTGGTCACACCATACAGATGTCGGTGGATGGTAAGATCAATCCTGCCACGGGGAAACCATATGTTCTGGGCTTTAATCAGATCGCGGTTGATCCCGTTACCGGTGATGTGCAGGGTAAGCGGCAATGGGGTGAAATATCCCTCAGCCGCGAAAACCTTTTGCCCTTTTTGTACAAGCTGCACTACACCATGCATATTCCCGATGTATCGGGCGTGGAACTGGGTATCTGGTTCATGGGCATCATTGGCCTGGTATGGGTGCTGGATTGTTTTATTGCACTGTGGATTTCTTTCCCCAACTGGCGTAGCTGGCGCAAGTCGTTTGCTTTTCGCTGGTCGCAGGGCGGGCATAAACTCAATTTTGACCTGCATCGCTCCGGTGGTGTCTGGCTGTGGCTGTTCATGCTGTTGCTGGCGATTACATCGGTATCGATGAACCTGAATACGCAGGTTGTGCGCCCCGTGGTTTCATTCTTTTCCCCTTTAAGTGCTGACGTATTTGCCAGCCGCGTGCCAAAGGCCCAAGACCAGCCTGTCATACCAGACATTAGCCGTGAACGCGTTATTGAACTGGCGAAACAGGAAGCACAACAGCGTGGCTGGACTTTGCCGGCAGGCGGCATATTTTATTCACCAGCTTTCGGCGTATACGGTGTGGGATTTTTTGAGGCCGGCAATGATCATGGCGATGTGGGTCTGGGCAATGCCTGGCTGTATTTTGATGGCAAGGATGGGCACGCACTGGGTGGCAAAATCCCTGGTACCGGCAGTGCCGGGGATATTTTCCTGCAAGCGCAATTCCCGCTGCATTCCGGGCGCATCCTGGGTTTGACGGGGCGCATACTTATTTCAATGCTGGGTCTGGTGGTAGCCATGTTGAGCATCACCGGCCTGATCATCTGGATCAGGAAACGGCGCGCCAGGGTGGTCGCCAAAGCCCCGGTAAGATTAACTAATCCAGTTATTTCGTAGTGGCCTGTCTGGTTTTAGCCTATCTTTCAACCTATCTTGGGAACCAGGCGTTTTTCACTGATGCTGGCCTTGGCGCGCTCCAGCATGTCGATGGCAGCCGGGCCGCGCAGCAGTGTGACGGCGACTGCCAGCGCATCGATATAGGTCAGATGCGCGAGGCGTGAAGTCATGGGGGTGTAAATATCAGGATCTTCTTCCACATCCACACCGATGTGTACATCAGCCAGCTCTGCCAGGGGGCCGCCACTGGCACACAATACCAATATTTTGGCACCAGCTTCCTTGGCCAGTTGCACGCTATTGATCAGGTCGCGTGTACGGCCTGTGCGTGAAAAGGCGACCACGACGCAATCGCTGTTCAATAAAGTCGCTGACTGTGCCTGCAAGTGGGCATCGCAAAATACCGTCGTGGGTATGCCAAAACGGAAGAACTTCAACTGCGCATCAATCGCCAGTGCGCCGGAATAACCGAGGCCATAGCATTCTATGCGCCGCGCCCGCGCCAGCAGGCTGACAGCGGCTTCAAAGGTGGCGGTGTTGGCATTATTGCGGGCTTCCATCAGGGCGGCGATGGTGCGGTCAAATACCTTGGGCAAGACATCACGTACATGATCGGCCTGGTTGACATCCAGATGCAGGTAAGGGATGCCGGTTGCCAGGCTTTTGGCAAATGCCAGCTTGAAGGTCTTGAAACCATCAAAGCCCAGGCTCTGGGCAAAACGGGCGACCGTGGGTTCACTGACATCACAGGCCTGGGCCAGTACACGTATCGACATTTCCAGCGCATCATGCGGCTTTTGCAGCAAAAATTCTGCCACCTGACGCTCAGCACGGCTCAGGGCCGTGCTCGCAGTGCGTATGCGTGCCAGCAAGCCTTTTTCAGGCGGGTTGTTGGGTTTGTTGTCGGAAAACGGGTTTGCCATATGGTTTGGTCTTACGGACACCAGAAAACATCTATGGTACAGCCTGCTTCACGTAATAAGGACGCAACCGGTAGATTATTTTCTATGGCCTGATCCAGCACCTGACGTTTTTCTGCGCCGGTAATCACCAGCCAGATGCGTTTGGTGTTCAGCAGGCGCGGCAGCGACAGCGACATGCGGCTTTGCCGGGTTTGCGGATGTACTGCTGCCAGACAGGCCAGATCATCATGCTGGGTAGGCGCGCCGGGGAATAGCGAAGCGATATGCCCGTCTGCACCCATGCCCAGTAACACCGCACTGAAAGCCTGAGGTAATTGTTCATTCAGCCTGGCATTGATGGCTTCGGTGGCGACTTCAGGTGTATTTGCTGCATTTTTAAGTGACACCAGTTGCCAGCGTTTGTCTGTGGCCGATGCTGACAGGCAGCGGCGGAACAGGCCTTCATTGCTTTGTGTGTCCTGGTCCGGGACCCAGCGTTCGTCGGTGGCGACCAGTTTGATCGGTTGATGTTTATCGATGTCGGCCAGCAACTGGTCAAGGCGCTGATACACAGGGGCGGGCGTGGAACCGCCAGCCAGCGCAAAGCTTGAGCTGCTGCCTGTCGGGGTGGTCTGAATTACGTCCAGCCATTGCTGGCTCAGGGCTTCGCTGAGGGCGGCGAAATTCTCGAAGTTGTGGTATTTCATGCTCATTTTCCGGCTTAACTTTCCACGAATTCTTCGCCCCAGGCGGCACCGTGCTGGGCCAGCAGATAACTGGCAGCAGATGGCCCCCAGCTACCGGCGATGTATGACTTCAAGCCTTCGCTATCGTTTTGCCAGGCGCTCATGATAGGGTCTATCCAGGCCCAGGCGGCACTCAGCTCGTCATCACGCACGAACAGGGTCAGGTCGCCATGCATGGCATCGAGTAGCAGGCGTTCATATGATTCCACCCGGCGTGACTTTGATACTTCGGCAAAGTCCAGGTTCAGGGCCACGTCAGACAGGCGTATGCCTTCGCCGGGTTCTTTGGCCTTCATGTACAGTTGTACGCTTTCTTCCGGCTGTAAGGATATGACCAGGCGGTTCGAGCGCAATGGCCCTTGCGACTTGCCAAAAATGGAGTAAGGAATCGGCTTGAAATTAATCGTGATTTCAGCGCTGCGGCTGGCCATGCGTTTGCCTGTGCGCAAATAGAAGGGCACGCCGGCCCAGCGCCAGTTATCAATCTCGGCACGTATGGCGACAAAGGTCTCTGTGCGCGATGCTGGCGGTACGCCGGGTTCATTCTGGTAAGCGATGACGGGTTTGCCATCGACTGCGCCAGCCCGGTATTGACCACGCACGGTTTTCTTGCTGACTTCATCCGGCGTGAACTTGTGCAGGGCGCGCAAGACTTTCACTTTTTCATCGCGGATGGCATCCGGGTTGGCATTCACCGGTGGTTCCATGGCGACGATGGACACCAGTTGCAGCAAATGGTTTTGTACCATGTCGCGCAGGGCACCGGTATGGTCGTAGAAATCACCGCGCGATTCCACGCCCACCTGTTCAGAGATGGAGATTTGTACATCTTGTATCCACTTGCGATTCCACAATGGTTCGAGGAAAGAATTGGCAAAACGCAGGGCCAGCAGGTTTTGCACCATCTCTTTGCCCAGATAGTGGTCGATACGGTAAATCTGGTTTTCGTTCAGATAGCTGCGCAGGGACTGGTTGATTTCTTTGGCCGACTGCGCATCACGACCCAGCGGTTTTTCAACCACCACGCGGGCATTGCCTTCGACCAGACCATGTTTGGACAATTGTTCAACCACGGGGATAAAAATGTCAGGGCCAGTTGCAAGGTAAAACAGGGTAGCGTTGTCGTCGCTGGTATGCAGGCTGTCTTTCAGGGCCGCAAAGTCTTCGGGGATGCGTGCGTCGATTTTTGAGTAATACGTCGTCGCCAGGAAGGCGGTACGTTTTTCTTCCGTCGCACCATCGACATTGGCGGCATAGGATGCTATGGCAGCAGCGACACGCACACGAAACTCTTCATCAGTCAGCTTTTCGCGGGCCGCACCGATAAACTTGAAGTTCTGGTCCAGCCGGCCATTCACAAATGCGCTATACAAAGCAGGGATGATCTTGCGCTTGGCAAGATCGCCAGTGCCGCCAAATAAGACAAATGTGGTCATGCTGACTCCGTGTTGTGTTTTGATTAAAACAGATGATTCTGTTTAAAATCAGTGTAGCTCTATAAATGGTCTACAGTGATGATAAGGATTTATGTTGATTATGCCAGAAAATAATCAGAAATGTAGTTTCATTACGATAAATTTGATGTGTTTGCTTAAAATAATGGCTGTATTTGAAAATACTGAAAGTTTGTTACAGAAAAATTCGATTTATGTTATCTTTATGGGTATCGCATCAGTCTTGCAAAAGCTTTCTTATTTTCGCCCTTAAGGGCCTCAGGTGTTTATATGACGACATCCCCATCCACGACGCTGCACCCTGTTATCGACAAGGTTACCCAGCGTATTACTGAGCGCAGCAAAACCTTGCGCAGTACCTATCTTTCCCAGTTGGAGCACATGCGTGGCCGCGGCCCACGTCGTGCCAGCCTGTCGTGCGCCAATCAGGCACACGCCAATGCAGCTATGGATAGTGGCACCAAGATCTGGCTGAACCAGGCGCAAAAGCCGAACATCGGCATCGTCACTGCCTATAACGACATGCTGTCGGCACATCAGCCGTACGAAAACTATCCGGCGCAGATACGCCAGACAGCCTTGCGCTTTGGTGGTACAGCCCAGGTGGCCGGTGCCGTACCTGCGATGTGCGATGGCGTGACGCAAGGGCGTCCAGGCATGGAATTGTCTTTGTTTTCGCGCGATGTGATCGCCCAGGCAACGGCGGTGGCCTTGTCGCATGATGCGTTTGATGCGACTCTTTGTTTGGGTATCTGCGACAAGATCGTGCCTGGCCTGCTGATCGGTGCCTTGGCCTTTGGCCATCTGCCAACCATTTTTATACCGGCAGGCCCCATGGGTTCTGGCTTGTCGAATAAAGAAAAAGCCGCAGTGCGTGAACGCTATGCGCAGGGCAAGGCGACAAAAGAAGAATTGCTCGCAGCAGAAAGCGCGGCGTATCACAGCGCCGGTACCTGTACCTTCTATGGCACGGCCAACAGCAATCAAATGTTGCTGGAAGCCATGGGCCTGCATTTGCCGGGCGCAGCCTTTGTCCATCCATCCGACCCTTTGCGTAGCGTCCTGACCGATGCAGCCGTAGAACGCGTCCTGCAATTGACCGAACAAAGCGGCAACTACAAACCTATTGGCCAACTGGTCAATGAAAAAACCATCGTCAATGCGGTCATCGCCTTGCTGGCGACGGGTGGTTCCACCAATCACACCATTCACTGGATCGCAGTGGCCCGCGCCGCCGGCATCATCATCGACTGGCAGGATTTTGATGAGCTGTCATCCGTCGTTCCTTTGCTGACGCGTGTTTATCCCAATGGTACTGCCGACGTGAATGCCTTTGAAGATGCCGGTGGCCCGGTGTTCGTGATACGCGAATTGCTGTCGGCCGGTCTCATGCATGCTGATGTCATGACTGTCTATGGCAATGACGGTTTGAACTCACATACCAGCCGTCCGGTATTGACGGATGAAGGCAAGGTCAGATGGGAAGCACTGCCTGCGGAATCGACAGATACCACCGTGGTACGGAATGTGACGGATCCATTCGCACCTACCGGTGGTCTGCGCTTATTGCATGGCAATCTGGGTCGTGCCATCGTCAAGGCGTCTGCCGTACCTGAAGATGCATGGATCATCAAGGCACCTGCCAAGGTGTTTGAATCACAGGATGCCTTGGTCAAGGCATACAAGGCCGGCGAACTGAATATGGATTTTGTTGCTGTCGTGATCTTCCAGGGCCCGCAGGCGAATGGCATGCCTGAGTTGCATCAGTTTACGCCTGTACTGGGCAGCCTGATGTCGGCTGGCTACAAGGTGGCACTGGTGACGGATGGTCGCATGTCAGGCGCATCCGGCAAAGTACCGGCGGCCTTGCATGTCAGCCCTGAAGTGGCGCAAGGTGGGCCCTTGGGCAAGGTGCGTGATGGTGACCTGATTGAATTGAATGTCCATACCGGCGAATTACGTGCACTGGTGGATGCCGATATTTGGGCACAACGTGCCGTGCGTGAACTCAGCAAGGAACCGACCTTCGGTTATGGCCGTGACCTGTTTGCCGCACAACGTCGAGTCGTGACTGCGCCAGAACATGGCGCGTCCACACTGTTCATCGACTAATGCCGGAAACTTCCATCACTATTTCTGAAAGCGAGACAAGATCATGAGCCTGAATATCAGTATGAGCAAACGCAACATCATCGCCCAGCTTGAACAAATCCGCGTACTGCCTATCCTGGTCACCGATGATGTGGATCAGGCGATACGCTGTGTCACAACCCTGGCAGAAAACGGCTTGCCAGCCGTGGAAATCACGCTGCGTACGCCGAATGCCATGACGGTACTGCGTGAAGTTGTCAAGGCTTGCCCAACCGTAACGGTAGGTGCCGGCACGATACTGACGCAGGCACAACTGGAAGCGGTCAAGGCTACGGGAGCTGCCTTTGGTATCAGCCCTGGCATCACACCATTACTGGCCAGGGCTGCTGCTGATTCCGGCCTGCCGTATTTTCCTGGCGTCGGTGGTGCCAGTGATTTGATGCTGGCGCTGGAGCATGGTTTTAATGTTGTCAAACTTTTTCCTTCGGACATCGTTGGCAGTACCAAGATGGCCAAAGCCCTGGGCGGCCCTTTCCCCGATGTGAAGTTTTGCCTGACCGGCGGCGTTACTGTGGAAGCGACACCGGCCTTGTTGCAGCAATCGAATATCCTGTGCGTGGGCGGATCATGGATGTGTCCGGCTGCGCTGATCAATGCCGGTGACTGGGCAGCGATAGGTGTGTTGGCCGCAGCAGCAACTGCGGCTGGCAAGAAGTAAATATTGTCACCGATGCCGGCATGTGATAGTCCTGCATTGGTACTGGTTCATATGTGTTAGCAGTGTTAGCAGTTTTCGTAAATCACTTTTCGCAAAATAAGCAAGATTATGGCTACTTCCGTTTCCCGTACTCCGCTCTGGTGTTTGTTGCAGCAACGTGCCACCAATATGCCCAGCCTGAAAGAATTGTTTCGCGCTGATCCACAGCGCTTTACGC
The DNA here is from genome assembly GCF_049340205.1 of Undibacterium sp. Ji49W. NCBI lineage: Bacteria > Pseudomonadati > Pseudomonadota > Betaproteobacteria > Burkholderiales > Oxalobacteraceae > Undibacterium > Undibacterium sp. Ji49W. Next base: position 62,292 of record NZ_JBMPOW010000019.1, on the reverse strand, counting down.
ATTTTTCTGCGTCTGCCTGCGGCATCATGCTGGACTATTCCAAGCAGCGCATAGACACAACAGCCAAGCTTAATTTGCTGGCTTTGGCCAGACAGCAGGATGTGGAGTCGCGTCGTGACGCCATGTTGCGTGGCGAAGCCATCAACCAGACAGAGAATCGCGCTGTCCTGCACACGGTCTTGCGCCTGCCGAAAGGTGAAACCTTTGATTTGAATGGCGACAATATCGCGGCGGATGTGCATCAGGTGCTGGCGCAAATGCGCAGCTTCAGTGATGCAGTCAGGGAAGGGCGCTGGCTGGGCTATACCGGCAAGGCCATACGTACCATTGTCAATATTGGTATCGGCGGTTCTGATTTGGGCCCGCAAATGGCCTGCATCGCCCTGGCACCCTGGTCACAAAAAAACCTGTCACTGCATTTTGTTTCCAACGTCGATGGCCGCCATGTGGCCGATGCGCTGGCGAATGCCGATCCCGAAACCACCTTGTTTGTGGTGGCATCAAAAACCTTCACCACCATGGAAACGCTGACCAATGCCCGTACCGCGCGTGAATGGATGTTGTCGCACGGTTGCCCGGTTGACCAGATACGCCAGCATTTCGTGGCACTCAGCACCAATGTCAAGGCGGCAGCTGATTTTGGTATCGCACCTGAAAATGTGTTCCCGTTCTGGAACTGGGCGGGTGGCCGTTATTCGATGTGGAGTGCAATCGGTCTGTCGATTGCACTCTACGTGGGCGCAGACCGTTTTGAAGAAATGCTAGCCGGTGCACATGAAATGGATTTGCATTTCGCCCAGGCGCCACTGGAACAAAATCTGCCAGTCTTGATGGCCTTGATAGGTGTATGGAATATCAATTTCCTTGGCCTGCAAGCCTTGTCGATTGCTCCGTATCATCAGCGCATGACACGCCTGCCAGCTTATTTGCAACAGCTCGAAATGGAAAGCAACGGCAAGTCCGTCACACGTGAAGGCCAGCGCGTTGATTACACCACCTCACCCATCCTGTTTGGTGAAGCAGGCACCAATGGCCAGCATGCTTACTTCCAGTTACTGCATCAGGGTGCAACCATCATCCCAACCGATTTTATCGTGGTGGCGGATGACGATGCCGGTTTGCCTGGCCACAATCAGGCGCTGCTGGCGAATTGTTTTGCGCAATCCAAAGCTATGGCCTGGGGCAAGAGCATCGAAGAAGTGCGTGCAGAACTGGGCGATTTGCCAGATAAAGTACTGGCACCCCGTGTGTTCGAGGGCAATCGCCCAACTTCGACCGTCTTGCTGGATTCCCTGACGCCACGTTCCCTGGGCGCATTGATTGCCTTGTATGAACACAAGGTCTTTGTGCAATCCGTGATCTGGGATATTAATGCCTTTGATCAATGGGGTGTGGAACTGGGTAAATCCCTGGCCCAGCAACTGATCAGTCTCGACCCCAGTGCCGTCAAGGAAGATTACGATAGTTCCACCAAGGGCCTGTTGCAGGCGGTGGGACGCAGTCACAAGTTGAAGAAGGCTGCGTAGGTAATACGTGGTAACACGCGGTAACACACGGCAGCACGCCCTCGCATGCGGGTAGATAAGTCAGGCATTTGTTGTAAGCAAGCCGCAGCCTGTTTGATATATCAAGTCGCAGATTGTGGTGTAAGCATGCTGTCAAGACAGGTGCTTACTCTATAGAGCTGCGTCTTGATACAGATAAAATTATCGCTTGATATTATTGCCCGAAACGTTGCCCGATTTGTTGCCAGATATATTGCCTCAGTCAGACACGCAAGAATTTTCATCATTCCGATTTTATCCTTACCGTAGAATTTGTCAGCATGAACGCCCACCTACATCCACAATTAAAAATGAACGACATCAGCGACGACAAAGACCAGAGCCTGCGTGAGGACATACGCAGGCTGGGGCGTATCTTAGGTGATACGGTAAGAAACCAGCATGGTGATGAAGTGTTCGACCTGATCGAACAGGTGCGCCAGAATTCCATACGCTTTCGCCGCGATGCAGATGAAGCCGCGCGTGCCGAGCTGGAAACCACACTGGATACCCTGACCAATGACCAGACCACGCAAGTTATACGTGCCTTCAGTTATTTTTCGCATCTGGTGAATCTGGCAGAAGATCAGCATCACATACGTCGCACGCGTGCCCATTTGATCGCCGGTTCTGCGCCGCGTCAGGGTAGCCTGGCGCATACCATAGAAGCTCTGTACAACACCGGGCACAGTAGCGAACAATTGCTGGATTTTTTCCAGACAGCGCAAGTGTTTCCGGTATTGACAGCCCATCCTACCGAGGTGCAACGCAAGAGTATCTTGAATTGCCAGATGGTGATTACACGTTTGCTGGATGAACGTGACCGCATGCAACTGACCCCCGAAGAATCAGCCGCCAATGAAGAAGCTCTTGGACGTGCCGTCCTGACGCTGTGGCAGACACGCATGTTGCGTACTTCCAAACTGTCGGTGCTGGATGAAGTGGAAAATGGTCTGAGTTTTTATGACTACACCTTCCTGCGCGAATTGCCACAACTGTATGCAGGGCTGGAAGATTTATTGGCCAGCAAAGATGCGGCATTGACGCAAACAGAATTGCCCAGTTTCATGAAAATGGGTAGCTGGATAGGTGGTGACCGCGACGGCAATCCTTTTGTTACTGCCACCGTGCTGGAAAAAACCCTGGCCATGCAGGCGACCCGTGCCTTTAAATTTTATCTCGACGAATTGCATACCCTGGGTTCGCAATTATCGATGGCCAACCTGCTGGTCAAGGTATCTGACGATCTGCTGGCACTGGCACAGCGTTCGCCCGATCATTCACCGCATCGTGCAGATGAGCCTTATCGCCTGGCCATCAGCGGCGTGTATGCGCGACTGTCTGCCACCTACAAGCAATTGCTTGATCTTGAACCGGTGATTCACCCCAGCGGCATTGCCGAGCCTTATGCCACGGCCGAAGAACTGGTGGCGGATCTGGATATCGTCCATCATTCCCTGCATGCGAATGGTTCTGCAGCGATTACCCGTGGGCGTCTGCGTCACCTGCGACGTGCTGTCAAAGTATTTGGTTTTTATCTGGCACCACTGGATTTGCGGCAGAATTCTGATGTGCATGAGCGCGTGGTGCACGAATTATTGCAGGCTGCCAATCCTGAATTGAAATACCTGGATTTGAATGAAGAGCAGCGTATTGAGGTTTTGATTAAAGAAATCAGTTCGGCCCGGCCGCTGGCATCGCCTTACCTGAGCTATTCTGAAGAAACCCAGTCCGAACTGGCAATTTATCGCGCCGCCTGCACTGCGCAACAACGTTATGGCAAAGGCGCGGTACCTAATTGCATCATCTCCAAAACCGATGGTGTGTCCGACATGCTGGAACTGGCTCTGCTCTTGAAAGAGTCTGGCCTGCTACATCCGGCAGAAGGACGTGTCGATGTCAACATCATCCCGCTGTTCGAAACCATTGGTGATTTGCAAAATAGTGCACCAGTCATGGACAGGCTGTTTGGTATCCCTGCCTATGCACGCTTGCTGGCCAGCCGCAACAATGCGCAAGAAGTCATGCTCGGTTATTCTGACAGTAACAAGGATGGCGGCTTTTTGACTTCTGGCTGGGAATTGTATAAGGCCGAACTGGATCTGGTTGAGGTATTCGCCAAGCATCAGGTAAGGCTGCGCCTGTTTCATGGGCGTGGCGGTTCAGTTGGCCGTGGCGGTGGCCCCAGCTACCAGGCTATCCTGGCGCAGCCTGCCGGTGCCGTGCAGGGGCAAATTCGTTTGACAGAGCAGGGGGAAGTGATCACCGCCAAATATGGTAATCCGGAAGTAGGGCGGCGCAATCTGGAAGTGCTGGCAGCCGCCACCATGGAAGCCAGTTTGCTGGCGTATACCGAAACAGCACCAAAACCAGAATTTTTATCGACAATGGAAGAATTGTCTGATCATGCCTTCAAGGCATACCGCAACCTGGTGTATGAAACTGAAGGCTTCGAACAGTATTTCTGGGAATCGACAGTCATTTCCGAAATCGCTGGCCTGAACATAGGCAGCCGCCCCGCATCACGCAAGAAATCGACAGCGATAGAAGACTTGCGCGCCATACCCTGGGTATTCAGCTGGTCACAATGCCGTTTGATGTTGCCGGGCTGGTTTGGTTTTGGCAGTGCCGTACAAAGCTATCTGAGCGCCCATCCGGATACCGGCATGCAGACCTTGCAGGCCATGTTCAGGGAGTGGTCTTTCTTTTCTACTGTGTTATCGAACATGGAAATGGTGCTGGCCAAGAGCGATATCGGTATCGCCAGCCGTTATGCACAATTGGTGAAAGATGACTCTTTGCGTAACCGCATCTTCCCGCGCATACAGGCCGAACATGAAGCGACGATTGACATATTGAAGGCAATCTCTGGCCAGGATGAATTACTGGCAGCCAACCCCTTGCTGGCACGTTCGATACGTAACCGTTTCCCTTATCTGTCACCCTTGAACCATGTGCAGGTGGAGTTGCTGGAACGTTATCGCAACGGGGATGAAGATGAGCGTGTTCGACGTGGCATCCATTTGTCCATCAATGGTATTGCTGCCGGTTTGCGCAATAGCGGTTGAGCACAGCCTGTCCTGAAAGAAAAAACCTCGCTTGCAAAACGCAAGCGAGGTTTTTCTTTTGGCTGCCAAGTTTGGCTGCCAAGTTTGACTGCCAAGTTTGACTGCCAAGTTTGACTGCCAAGTTTGACTGCCAAGTTTGACTGCCAAGTTTGACTACTGAGATCAGGCTCAGAACAGCAAGCCGCCACCTTTGCGGAACAAGGCCATATCCACAAAACTGGACATGCGATGTGTACCATCAGATGTCGTGACGGTAATGCCACCCAGGTCAATAATGCTCTTTTGTACGGCCAATGACTGCACGGCATCACGTCCCGGTTTGGCCATTTGTATACCCTTGACCAGCGTCTTGGCAACCATGAAGCCTTCAAAAGTCAGGGAAGACAAATCTTCATCCCTGAATTTTTTCATCATATTGCTATGGTCCATCTGTATCGGAGACTTCTTGCTCAAAGGGTTTGGCACTACCTGTGAAAATACCGTCCACTCCAGCGCGGTAGGTCCGGCTACTTCTGCCAGACGGTCCAGATTGATCAGCGACATACCGGCGACAAAAGTACGTGGCGCATACTTCCTGAACTCTTTCAGAAAGATACCAGTACCCAGGGTGTCGGAAATGGCAATCACGATGCCAGGATTGGTTTTTGCCAGTACGGCGGATTCCCTGGCCATATCTGCAGCCGTACCGCTGATGTGGACGATGCCGCTCATGAGCATATTGCGTTTGCGCAGCTCGGCAACCACGTATTGATACATGTCCTGATTCAGTGCTGATTCCTGCACCGCGATGCCTACACTTTTAATACCCAGTTTATCGAAATAGGAAAAAATGTATTGCATCTCCTGTTCTGGGCTGGGGCGCCAGAACAATACGCGCGAATTATAATTTTTTACCGAGGCAACCAAAGGTGCAAACAGGGTTTGTCCGCTTTGTGCAAATTTGGGCGCAGCCAGCACGGCATCTGTGACTGCGGCACCGATACCGCCCAACAGGTATTCTGCTTTGTCTTTTTCTATCAGTTCGGTAACGGCCTGGGCTGACTGTGCAGGCACACCCTGATCATCACGCACCAGATATTTGATACGGCGTCCACCCACGCCACCAGAGACATTGATACTGTCAAAATAAGTAGTGATGCCGGCAACATAGTCGCGGCCTATACTGCCATTGGGCCCGGACAAGTCGATGGCCTGGCCAATAATGATCATATTGCCCTGAGCCTGAGCTGACGCGCCAAAAATGCCGGAGACTAAGCAAAAGCAAATGATGCATTGCCTGAGGAAAGAAATCATCCTGGATAACCTTTTGTTTATTGCAATGCAACAATTCTGTCATGAGAATATTACGACCCAATGACGATGCACCATTTTGGTTATATCTACAGGTAATATAGTTATACCTCTTTCAGGGGCTGAAAACGGCAAGCCAGGCGGGCGTCGCTGGCAACGCGGGATAAATAGCTGATCAGATTATGGAGGGCATCCGGGAAACAGCATCTGGCTGAATCCCGGCATGAAGACAGGTCTTGCTCATTGAAAGATTACGCTGCGTTTCCTTTTGCAGTATCGTCAAATGTAACGCGCTTGATATCACCAACGATGACCAGGTAGCAAAAGATGGCGACTGCCGCATTGGCTGCCACGAACACCAGTGCCCCGGCAAATGTGCCTGTGGCCTGAACAATGTAGCCAATCACAATCGGTGTCGTGATACCGGCGACATTACCAAAAGTATTGAACAAGGCACCACTCAAACCGCCTGCTTCTTTGGGGGAGGTATCTGATACGACAGCCCAGCCAAGTGCACCTATCCCTTTACCAAAGAATGCCAGGGACATGACTGCGATCACCAGTTCATCGGTAGAAATGAAGTTGCACAAGATCATGCAAGTCGACAAGAGCAAACCGATGACAATAGGGGTTTTTCTTGATACAGACAGCGACATGCCAGATTTGATCATGCGATCAGAAATGAAGCCACCCAGCATTCCACCAGCGAAACCGGCGACGGCGGGTATGGCGGCAACAAAGCCAGCTTTGAGGATGGTCATATGTCTCTCTTTAACAAGGTACACCGGGAACCAGGTCAAAAAGAAATAGGTGAGGGTATTGATACAGTATTGACCAATATATACACCTAAGAGCATGCGGTTGGACAGCAATTGCTTGATAATGGAAAAGGTATCGATACGGTTTGCTTCTGGTGTCTGATGAACGGTCTCCAGATCAACCAGGGCGCCACCTGCTTCGATATAGTCCAGTTCAGCTGCGTTGATTCCTGGATGATTCCTGGGGTCATATATAGTGAACAGCCAGATGACCGCCATCACTATCCCCAATACGCCCATGACGTAAAACACGCTTTGCCAACCCCAGTTATGCACGACCCATCCCATGAAGGGGGCAAAAATGACGGTGGCAAAATATTGCGCTGAATTGAAAATCGCAGCCGCCAGCCCACGCTCACTGACCGGAAACCAGGCAGAAGTGATGCGGCTGTTACCCGGAAATGAAGGTGCTTCAGCCGCCCCAACCAGCAAGCGCAGAGCGAACAGCAGTGTGATTGCTGCTGCTCCGGAAAGAAAACCAACCGTTCCCATCAGCAGCGTAAATAATGACCAGAGAAAGATGCTGAAGAAATAGGTTATTTTCGAGCCAAACCGGTCGAGCAGCCAGCCGCCTGGCATTTGCGCCAGGACATAAGACCAGGCAAATGCAGAGAAGATAAAGCCCATCTCCACCGATGACAGACCAAGGGTCTTGCTTAATTCCGGGCCGGCAATGGAAATAGAGGCCCGGTCAGCATAATTGATCGTGGTGACAATGAACAAGATCAGCAAAATACTCCACCGTATGTTTGTGCGGTTGCCGGTATTGGTCTGGTCTGACGGTGACGATGGTGACTGCAATGCTGTCATAGGGTTTCCAATTGCAAAAAATTGACGACCTGGCATGTACTTTGTGTCGCAAGTCATGCACAAGCCTGAATACAAAACTGGAAAACTATACATTGTTATATGATGTCGTACAACATTGTTTTCAACGTAAATGCGATTTCTGACTTGTTATTTTTAGGCGTGCTTGCATTGTTGTGGCACTACTATTGTCAGTAGTGCAATTTTTAAAAAGACAAGTAGATTGGCTTGTTTTTATTTGCTTATCTGATGACTTTGATGGCAAAGTATTTTGAGGTGGACAATTTTATCCTGCATAAAATGTGAGATTTTGTATAAAACTTCTGCCTTGTAGAAATATTTGCTATCTTAAAAGCAACTGTTGAATTTTTAAGAAATGAATCCCATGAAAAACCTTTCCGTCAATTTTAGTTTGAACAGTATCCTGCTCGTACTTGTAGCAATCATTCTTTCACAAGGAGTGATAGGCATTTACGTTGTCAGACAGTCGAATTTTTCGACGGCATTGGTTCATGAAATTTCTCAGCGCATTATCATGATCAATGACTCTTACAAGGACACAACCAGAGCCCGTTCAGCATTGACCAGGGTTTATGCTTCGGCCAAAGAGAATGATGCGGGCACGGACAAAGAAGCTGCGATAAAAGGTGCAAAAAATTCTTTATCGAAGGCTGAAACGATGCTGAAGAATTTTGAAAATCTGCCTGCTTATCAGAACGAAGATGCCAACCTGAAATCGGACTTGTTGAAGGCGGGCGGACGATTGATCAAATCAATCGAAGATGCATATAAAACACTGGAGAAGCAGGATTACGATAATTACAGCGCCATCAATAAAGACAAATTAACCTCGCAAGGGGCTGAGTTTTCATCGCTGCTGGAAAAATTTCAATCGAATGCTGACAAGCAGATTCAATCCATCATGGAAGCGCGTGAGCTTGAATATCAAACGACTGTAAAAGTATATGTGCTGGCAATTATTGCGGCTTTGCTTGTTGCAGTCGCCGCGCATCTTGCTACAAAGAAAATCATCTTGAAGCCACTGGACCATGCAGTTCAATTGCTTGATCAGGTGGCCAAAGGGGATCTGACTGCCGACATCAAAGTAGATAGCACAAATGAAATTGGTCAGTTGATTGCTGCCATTGAGAGCATGCGCAGGGATTTATCCAGGACTGTAGGCCAGGTAAGAACCGTCGCAGAGTCAATTCATGTGAGTTCACAAGAAATTGCAGCTGGCAATATGGATTTGTCGTCAAGGACAGAAAGTCAGGCGAGTTCATTGGAAGAGACTTCGGCCTCCATGGAAGAACTGACCAGTGTGGTGGCAAATAATGCAGCCAATTCCAAAGATGCCAAAAAATTTGTGGAAAGTTCCGTACAGGTTGCTGCCCGTGGTGGTGAGGTAATGGAGCAGGTCATGAGCACCATGAATGACATCAACGCGGCATCCGGCAAGATTGTGGAGATCATCAGTGTGATCGACGGTATTGCTTTTCAGACCAATATCCTCTCCTTGAATGCGGCGGTTGAGGCTGCGCGTGCCGGTGAACAGGGCAGGGGCTTTGCCGTCGTTGCTTCCGAGGTACGCAATCTGGCCCAGCGGTCAGCGTCAGCAGCCAAGGAAATTAAAAGCCTGATTGACAGCACGGTATCCAGGGTGGATGCAGGCGCTCGGCTGGTCGAGCAGGCTGGCAGCACGATTGGCGAGCTTGTATCCAGCGTCAAGCGGGTGTCTGAAATCGTGAATGAAATTTCAAATGCAAGCCAGGAGCAGGCAGAGGGTATTCATCAGGTCAATATTGCAGTCGTTCAAATGGATGAGGTAACGCAACAGAATGTGGCCCTGGTCGAAGAAGCTGCCGCAGCAACTCAATCGCTGAATGATCAGGCCAGCACACTTTCCAGCACCATGAGTACCTTCAAGATCAATGCGTCCCCTATTCACCACGCATCCTCCCTCACCAGAAGGGTGGCCTAAGCAAGTTGGCACACCTTGGCTAAGCCGGATAGCGGAGAGCTTATCAATGTGCAATGCAGTATATTGCTGGCTTTAACTAACAGAAACGAGCGGGCTCGCGCATGTATGGTGTAGACGTAATGCGATCTTACATCTTGGGTGGAGAGGCATGTGTAAAGCCAATTTGCCCGAAAAGCTAATTTTTCGCCAATTTCGTTAATGTAAAGACAAATGGAGCGCAGCATATATGCAGGGACAGATACTTGGTGTCATAGGCTGGTCGGGCAGTGGTAAAACCAGTCTGCTGGAATACCTGGTCAAGGAATTGTCAGCGGCTGGCAAACAGATCAATATCGTCAAGCATAGCCATCACGACATCATCATTGAACCACCCCACAAGGACAGTGCCAGGCTGCGTCTGGCCGGTGCCGCCGAAGTATTGCTGGCTTCGCCATACCGTTATGTCATCACACGCGAGCTGCGCGAAGAAGCTGAGCCGCCGCTCAGTGATTTGTTGCTGCGCATGTCACCAGCCGATCTGACCCTGGTGGAAGGGTATAAATGGGAAGGCATCCCCAAATTGGAGGTACACCGCCCAGTGCTCGGCAAACCGGCAATTTATCCACACGATGCCCGCATTCTGGCGGTGGCGTCTGATATTCCGACACCAGCCAATCTGCGTGCAGGGCTGGCGTGGCTGGATTTGAACCAGCCTCAGCAGGTGCTGGATTGGTTGCTTGCTGCGATGCAGAACAGTTTATTGAAAAAAAACGCAAGCAGCCCTAAAGAATCTCACTGAAGCTGTCGTTATCGTAGGTAGACAGATAAGGAGAATTGTCATGGATGTGACTGGTATAGCTAATTTGGCAACAACGCTGGCGGATGTGGGTACGAGCCAGGCGGTGAGTATTGCCGTATTGAAAAAAGCAAATGACATTACTGCCGAAAGTGCAACTGCGCTGATTGAGGCGGTGCCTGACAATAAGTCTGTTGCCAACTTGCCACCCAATCTGGGTCGCAACATCAACACGACTGCATGAAGCTGGAGTAATCAGGCTTAGGTAGTCAGGCTTGAGTAGTAAGGTTTGTTTTGCCTGATGTGTTGAATCAAGGGGCGCGCCATGGGCGCGCTTTGTTTTTTTGTGGGCATTGGATGGATGTGCTGATATGCCGCAAGCAAGCCTGGCGCTGATCAGCGATAATCTGGGTCAACATTGATTTCAGGAAAAAGCATGGAGCAAAATTCTTGGGGCTGGTCCGACCGCCTCAGCCTCAGTTATGAACCTATGGACGAGACACACAAAGAATTCGTGGAATTATGTGCTGCCCTGTCTGAAGATAACCCGGATACCTTCCTGAACCGGCTGGATGCCCTCATCGTGCATTCCATTTCCCATTTCGAGCAGGAAAATCGCTGGATGGAAGAAACAGCCTTTCCACCCATCGGTTGTCACAGGCAGGAACATGATGCTGTGCTGGAAGTCATGCAAGAAGTCAGGCGTCGTGTTGCAATCGGTGAAGCAGACCTGGCGGCCCGGCTGGCAGAAGAGTTGCCATTATGGTTTGAGCATCATGTCGATACCATGGACAATATGCTGGCGCGCTTTATGGCGGCAGGACAAGCCAATCAACTGACTGAGTAGCTACCTGAACAACAAACGGATCCGCAGGGACAGACTCAACCTGCCTGAACCCGGATTTCAATATCGCCAAGGCTGACCAATTGACCTGCACGGATCTTGGCAGTCTTGCGCAGTTCTTGCTCACCGTCAACACTGACGTCACCACTGGCGACAATCGCCTTGCCGGCACCACCGCTTTCGCACAGACCGACCAGCTTCAGCAACTGGTTCAACTCTACATATTCGCCTTCCAGGCTAAAACTCAGTTTTTGCATAATAATTCCTACGAAAGGTAGTAAAAAGGGGCGCAGCTTACACTATTTATGCAGGTGCGTTGAGTCTCGCTGTTGCTTTCTTTAGCCAGATGCGCAGTTGTGCCGTCAGATCCGCCTGGCTGAAAGAGCAGCTTTCTTCAGTGAACAGGCTGCTGGCTTCCATCCTGCTCAGCAAATTTTCCATCACTTCTGCAAATTGGGGTGGCAAGGCTGCCAGTAAATCCGTTTGTGTACGCCATAGCTGGCAAAATTGGCGGATATTGATACATTCCTCAGACAAATCTGTGATGCTGGCGTCCAATTGCTGGATGATGTTAAACATAAAGAAAGTTTTTTCTTGAAAAAAAGTAATAAGATAGTACGATATTTGAACTATGGCTTGAATCCAGACAAACCAGTTTCCCGTATATTGTGATGCAGATCTGTTTTTATGAAAATTTTTTCAGAGATTTTTGTAAGTTTGCCGTTTCTGCTCCGACTACAGGCTGTAGTTCTTAATTTTTCCCGCTGTGGGATGTTTTACTTTTTCAGGAGAAGACAATGAATAACAAGGCAATGGTTGCAGTAGCACTGGCTGGTTTGCTTGGCTCAAGCGTAGCAATGGCTGCAGAGCCAGTAAAAACAGAAAAATGCTTTGGTATTGCAAAAGCAGGTCAAAATGACTGCGCGACCAAATCCGGTTCTCACTCTTGCGCTGGTCAGGGCAAAAAGGACAATGATCCAGCAGAATGGAAAAAAGTACCATCCGGTACCTGCGAAAAAATGGGCGGCAAACTGGATGCACCTAAATCCTGAGTGTGCTTGATGGCTGGTTTTCTGGCGGGCTGAAATGATGTTGACTGACATTGCCCGTCCACATGCCATACCCAATTCCACGCCCACCCTGCAAGGGGTGGGCGTGGGTTTACGTAGCCTGCATTATCGTGATTTTCTGAATGCGCCTGTAGACATCGACTGGCTGGAAGTGCATTCAGAAAATTATTTTGGTGACGGCGGCTATGATCTGCACGTATTGCAGACACTGCGCCGTGATTACCCGCTCAGCCTGCACGGTGTCGGCATGGGGCTGGGGTCGGCCGATGGGTTTTCCGCCGCCCATATGGATAAACTAAAACGTCTGGTCGAACGCACCGAGCCAGGACTGGTGTCCGAACATTTATGCTGGGGCGCTATTGCCGGGCAGCACCTGAACGACCTCCTGCCTTTACCACTGATGCAAAGTGCACTTGATCTGGTATGTGAACGTGTTGACCAGCTACAAATGCTGTTGCAGCGCCAGATACTGATAGAGAACGTATCGACCTATGTACGTTTTGCCCGCGACGATATGTCAGAGGCTGAATTTTTAGCCGCACTAGTCAGTCGCACCGGCTGCGGTGTATTGCTGGATATTAATAACCTGTATGTGAACCAATCCAATCATGGTGAAAGTGCACGGGATGCCTTGCGCATCATGGCGACATTGCCGCCAGGCGCGATTGGTGAAATCCATCTGGCGGGTCATTTGCAGACCGATATCTGCCTGGTTGATGATCATGGCAGCCAGGTTGCCAGCCCGGTCTGGGATTTGTATGAACAGGCCTGCCAGTTGCTGCCCGCCGATATTCCCGTATTAATAGAGTGGGACACGGCAATCCCTGCCTTACCGGTATTGCTGGGCGAGGCGGCCAAGGCAGGCGAAATACGGCATCGCTACCGTCATTCGATGGAACTGGTAACGTTATGAGTGCGTCATGAGTACATCATCACTTGCGCAGATACAGCAGCAATTTGCCACTGCCTTGCTACAGCCCGAAACGGCTATGGATGCCAGCAAACTGTTTGCTGCCCACCCAGCGCAGGATGATCGTCTGGCTCTGTACCGTGGCAATCTGACAGCCATCTGGACCGCCGCCTTGCGCAACGCCTATCCGGTATTGCATGCACTGGTTGGCGAAGACTATTTTGCGCAAATGGCACGCAGCTTCGGGCGCAGTTTTCCTTCTGAATCTGGTGACCTGAATGATTTTGGCGCACACCTGCCAGCGTTTCTGAGGCAGACACCAGATGCCGCCGATTACCCTTATTTTCCCGACGTGGCTGCGCTGGAATGGCACATCCATCGCGCTTACTATGCGACGGATGCAGACATCTTGAGTCTGCCGGCGCTGGTGCAACTGGTTGGTGAAACCGGCCAGGATTTGCAGGAAGCACGCTTCGATTTGCATCCGGCTTTTGGTCTGCATACATCAGACTGGGCCACAGTTGCAATCTGGCTTGCCCATCAACCGGGAACACAGGCAGGCTTTCCTGAACAGATCCGGCACAGCAGCCACGGACTGATCTCGCGCACGCTGTGGTCAGTAGAGCTGACAGATATTCCGCAGCCAGCATACCTGGCTTTGCAGGCCCTACAGGCAGGTGCAAGCTTATCCGAAGCACTGGAAACGGCGGTCGTTGCAGACTGTGATTTTGATATCAACAGCAATTTGCAAGCCTGGTTTCATGCAGGCGTGTTTACCGGGGTCAGATTTTCTGACGATAGCCTGTAAGGATACGGTTGCTGGTCTGACTAAGTTGCAGGAGTTTAAAACTGGAGAATCTCAATGTACATCCTGCAATACGTTCATACTTTAAGTCGTCGCTTTGACCAGAACCTGAATATCTGGGCCGGTTCGGTTTTATGTCTGGCACTCAGAATTTATGTGGGCTGGCAATTCTTTAAAGCCGGCATGGTCAAAGTCTCTGACTGGTCTGCCACGCTATCTTTGTTCCAGGAAGAATACATGGTCCCCGTCATCCCGCCTGAACTGGCTGCCTGGATGGGGGCAGGGGGCGAGCTGATCTTGCCTGTGCTGCTGGTCGTCGGCATCTTCACCCGCCCCGCAGCACTTGCCCTGTTTGCCGTCAACGCCATGGCTGTGATTTCTTACCCTGCTTTGTTCATGCTCGAATGTCCGGCAGCTATCAACGCCCATTTTTACTGGGGCATCCTGTTGCTGGTACTCGTCAGTTTTGGGGCGGGTAAGTTTTCTGTGGATGAGTGGTTGGCTAAACGGGGGAATTGAATTTGCAGGAGATGAGGCTAGGAAAGGGCCAGTGCTGAAATTGGTGGCATGTTGGTGAGTGGCCGCTATGTGATGAGAAATTTACTTGGAACGTGTTGACGATCTAAATATAGAGGCTACCCTGTCAAGATAGGGAGTAATGCGTAATAGTAAAAACATTTTATTTGAATAGAGCCTACGCTAATCGTCATCTTCAGTCAGGTTTGAAAATTCAGGCTCGCGCTCAAGCAGTTGTTTGAAAAAATGCATACATGGGTCGTCCTTTGTCATTTTTTCGCGACTCAATAATTTTTCTGTTAGCGAGCGCTGTTTTTCAAACAGTAGTACCCATTCACGCTCTCCTTTCTCATCTTCTGACGTACATGCACTGCCTAGTAAGTAGACTCTTCCTTTCCAGTCAACGTACGAATACCATCCCCAATCTTCCACGTTGGGTTCGCTGACTTGGATATCTGGTAAAGTTTGCTCACGCAACCATACAAGTAAGGATTCGCCATGAATCGGATGGATCGGATTTGGGCGTTCTAACGTGACATCGAATTTGTTTGTGTTGAAGCGAATGGAGGTCATTTTTGTGCCTGGTCAGTTCCAAGTCCTTTTGCATAGCAATAAAATAATGGCATTGACGGGATCCTTCAATCCAGATTTCATTCTACGTTGTAGCCACCAGCATTTCTGATGACCTTCTGAAAAATAGCAGGCTTGCGCTTAATGATGGCCTGGACGAAGGATTCGCCAAAAACGCAAATACTGTATTCCCAGGGATGCCCGAAAGTGCCATTTTGCATATCTTCCGAAAGCAAGATGGCATAGTCACCGTCTGGAAAGCCAGATATCCGCGAGCGATTATTTTTATTCATATTGATGGCATAGCATTGGTGCTGCCAATCAAGATAATAGATTTCTTTTGACTCATACCCACATTCGATAAAAGCTTGAAAAAGAACGGTTCCAAGCTCATCGATCAATGTGTCATCGTAGTCATGTGCCAGCAAAAATGTAATTGAGTCCGTAGGTTCAGTTATCGCTGGAAACGGACCTTCAACTGAAGGGCAAAAAGAGAATTTCTTGTCGAAATTATTCCAAACCCTGGCACGTTCATCGGTATCAAGTGTTCGCATATTTGTGATGTTTAATTGATGAAAAAAACTGAGCGGATAGGTAAATACTGCTATATACATTGGGGGTGCTAACTTTGCCTAAACACGCGTATGACGTGCTTTGAAATAATAACTGCCATCCACACTTGGTTAATTCTTCATCGTGGCATCTTCGACGATTTCTATCCGGGCAATACCCAGAGCACAACGATGAATCCTGACATGCAAGCCTTCTCTTAATTGCCCGCCTTGATACGTTGTCGTGTTGTAGCCTGCATTGATAATGTTGGAGGAGTATGAAAAATGCGCATCTCCGACATCGAATGATTCTTCGTCTTGACCTCGTTCTTTTACGTTCGTTTGGAAATTCTCAACCTCACCATCAACAAGCTTGCACTGGCCCAATTCAAAAGCAGAACGTAACTCTTTATAGTCTGAATAAGTGCTTTTAAAAGCGATAGTTGTCCAGAGACAGGCAAAGCCGAAAAAGACACAAGAGAACCATAATGGGGGTTTTCCGAGCAGTATGGTAACTACAGGCAGTTTGCGGGGATGATTGGAAAAATGAAGATAGAGATAATAAAGTCCTGTCGCGACTGCGATTAGCCCAACGGCTGGAAACAGATAGGATTTGTATCCCGCTTGTGTCACGTCAAAAATGACGGTTGAGTTCATAGTGATCCTGAAGTCGCGGTTAAATTTTTCCACGCAATGTTTCATTGTATCAACGCCTGTACCAGATGGTTGGCATGTTCAGGTTCATTGTCGAAAACGGGACGGAGCCTCAAACTTTGAATGCTGCAATGCACAAAATAAAATACCTTCTCAAATGAACTTTTACCGAAGTACGACAGTCAGCACTCTTTCGCGTTTGTAAAGACAAATTCAACCATGATCCATTTTCGTGATGATCCTGCGGGGGCATCTCATTTGATGAAATGAGTGAAATGATTTCTGGTTTTTTTCTTAACAGACATTAAAATTACGCCTTGTGTTGTATTTGGTACGCGTAGACAGTTCGTGCACCAAATTCAATCAGAATTTTAAGAGTGTTTACTCTAGATATGAAATTTTCGCTATTCAGCAAATTGCGTAAATGACATACTACTCATTGAGTTTTAGAACGCTCGTTCCATTTTATTTTGGACTTCGGTGGTTCTACTGACTTCCAAAAAAAATACTTAACAGGAGACAATAATGCGTCAAATCCATATAGCGCTGGGTCTGCTTTCGGCTGCCGTTCTTTCGGCTTGCGGTGGCGGTGGTAGTGCTGGTCCAACAATCGATACAACACCTGCGCGTGGTACGCTGGTTGCCAATCCCCCTGTCCTGGTGCCTATTCCTCAGGCGAGCGGCCCGGCATTGACCAAACTTGATCCAGTCGTCTTCAAGGCTTCGCTGGATGCAGCAAAACCTGGTCTGACCCAGATCACTGGCGCACCCAAGTGCGAAATCAGCACCTACTACATGAAGTACACCACCGTTGGCGGCGCAAACGAAGCGACTGATGCAACTGGCGCCATCATGGTACCTTCCGGCACGGATGCTGCCTGTACCGGCCCACGTCCTGTGCTGTTGTATGCGCATGGCACGACAGTAGAAAAATCCTTCAACATGGCCAACCTGCGTGACAACTCGGAAGCCACTCTGCTGGCAGCCATGTATGCCGCCCAGGGCTTCATCGTTGTTGCGCCTAACTATGCTGGTTACGATACCTCGGCACTGAGCTACCATCCTTACCTGAATGCTGAACAGCAAGCCAATGATATGGTGGATTCTCTGCGCGCTGCACGCAAGGCATTCGGCTCTATCGGTGCACAGGATTCCGGCAAGCTGGTCATCAGCGGCTATTCTCAAGGTGGCCACGTGGCTATGGCGACACAGCGTGCGATGCAGACTACGTATGCGTCTGAATTCAAGGTAACTGCCCTGGCCGGTATGTCTGGTCCTTACGCCATGTCCCTGTTGGGTGACGCAACGTTTGCCGGTAGCCCGAATGCGGGTGGTACGGTGTTCATTCCTCTGATCACGACCAGCTGGCAAAAATCCTATGGTGGTTTGTATGCCAACCCGAATGAAGTCTACGAAGACAAATACGCAACCGGCATCGAAACCTTGTTGCCAGGCGCGCTGACCTTCAATGATCTGTTCACGACAGGAAAATTGCCAGCGTATGCAATGTTTGCCAAGGATTCTCTGCCAGGTCCTTCATCTGCTGCCTTTGCTGCTTTCTTCGGTGACGGTAACCTGGTGAAAACCAGCTATCGCAACACCTATCTGGCTGATGCACAGAAAAATCCTTGCAACGTCAATCCCGCAGATCCTTTGAACTGTACGCCTGCCAATCCTTTCCGTAAGGCTGGCGTGAAGAATGACTTGCGTAACTATGTGCCTACCGTACCAGTGTTCCTGTGCGGCGGTAATGGTGACCCTACCGTGTTCTTTGCGAGCACTCAGGCAACGGCAGGTTACTTCCAGGCTAAAGGTTTGCCAGCAGCAGCGTTGACAGTGCTGGACGTGGATTCCGCTCCAACCAGCGCAGCAGATCCGTTCGCTGCTGCCAAGGTCGGTTTTGGTCAAAGCAAAACGGCAGCTATCAATGCAGCCATTGCAGCCAAGCAGGACCCAACCACAGCGGTCGCCGCTGCTTACCATGGCACGCTGGTCCCACCGTTCTGCAACGCTGCAGCACGCGCCTTCTTCCAGCAAGTTTTGGCTAAATAAGAGGAGACGCCATCATGAAAAAAATACAAATCGCTATCGCCGTTGCACTGGGTCTGGCTTCTGTCTCCGCCATGGCATATGACAATACGGTACGTGCCGGTATCATCAATGTGCAGGTGCATTCCGAGTCTCCTGATTTCACCAGCAATGGTCCGGCTTTCCTGACGCCACAACCAGCCGGCCTGACAGTTGGTAATGCAACGACAGTGTTGCTGGGGTACACGCGCAGGCTCAATGATAATTTTGACTTTGATTTCCTCGCTGGTATCCCACCGGAGCATGATGTCAAAGGCCGTGGCACGCTGGCACCTTATGGCACTATTGCCAAGGTTAAACAACGTGCACCGACTTTCTTCATCAACTACAACTTTGGCGCACCAACCAATACATGGCGTCCGTATGTAGGTTTGGGTTTCAATTACACCCAATTCTTTGACGCTACATCCACAGCGATCGGTAATATCGCAACCGGTGGCCCGACCAAGATTGAATTGAAAGATTCATTCGGCGTTGCAGGACAAGTAGGTATCAGCTACAAAGTCAGTGATCGCTGGTCCGTCAATGCATCCATCGCGGCTGCAGACGTCAAGACGGATATGAAAGCCACAACCGGCAGCATAGAACGTAAAACCACCATCAACTTCCGGCCAGTTGTGTATGGTCTGTGCGTGGGTTATAGCTTCTAAGATTCTTCTTCGGTAGTATGAAAAGGGTTCCAACGTTGAGTTGGGACCCTTTTTTATTGCACTGGCGTGTTTGCCAGTTCCATTTCTGGCATACGCAGTCTGTGTGGAATGCGTGAGCAGTATCAAGACGCCTGTGTGCTCCGGGTATTTTAAGGCCGGTCAGCACATTTTTTTGAAATAGTATATGATGACCATCATGGGAAATAAATCAGCAAAGCCAAAAGGCATCAGCCGCAAGGAAGTAACGCACGAGCGTATCGTTGAAGTTGCTGCGCGTGCAATACGGCGCAGTGGTTACGATGGCACCGGCGTCGCCGACATCATGAAAGAGGCCGGATTGACGCATGGCGGTTTCTATAGCCACTTTGCGTCGCGCGAAGCATTACTTGCCGAGGCCGCAGATCGTGCCGGTGCCGAAGCGGTGGCCGTGTCGGCGCAGATTGCCGCTGCCGTGCCGCCAGAGCAGGCTTTGCAGGCGCTGGTACAGGCTTACTTATCGAAGCAGCATTTCGACAGCATAGAGACTGGCTGTCCGGTCTGTGCTTTGGGTTCAGAGATGCCCAGGCAGGCACCAGAGGTGCGGCGTGCAGCTACCCGTCGCATCAAGGAAATGATTGATGTCGTCGCCCGGCAGTTGCCCGATTGGGGGCAGCCTGGGGCGCATGAGCAGGCACTAATGACAGTGGCCACCATGGTCGGTACGCTATTGTTGGCGCGCGCCGTTGATGATGTCAGGCTGTCAGAAAGTTTTCTCAGCGCTGCGCGGGAAAAGATCGTGTCCAATTCATAATTGATGCCGGTGGATGTTTGCCGGTTTTTGTTTGTTTAAAAATATGATGAGCATCATATTTTTAAGTGAAATTGAAATATTGCAGCCCTTAATACATAGTCCATATAGATTGGAGAGCATGATGAATAACAAAATAGCGCTGGTGACCGGCGCGTCACAGGGCATAGGTGAGGCAACCGCCAACCGGCTCGTGAAAGCGGGTTACAAAGTGTATGGCACCAGCCGGCGTGGGGCCACAACTGGTGAACGCTCATTCGACATGTTGTCGCTGGACGTGACCAGTGATGAATCAGTCGACGCCGCCATCAGTGAGGTGATACGTCGGAGTGGGCGTATTGATCTGCTGGTCAATAACGCCGGGATAGGCATCGCCCCGGCTGGCGCAGAAGAAGTTTCCATTGCACAGGCTCAGGCTATTTTCGACACGAATTTTTTTGGACTCTTGCGCGTGACACGTGCAGTCGCGCCCTATATGCGACAGCAGAGGGCGGGGCGCATTATCAACATCGGCTCGGTGCTCGGTTTTTTACCCATGCCTTACGGTGCCCTGTATTCTGCAACCAAGCATGCGGTGGAAGGCTATTCAGAATCCCTGGACCATGAACTGCGTACCTGGGGCATCCGTGCCATTGTGGTTGAGCCTGCATATACCAAGACCCCGTTTGACGCCAACATGCTGGAGCCCGACACCAAGCTGGACGAATATCGCGCAGTGCGTGCAGTGGTGAATAAGAGGATAAAAGAAGTGATGGCGACGGCTGAGGGGCCTGAAGTCGTGGCCGGGGTCGTGCTGAAGGCAGCAACTGCGCCGCATCCCCGGTTACGTTACACCGCTGGCAGCCTGGCCAGTCGCCTGAGCCTGCTGCGCACATATGCACCTGCGGGCCTGATGGATGCCGGGATACGCAAAGACCTGCGGCTTGAAGCCTGGAAATAATCCTGCCTCTTGTTCAAAAACATCAGATAACGCAGACCTGAAATGCACAGCCCCTGGCAGCAATATCTTGTGATCAGATTTTGCCAGTAAGCCTATTTAAATTAAATTGGAGTCAGAATCATGATGAAAGCTTTTATTGTTGACAGCTACGGAAAAAAAGTGAATGGCCGGATTGGTCCTATGCCCATTCCGGAGATAAGGGCAGATGAAGTATTGGTGCAGATCCACGCTGCTGGTGTCAATTTGCTTGATTCAAAGATCAGGAATGGGGAATTCAAGCTTATCCTTCCATATCAGATGCCGCTGATTCTGGGTCACGACGTGGCTGGAGTGGTGCTTGAGGTAGGGTCTGAGGTGCGGCAATTCAAGCCAGGGGACGAGGTTTACTCGCGTCCAGATGACTTTCAAATTGGTGCTTTCGCGGAATTGATTGCCATCAAAGAAGATTCACTGGCACTGAAACCAAAAACGCTCAGTATGGAAGAAGCTGCGTCTATCCCGCTGGTGGGTTTGACAGTGTGGCAGGCGTTGATAGAACAGGCGAATTTGAAGAAAGGGCAAAAGGTATTCATACAGGCTGGTTCTGGTGGTGTCGGCACATTTGCGATTCAGTTGGCGAAGCATATCGGGGCAACAGTGGCCACCACCACAAGTACCGCGAATATTGATCTGGTGAAGAGCCTGGGCGCAGATATCGTTATTGATTACAAGAAGGATGATTTCGAAAAAATCCTGCGCGACTACGATGTGGTTTTAAATAGCCAGGATGGAAAGACACTCGACAAGTCTTTGCAAATACTCAAACCTGGTGGAAAACTGATTTCAATTTCTGGCCCGCCGGATGTTGATTTTGCAAAAAAAATCGGCGCACCGTGGTTTGTGCAATTCATCATGCGCCTGCTGAGTTCTGGTGTCAGAAGAAAAGCCATGCGTCGTCATATAGACTATTCTTTTCTGTTCATGAGAGCCCACGGATCACAGCTACGCGAGATTACTGCGCTTATCGATTCCGGAGCCATACGTCCGGTTGTGGACAGAGTCTTTCCATTCGAAGCAACGGGCGAAGCCATGGCTTATGTTGAAAAAGGACGGGCCAAAGGCAAGGTCGTTATCAAGATTCGATAGCTCGCTTGCCCTTTTCATGCATTGGAAAATGTTGGTGGGAAGGGCACAGTGTGTGGCAACGACGGCTTAACTGGCCACCTGATTACGGCCAGCCGCCTTGGCGCGGTAAAGCGCCGCATCTGCGGTGCTGATGAGGGCATTGATGTCCTGGCCAGGCGATAGCGTTGCCACTCCAAATGAACCGGTAATATGTGGAAGAATTTTTTGCCGGTCACTAAATATCTTGGTTTTACCCAGGCGATTGCACAGGCGCTGAGCAACACCCATGGCTGATTTATTGCTGGCACCAGGCAAGATCACCATCATTTCTTCGCCGCCATAGCGGGCAGCAAAGTCACTGGGGCGCAGGCCCGCATTCAAGACTTTGGCTGCGGTCTGCAAGGCGTCATCACCCAGCAGGTGACCATAGTCATCATTGAAGCGTTTGAAATGATCCAGATCCACCATGATGATGCTGAGTGGCGCGCCGGCTGCGTGGGCATATTCGATCATGCCTGGCAGTTGTGCGTTGAGCCAGGCGCGATTGTGCAGGCCGGTAAGGCCATCCACCATAGAAAGCTGGCGATAAAATTCACCTACTTTTTGGCGGTTGCGTATCTGTGCATTCGCCGCCCGGATGCGGAAGGACAACAACTGCAACAGGTTGCGGGCAACACCGTTTGATTCATCAATGAGTTTCCACAGGGTTTCGGCTTCAATCAGCAACAATTCGCTGTCGCTGATGGCAGAGATGGTGGCGGAATGGATTTCTTCATCCAGCACTGAAATCTCGCCCACGCATTCACCCGGCAGGTATTGGGTAATGGTGTTTTCCAGATGATTGCTGTTTTCTGTCAGGCGGCTGACACCCAGTGCACCTTTCAGTACGATGAATAACCTGGCGCCGGAGCTATTGGCATCCAGCACGATCTGGCCGGTACGGGCCTTGACGACCTGGCAGTCTTTGATGATGTCGGCGATGAGTTTTCGGTTTTCTTCGTTGATGTCACGAAACAGGTGGATATCTTCTATGCGATAGTCCGTTGATCTGAAAAGCATCAGGTGTTCCAAAATTGTTTTATCCAGATACATGGGCCAAAAAGAAAAAGTCAGAGTACGATCTGATCCAAAGCATCGAAACGCATTTCAGTTTCACGAAATATGCTTATATAGTCAGCTTCACTAAGCCCTAGCGTATCCCAAGCGGCCTGCGACAGCAAGGGGAGCATGTCGTTTTCTTCCGCAGACAAGTCCAGCGCGTGCACGATGGCATTGGCCACATGCACGACCGAAGCCAGCGCGTGCAGGTTTTCCTGCTCGGGATCATGGTGGCCGCGGATGGCATCGCACACTGCTTCCGAGAAATGCCATTGATGTGCCAATGCCAGGCCGGCAGCGACATGATCTATATGCATGATGTGCCGTTCTGCATCCAACAGACGGCAATCATTTGCTGCTTTATAGTCAAGTACCTGATTGTAGTTGTCAGGATAACCAGTCACCAGCACCAGCTTCCCTATGTCGTGCAGCAAGCCTGCGGTAAACGCAAAATCATGCTTCATGTGCAAGGCTCGCGAGATCAGTTCGGCACAGATGGCTGTTCCTATGCTGTGGCGCCAGAATGCCCGAAAATCAAAGGCAGGGCATTTGGAAGTTGGAAACCTGTCACTTAATATGGTGGTCCGTATTAAATTTTTTACATTTTTCACCCCCAGCATGGCGGTTGCCTGCTGCAAGGTCACTACTTTGGAATTATTCCCATAGTAGGATGAATTGGCCAGCCGTAATAATTTGGCGGAAACAGAATGGTCCATGGCCACTTTTTCAGTGATCATGTCGAGGCTGCTGTCTTCATCTTCCAGGTTTTGCAGCATTTCCATGGCAACGGCCGGCAGGGTAGGCAAGTCCTTGATATGCTTGACCACATCTTCCAGGTGTACCTGATACTCGTTCGTGTCGTTCATTGATAGTCACCATGGCGGTAATGGAAGACATAGGCTTTCAACAGGCTGGCGGGTGCACTGTCAGGGGCATGGCGGAACAATCGTTCCAGGCGTGCCAGCCTGATTTCGCGTTCTTCGGTTTCTTGCTGTTCTGAGACTGGAGCAGCAACGATGGATAGCTGGTGTATTTCATGATGCGCAATGGAATGCAGCATATGATCGGTGAGCGTCACGCCAGCCGGCAACAGCACATGCCCAACCTTGTCCAGCAAATCGTCGGCCAGCACGGCTCCGGCAGTGACTTTGGAAAGTGCTACATAGTGCGTACGTTTATTCATGCGAGCTGCCTCTTAGTAGGATTCGAGCCAAGCTTATAGTGAAAATGCGTATGTTCAGTGTAATAAAAAATTGCCCATTTGAAAGTTTCTTTTTGCGTCAAATACTTTGCGGTAATTTTAGCTGCCGTGTTTATTCACTTGTCATTGTATATACTACACCCGGCCCTGTTACGGCGTCAGGTAAGAACTGACGGCAATCAGGGGCGTGATTGATTTCGCATGTTCAGAATTTTATTGACAGGATAAATTATCAAAAATTTCATCAAAAGACGGCCAAGGTTGTTGATCACCCTTGGTTTGGGCACCGTGGCAGCACTGGCCCTACCGGGGACGACACCATTGGTGACGCGGGCACTATGCGGTTGGAACGTGGGGGTCTGGCTCTATCTGATCTCGATGGGATGGCTGATGATGCGTGCTGACAAGCAGGCTGTGCGCAGGATGGCGCAGCAGGAAGATGAAGGTGCCGTGGCAGTGCTGGTGATTATGTCGCTGTCGGCGACCATCAGCCTGCTGGCCATTATTCATGAACTCTCAGGCATGGCCGGGCTCAGTAGCGAAGTGAGGATAATGAAATACCTGTTTGCCGCCTCCACCGTGTTGGGCTCCTGGGCCTTGCTGGGGATAGTCTTCTGTTTTCACTACGCGCTGCTGTTTTACAATTCACCCGAGAAAAAACGCGCCTTGCACTTCCCGGATGACGAGGAAATGCCGGATTTCTGGGATTTCCTGTATTTCTCTTTCACCATTGCGGTCGCTGCACAAACTTCGGACGTGTGTGTCATGAACCGGCAGGTGCGCAAGACGGTGCTCGCTCAATCTGTGTTGAGCTTTTTCTTCAATGTTGCCGTCGTGGGCTTTTCCATCAATATTGCGGCTGCCCTGGTTGGTAACTAGAACTCATTTCATAAATAGGGGTGAGATGCGTTTGCCTCATAACGTGGGCTGGCAAGGCGGACGAGGCAGTCAATAGCGGTGCTATTGATAACGAGTCCAACGCAGTCCAGCACGCGTTATGAAGCAAACCCTCCGGGAGCTGGCGATTCGGGCGCATTGCAGCGTTGCGCCGCTTGCTAAGGCACCAGCCTTGGCTGCGCGTCACGCCTTGCACTGCATCCCGAATCGCCTTGCTCGCACTCATCCCTATTTATGAAATGAGTTCTAAGGTGGTATTTACTACCGCCAGTGATGATGGTGGTCACGTCTTTCTTCGCGCCATTCACGTTCATAGCGTCTTTCCTGGTGCCAGCCATGCCTGTCGCGCCATGGGCGGCCATAGGTCTGTTCCACATATACATGTTCGACATAGGGTGTGGCAGAACGCAAAACGATAGGTACCCCACCGAGTCGCGTGTCCACATTCACAAAGTAGGGCAGGCGGCTACCAGTCTCCCAGCCACGGCCATTGGTCCAATACCAGGCGCGGTGATCAGGTGAGTAATACACCTGGTGAGAAGGGTAATACACATAGTTGTAATTGCGCACTACATGATGTGGTGGCGGATAATTGCGCCAGCCACGGTCAAAATCATGCGCAGCAGCCACTCCCGTGCCGGCAGCGTACAAAACTGCTACAGACAACAGGCATTTCATCAGTAAGCTGGTTTTCATGACACCACCTCTTATTTGTTGCGATGTGCTTATAACGCAAGCCAGCGCCGTTACGGCTACATGAATTTGTATATGAGGTGGAAAAACTGCAACAGGATGTTTCAGGTATGTCTGCCGTCTATGACAGGGAATGAAATTTTCATACTACGGTAAAGGCTTTTCATGATAAAAAGCTTGCACTCCTACATCAAACTCAGATCAAACTGACAAGTCATGCTACTTAACTATATCTGGACCGGCTTTTTTCTGATTGGCTTCATTGCCGCCCTGGTGCAGTGGCTGGTGTTTGGGGATGTGGAGGTGTTCAAGCGCATCATGGATGGGACTTTTGATTCTGCGCGCATCGGCGTTATGGACATTGCCTTGCCGCTGGCTGGTGTCATGACCCTGTGGCTGGGCATCATGAATATAGGAGAAAAAGCCGGAGCCATCGATTTTATTGCGAAACTGATCGCGCCGTTTTTTGCACGTATTTTCCCTGGAGTACCAAAAAACCATCCGGCCAACGGTCACATGGTGATGAATTTTTCCGCCAATCTGCTGGGGCTGGACAATGCCGCTACACCATTCGGACTAAAGGCAATGGAAAGCCTGCAAAGCCTGAATCCCAATAAGGAAGAAGCCACCGATGCGCAGATCATGTTCCTGGTCCTGCATACATCCGGACTGACACTGATACCGCTGGCCATCATGGCGCAACGTGCAGTGCTGGGGGCAAAAGACCCATCAGATATTTTTATCCCCTGCATGATCGCCACCTATGTCGCCACGGTGGTTGGTCTGGTGGCTGTGGCCATCAGGCAGCGTATCAACCTGTTCGATAAAGTGATACTCGCCTGGCTCGGTGGTCTGAGCAGTTTTATCGTTGGCATGGTCTGGTATTTAAGCCAGCATATGACGCGGCCAGAGATTGAAGTGTTTTCCAAGGTCAGTAGCAATCTTTTGCTGTTCACCATCATCGTCAGCTTTATTGTGGGGGCGATGCGCAAAAAAGTGAATGTGTATGAAGCCTTTATCGAAGGGGCCAAGGGCGGCATACAGACATCGCTGACGATTATCCCGTATCTGGTGGGTATGCTGGTGGCAATTGGTGTCTTGCGCAATTCCGGGATACTGGGTTTTGTCGTGTCTGGCTTTAACTGGCTATTTACGCAAATGGGAGTGAACACGGATTTCACCGCTGCCTTGCCGACCGCATTAATGAAACCGCTGAGTGGCAGTGGCTCACGTGCGATGATGGTGGATGCCATGAAGACGTATGGCGTGGATTCATTCGTTGGTCGTCTTGCCTGTATCTTCCAGGGTTCTGCCGATACCACGTTTTATATCGTTGCCCTGTATTTTGGCTCAGTCGGCATACGCAAGACCCGCTATGCCATTTCCATGGGTTTGCTGGCCGACTTTGCTGGTGTTGTGGCGGCCATATTTGTGGCTTACCTGTTCTTTCATTAATACCGCAACACATCTGAAACGGCATGCATTTGCTGCATGCCGTTTCTGCTTCAGGGTTTGGTATTCAGGCGCAGTACGGGATATACCTGATAACGCTGGTCCCATGATGAATGGCGCTGGGCAAAAAATTCCAGGCGGGCAGCAGGGCTTTTGGCAAATTCTGGCTCGTCGGCAATTTTCTTTTCAAATGCAGCTCTCAGTTGGGCATCTGCGGCAAGTTGCTGGCGCGCGACATCTTCTGCCACATAGGCTTCCATATACTCTTTTCTTTCAAATGCACCGTTAAACCAGCCCCAGTTGACCAGGGCATCTGGTGCAGATGGTTCAAACAGGGCTGCCACCAGGCGCGCTTTTGCCTGGGCAATTGGAATAAACAGCGCTCCCTTGCGCAGGGTTTGCGTTTTACTTTCCCACTGGCCCTGCAATTTCAGGGTCTGGCGTCCTTCAAATGATTGCGGCTGCAAATTCACTTTGCTTGCCTTGAACTGTTCAGTATCGACATTGGCCAGTTCTTTCTGAATGATGCTGTACTGTATGCCATGTTGCTGGAGTTTTTCTTTGACCGCCTTGCTGTAGGCAACGGGTACCACGTAACCAGCCCTGGGCAGGGTGACCGTGGTATCGGGCAGAATTTCATCACGTAATTTGACGTTCCATACCTGTGGCGTGCTTTCATCGTAACGTGTCATCAAGGCACCTGACACATCCGACATGTTGCGGGTATAGGCATAACCACGGAAGGCAATATCCTTGCTCTTGTCGCTGGTTTTATAAGTTACAGCCAAAGTCTGCCCCGCCATTTGCGCAGCACGCTGATCTGCCGCCTGCGCAGTCTTCAGCCATGCTTCACCATGTTGTGCAACTTGCTCCAGTACTGAAATAATGGTGTTATGGGTAATGCGTACACGGGTAGGGTAATCCTTCCATGAATGTGTTTCCACCAGCATGCCAAAGCGATTGCGCAAGGGCAGGTAGCCATTCGAAAAACGCGGTGGTGCCACATTGTCGACAAAGCCAGACATGGGGTCGTCTTCGCGTGTAAATGTCATGTAGAAGGACAATGGCAATGAGCCCTGTTTTGCCAGGTCAGCGATGACATTGTCACGCAAGACTTTACCTGCCTTGCGCAGATCTTCATCGCCGGAATTGACAGGTTCAACCTGGATGGAAATATCATGTTCAAATTTGGCGCCATCGGTCACATGCAAATCGATGACAGCCAACGGATTCCAGGTATTGAAAAGTGCCAGCATGGCTTGCATTTCAGCAGAATCGGCTTTCACGTAATCGCGATTCAGATTGAAGTTTTGTGCCGTCGTGCGCCAGCCCATTTCTTCCGGTCCACGCTGATTGGGGCGATTCCATGCGCCGAACCGTTCATGTCCATCGATATTGAATACCGGCACAAACAACAGTATCTGATGATCCAGTGCATGCGCTGCCGTTTTGTTGTCCAGCACTTCACGCAAGGCCAGGAAACCGGCGTCCTTGCCATCAATTTCACCGGCATGAATGCCGCCCTGTATCAGGGTGACAGGCAAGTTTTTCTTTGCTGCTTCGGCAGGCTGGAATACACCTGTACGTGTCGCCAATAAGGCCAGCATGGGGCGGCCTTCTGGTGTGCGTCCAAATTCCAGGCAGCGCACTTCTTTGGGGTAGTTTTTCTGAAACGCCAGACACAGCTTTTCCACTTCTTCATAGCGGCCGGTTTTCAGAAAGCCGGATTGCTCTGCCACCGTGGTGAGCAGATTATTGCCCGCAAGGGCAGATGACAGCGGCAGGGTGCTGACCAGCAGCCCGGCCAATCCTGAATAAAGAGGGGTTTTGATGAAAGCAGCTAATGATTTCATGATGAAGTTAACGGTAAATTGTTCAGGCAGCCGTAATGCGCTGTTGCCACCAGATGGCCTTGTCTTTCAATTGTGCTGCATCCTGATTCAGTAACTGGCGTTCTGCCATCAGGCAACGGCCATTGACCCAGACGTGGCTGATCTGCTCGCGGCCAGCCGCATAGACGATTTGCGATACGGGATCAAACAGGGGCAGGGTTTCAATCGCCGACAGGTCAATCGCGATGATATCGGCCAGCTTGCCGGCGACCAGGCTGCCTATCTGTTGGTCCAGGCCCAATGCTTTGGCACCAGCCAGGGTCGCCATTTCCAACGCCTTGCTCGCATTCAGGGCGGTCGGGTTGGAAGACACGGCTTTTGCCAGCAGGGCCGCCATACGCAAGTCGCCCAGCAGATCGAGTTTGTTATTGCTGGCTGCACCATCTGTACCTATGCCTACATTCACGCCAGCACTTTGCATGGCGTGGATGGGAGCAAAGCCGGAAGCCAGTTTCAGGTTACTGGCAGGGTTATGCGCAATATGCACCCCCTGTTGTGCCAGCAATTGAATTTCATCTTCATTCGCATGCACCATGTGGGCAGCTATCAGGCGTGGCGACAGCAAGCCCAGTTGATGCAGACGTTGCAGGGGGCGCATGCCGTGGTCACGCAGACTGTCATTGACTTCATCCATGCTTTCATGAATATGGCAATGTATGCCCATGTCATGCTTGTCAGCCAGGGCGACAATTTTCTTGAAGGTGATA
This sequence comes from Undibacterium sp. Ji49W, assembly GCF_049340205.1. Lineage (NCBI taxonomy): Bacteria > Pseudomonadati > Pseudomonadota > Betaproteobacteria > Burkholderiales > Oxalobacteraceae > Undibacterium > Undibacterium sp. Ji49W. The sequence continues at coordinate 32,580 of NZ_JBMPOW010000019.1, read as the reverse complement.
TCCGACACCGTATAGGGAGCATGAGGTGCCAGCCGGAACGCTACGCCACTCTGGCCCTGGAACACCTGCTGTGCTGCCATGGCCTTGTCCAGGTAGGCATCGGCATCAGCCGCATAACCGGTAGGGAATTCGAGCACGCTGCAACCTACAATGGTACGCATGCCGGTATGCAGGCCCGCACGTGCCACGGCCTCATGGTAGAAATACATGTCATTGATGGTGGTGGTACCACCGCGCAGCATCTCTGCCATGGCATAGACGCTGCCATCAAACACAAATTCTTCCGATACGTGTTTCTTTTCTGCTGGCCAGATATGGTTGTTTAGCCAGTCCATCAGGCTCAGATCATCCGCCAGGCCACGCAACAGGCTCATGGCGGAATGTCCATGCAAATTGACCATGCCGGGCATGAGCGCATGTTCCGCCAGTTCTATATGCAGGGCATCAGGATATTGTTGCCGTGCGTCGGCACTGCTGAGTACAGCCAGAATTTTTTCATCCTGCATGACCAGCGCATGATTTTGCAGGACTGTGGCAGCCGGTTCTATGGGGATCAGGTATTTGGGATGTAGGCAAGTCTTCATTTTTTACTCCGCGGTTGATCGTACATTATAACGAGAACAATCAATATCGTGAGTCTGTGCCTATGTCCATATTCTTCCCGGAAAGCAAGCGCATGGCAGGCATGGCATGCTGGAAGGGAAAATGCCATAATAGAGCGAGTCTCAGGCAGTAGGCTTACTGACCTCGGGAGACGCATACGCATTGATCGGAGATGACATGAATTACCTTATTCCCCCTCAGCCCCAGGCTGCTGTTCCGGTGGCTGGCAGCACGGGCCTGTTCCCTGTACACAGAATTTACTGCGTTGGCCGTAATTATGTAGAGCACGCAAAAGAAATGGGCGGAACCGGTCGTGAAGCACCGTTTTTCTTCATGAAGCCGGCTGACGCGATCGTGCCTGTCGCCCCTGGTAACGTGGGGGAAATGCCTTATCCTTCCATGACCAGCAATCTGCATCATGAGGTCGAGCTGGTGCTGGCCATAGGCAAGGGTGGCAAGGATATTCGTGAAGAAGATGCGATCAGCCATATTTGGGGCTATGCAGTTGGCCTGGACATGACACGTCGTGATTTGCAGGCTGAAGCAAAAGCGCAGGGACGACCATGGTGTACATCCAAAGGCTTTGATTTTTCTGCACCCATCGGTGCCATCCATACAGCCGATACAGTGTCTGGCATGGAACAGGCGAGCATACGGCTAGACGTGAATGGTGTAACCCGCCAGGACAGTGATACCGGAAAACTGATCTGGAATCTGTCTGAAATCATTGTCTGCCTGTCGCAGTTGTATACCTTGCAGCCTGGCGATCTGATTTATACCGGCACACCCGCAGGCGTTGCAGCCGTGCAGCGTGGTGATTTGCTTGAGGCCAGTATTGCCGGCCTGAGTGACTTGAAAGTCAAACTGGTTTAAGTGGCGGATATATGATGAAACTTTATGGCTATTTCCGCAGCTCGGCATCGTATAGGGTAAGAATTGCGTTGAACCTGAAGGGGCTGGACTATGAACAGGTGGCCGTGCATCTGGTCAAAAACGGGGGCGAGCAATTTGCCCCGGCTTACCGCGCACTCAATCCAGATGCCCTGGTGCCAGTCTTACAGGATGAGCATGACGGTGAGATAGTGACGTTGACGCAGTCCATGGCCATGATTGAATATCTGGATGAGGTTTATCCACAGCCAGCCCTGTTGCCATCCACCGCATTGGAGCGTGCGCATGTACGTGCATTGGCTTTGTCCATTGCCTGCGAAATCCATCCGGTTAACAATTTACGGATATTGCGGTATTTGACTGGAACTTTACAGGTAAGTGAAGATCAGAAGAATGCATGGTACCGACATTGGTGCGACGAAGGTCTGAAAGTGCTGGAGCAAAAGCTGGCGGCAGATGCGCGTACCGGACGTTTTTGTTTTGGTGACGAGCCAGGCATGGCAGACTGTTTCCTGGTGCCGCAGATTGCCAACGCCCAGCGTTTCAAGTGCGATTTATCGGGTTTGCCGGTAACGATGCGCATACACCAGGCTTGCCTTGAACATCCTGCCTTCATCAAGGCTGCACCAGCCAATCAGCCTGATGCCGAATAGTGATGCACTGAGTCGCGACGACATTAAGTAATTGTACGTAGATGGCGGCGTGCCGGTGCAGAATGACAGTATAAGAATATAAAAATATAAAAGACGAGGGCCTCTATTGAGGCCCTTGCTTTATGTGTATGGAGGGTGCAGATTCAGTTAGGTAACTCGGAATTCTCACTATCAATTTTCAGCGTGTCGTTCAACACGGAAATCAGTAACGAGCGTGTGAGTTTGGATTTGGTGGTATAGCCGTCAATCGCAAAAGCTTCACTGACCTGCTGTTCTGGTGCATAGCCTGGTTGCCCGGTACGCAAGACGATACGCAAATTGGTCAAGCCCATTTCATTGCGGATCACGCTGACCAGTTTCAAGCCAGCATCGACAGTTTCCATCACCACATCCAGCAGCACCAGAGCGATATCCGGATTCTTGCTGATGACGGTACCGGCTTCTTTTGCCGAGTAAGCATGCACAAATTCCAGTGGACGGCCGTGTATTTTGACACCACTTAATGCCAGCAAGGTCGTATCGTGAACGTTGCTGTCATCATCCGCAATCAGTATTTTCCAAGGATGTAATTCAATTTTGGATTGTAATGATTCTTCGTCTTCTTCAATAAAATCAATAATATCATCGTCCTGGTTGCTGCCAAGTGCAGCGTCAGACGAAAATTCACTGTTCAGATACGAAAAAAAACTACTACCCGATGATCTTTCACTTTTCACCATCGCATCACAAGCCATGACGGCGGCATAAAGATCATTTTGTAACAAGCCGGGTGTTCTACTGTATTGATTCTTCATCAGTGCGCTCCCTGTTGCTTGAATTGTCTTACTTTCCTTTTAATCTTATGTGAAGCGCTCAGCTTAATCAAGCCTAAAGAAATGAAATATGTTAAATAGTGCTTATTGCAACACAGTCAATGGGTGTTTGCTGGAACTGCCCCATGATCTTGCTAAACTGGCCCACAAAAAACAGACTGGTATAACCGGATTGCATAGGGTAGTACACCATTGCTGGCCGACTTGATCTGCTTCTGATTGCGTAGGCCACTGGCTTGCGAAGCGAAAATGCAGCATGTCCTTTATTAATTGATAAGCAGTAGCGTTGGACCAGCAATTAAATTTGCAGATAAGTGCTGGTATTCAATTAAAATGAATCAGATAGAGTGCAAACAAACGCCAGGTATTGCACCGCCTGATGCTTTGCGATTAGTCCTAAAAAGCCTCATTTGGGAGATGTTGATGGTAACTCCAGGTTTCCGCTTTCGATAGCGTCGCGGGATAATCATGCCTTCCTCCCTTCTTCCCGCTGCCATTAGCAGTTCTCTGATCGCTTCCTTGCTGACCATGCTGGTGCTGTTTTATGTACAGCATTTGAACGTGCATGTCAGGACTACCCGTTGCTGGACGCTGGCATATACCTTTCTGGTTTTGCGTAGTGTCTGCAATTTGCTTGCAGTAAACCATGCGCCCCTGCTGGTTCTTGCAGCCGATATTTTCATGCTTGCTTACGTCTGTTTTTTATGGGCAGGTACAAGAATTTTTTACGGTGTGACGGTACATGTCATGCCTGTCATGCTGGGTTTTGCACTCGCTGTCATGTGGCTGTTGATGACCTTCCTGACGGGGGCCACGCTGTTCTGGCGCACGCTGCCGGTGTATTGCCTGGCAGGATGTATGCTCATCGCTGCTGGCGTCACTTTCTGGCGCATGAAAAGTGACAAACATAGTCTGGGTTACCTTGTCCTTGGTGTGCTGATATTTTTGAAGGGTGTGCACCTGCTGGATTTTCCCTTACTGAGGGAGCATGCAGAATTTGCTTCGCTGGGTTTTGGTATTGGCGCTTTTCTTGATCTTGCCATAGGCATGCTGTTTATGGTGGCAGCCTTATTGCGTCAGCAGGAAGACGCTTACCGCATCAATGAAAACCTGTTGCAGGAAATACATGGGCGTCAACAGGTAGAGCGCATGTCGAAAGAACGGAGTGCGCTGTTTGAAAAAGTCTTTCAGATGGTGCCTGACGTGCTAGCCATTTGCCGCGAAAAAGATGGATGTTATCTGGATGTGAATCGCCACTGGGAAACCGTCACCGGATATTCTAGGGATGAGACGCTGGGGCGCTTTTCGCTTGAAATGAATTTATGGGCAGACCCGGAAAAACGTCCAGAAATGCTTGCCATCCTCGCGCGCGAAGGTGAAGTCAATAATTATGAAACCATATACCGGCACAAAAATGGTCATGAGTATCCGGTACTGATTTCCGGCACCCGGTTTGATGCAGGTAGTGAGCCCTATATCGCTTATGCCATGCAGGATGTGACGGCTTTGCGCCGGGTGGAAAAACTGCAGGTACAGGTAGAGCGGGAACTGCATGAGCGCGAAAAGCTTCTGGCTACCGTGTTTCAACTGGTGCCCGACATACTTACCATTACCAGAATGAGTACAGGCCAGTATATCGATGTCAATCGTAACTGGGAGCCCATGTCTGGTTACTCACGTGAATATGCCATAGGGCGTACCTCCAATGACCTGAATTTATGGGCAAAGCCGGAACAGCGCGACGAACTGATCGCCCGCATCAAAAAGGATGGTGAAGTCAGGGATATGCAAGTGTCGTTCCGCCGCAAAACGGGTCTGGTGACGCAAAGCCGGATTTCAGGTTCCAAATTTGAGGCGGGAAATGAAGAATATTTATTACTGTCTTCACGCAATATTGATAACGAAATCGCAGCAGAAGCAACGCGATTGCAAGTGGAGTCGCTGCTGCGCGAAAACGAGCATAAATATTCCACCCTGTTTCAGTTGTCACCAATTCCCCTGGGACTGGTGGATGTGAAGACAGACCGCATCGTCGAAGTCAATGATGTCTGGCTGACGGAGTTTGGCTATACCAGGGATGAAGTCGTTGGACAGCTTACCAGTGCCCTTGGTTTTGATGATCAACTGGAAAAACGAAAAGAATTTGATCTGGCGCTATTGCGCGATAAAAAAGTGGATCAGATGGAAATCCATCTGAAAATCAAAGACGGTGCCAGACTGATTTTCCTGTTGTCAGCGAGGTTAATCAAAATGCGCAACAAGCGCATGTGTATTTTTTCATTGCTGAATGTGACCCGACAGGTGGAAGTCGAGCATGAAATCCGCGAGATGACGGCGCAACTGGAAGAAAGGGTGAAATTACGCACCCTGAATCTGCAACAGGCTAACGCCGAGCTGGCATCGGCCATGGCCTCACTCAGACATACCCAGGATGAGCTGGTGCGTGCTGAAAAAATGGCGGCACTGGGTTCACTGGTGGCCGGGGTTGCACATGAATTGAATACTCCCATCGGCAATAGCGTGACCGTTGCCAGTACCTTGCAGGACAAAACCAGGGAATTAATGCTGGATATCAAGGAAGGTAAACTAAAGCGTTCATCACTTGATGCCTATGTGGATACCGCCAGTAAGGGCACTGAACTGTTGATGCGCACTCTTGGCATGGCCAGAGAACTGATACGTAGTTTCAAACAGGTGGCCGTTGACCAGTCGAGTAGCCACCGGCGCAATTTCGATTTGCAAACAGTGCTGGAAGAGCTGATCGTGACCATGGCACCGATGTACAAGAATAGCTCCTACACACTGCTAACCGATCTGGCACCCGGGGTAAATATGGATAGCTATCCAGGACCACTGGGGCAGATCGTTACCAACTTCATGACGAATGCACTGACGCATGGGTTCGAGCACCGTGCCAGTGGTGAAATGCGCCTTGTTACTCATCTGCTGGATAATGATAGTGTGCAGATCACCTTCTCAGACAATGGCATGGGAATGAATGAACATGTCAGGAAGCGGGTATTTGATCCCTTTTTCACCACCAAGCTGGGGCAGGGTGGATCGGGCTTGGGAATGAATATTGTGTATAACCTGGTGACTGGCGTGCTGGGGGGCGAGATACAACTACACAGCCAGCCAGATCAAGGAACCACCTTCATCATGACCCTGCCACTGGTGGCACCTCAGATTGTCAATGAAAATAATCCAAGGGATATAGATAAAGAAACTGGTTTCGAGGCTGGTTCCGCTCCATAATTGCATAAAACGCATCTCATCCCTGTTGATGCAATGGGTTCTGGTAAAAAAGCCATTGCCGGCATGCAGACATGCCGGCCTGACTTTTCTGTGGTTTTCTCGTTTCTCTACAATATTGCTTGTCATGATGCGTCTACACCATCATGGAAACCACATTAAGCCCTGACGAATTGATGACTGATCAAGATAATCACATCACTGAAACGGTATTGCGCGAGCGTGCCCGCCTGGGGAGTTTCATACGCAAACGCGTTGCCGATGCCGGTGAAGCGGAAGATATCTTGCAGGATGTGTTTTATGAACTGGTCGAAGCTTACCGGCTGCCAGAACCCATAGAGCAAATAGGTGCGTGGCTGTTTCGTGTGGCGCGCAACCGCATTATTGACCGTTTTCGTAAGAAGAAGGAACTGCCTTTGCCTGAAGCCGGGGAGGGGAACGATGATGACATCTGGCTGGACAAGCTGTTGCCATCGACAGACGAAGGGCCGGAAGCTGCCTATGCACGCAATGCCTTGCTGGCGGAACTGTACGATGCCCTGGAAGAATTACCTGAAGAACAGCGCGATGCCTTCATTGGCCATGAGATAGAAGGCCGCAGTTTTAAAGAAATGGCAGCAGAAACTGGTCTGGGCGTGAATACCCTGCTGGCGCGCAAGCGCTATGCCGTCCTGCATCTGCGGATCCGCTTGCAGGACATATTTGACGAATTGAATTGAATTGAAAGAGGAGTATCACCATGTTACATCGTTTTAAACTATTGAAGTTTATGATCCTGGTTGTCGGCGGCATCGCCGCATTGAGCTGGGTCGTCATGATGTTATGGAACTGGCTCATGCCAGCCTTGTTTGTCGGCGCACGCAGCATTGACTTCTTGCAGGCAGTCGCTTTGCTGGTGCTGAGTAAAATCCTGTTTGGCGGTTTCCGTGGACATCATGGTGGCTGGCATAGACATGGTGACCATCATTGGCATCAGCGCTGGGAAAAACTGACACCGGAACAGCGTGAAAAATTCCAGCATGGCTTGTTTGGTCGTAGAAAACACTGGGATGAGACACACGCTAAAAATAACGAGCAGGCCTGACATGCAGACGCAAGAAAAAGACGCCTGCAAGCAAGACCCCGGTATCTTCGTCCCGGTGGTGAATTTCAGTAAATGTGAAGGCAAGGCCGACTGTGTGCCGGTCTGTCCTGAGCATGTTTTTGAAATTCGCCGCATTAGCAGTGAAGATTATAAAAAACTGGGTTTGCTGGCACAAATCAAGCAACGCGTGCATGGCATGAAGGTCGCTTATACTCCTCATGCCGATGCCTGCCGCGCCTGTGGCTTGTGTGTGACAGCTTGTCCGGAAAAGGCAATTACCCTGCGCAGAGCGGGATAATGTGCCCGTCTCTGTTTGCATGCAATTATCGACGTGTTTGACTATGTTATGCGCATCAAGATGCTATCCGGGATTCAGCCATGAAAGCTGACTTTTTCTTCAGTTTTCAACAGCACTGGCGACATGCGCCGCTTGCGTATTGGGTACATGTGCCGGTGCCACATCAGCCAGACAACTGGGCACCGCCTGCGCCGCCACTGGTACCGCGCAAAGGCTATGTTTTTTTGCACGTGGTATTTGAAAAGCATGAACTGGTTTTCAGTTCACCAGCGCAACTTGATCATTTTATCCGTACCCTGTCGGCCAAACCCTTGCCGACCACGCGCCATCTGTCAGCGCTTAGGGGGACCGAGCTCGGGCCAAACAGCCATTGGTTGAGTCGCTTGCCGGCTTCATTGAAAGCGCCGCGCAAACGAGTCATGCTGGTAGAGTACATGCAGGAAATTCGTTCCCTGACAGTGAATGCCGACACGCCATTGCAATTTGACTGGAAAAATCAGAACGCACTTTTGATGAAATGAGTTCTGATCACAGGATTTATTACACCCACTGATTCATTGCGCCAAATGTATGATGACCGATTGAGAATCAGTGAGTGGGTAGCGCTACACCAGCATCAGGCATGTGTATTTTCTGACCAGTCATCACCTGGTTTGAAGCGATTCAATACATGATGGGCCATGCCTTTTGCTAATTCTTCTTCGCCAAAGAAAACATCACCTATTTCTTCTTTACGCAACAGAATCGACTCATCTTCGCTATGTGTGCGCAGTAAAATTTCTATGCCTGGATTCAGTGCACGGGCAGTCTTTGCCATATGCCGAACATTTAATGTGTCTGGTGTTGCCACCACCAGCATCGCTGCATTGGCAATATGCGCCTGTATCAATACTGCCGGGTCTGCTGCATTGCCGGAAACGGCAGCCATGCCTTTTTTACGAATGTCTTCCACTATTTCACGATTTTGTTCAGCGATGACGTAAGGGATGCCTCTTTCATCCATCGCCTTGGCGATGCGGCGGCCTACTCTGCCATACCCCACCAGCACGACCTGGCCTTCCAGATATTTGCGTTCGGTACTCATGGGCAGTTCTGCGTACGGGTCCTGGCGCTGATCCAGTTCTCGTGCCAGGTCAGAATGGGATAATGCCCATTTTCTAAGCGGTCCTATCAGCGTGAACAGGAAAGAATTCAAGCCTATGGAAATCAGTACGCCTGCCAGTATCAGGCTCATCCCTTCGGCAGGTAACAGGCCAAGTGACAATCCAAGTCCGGCCAGGATGATGGAAAATTCACCGATTTGCCCCAGGCTGGCACCGATGGAAAGTGCAGTGTTGAGCGGATAACGCAACAGGATGACCAAAGCTGCCGAGGTGAAAAAATTACCCAGGATGACGATGGCAACCACACAAAGAACGCGTACAGGTTGTGCTGTCAGAATGGCAGGATCAAATACCATGCCGACGGATACAAAAAACAGCACAGAAAAAGCATCACGCAATGGCAGTGATTCTTCAGCGGCGCGATGACTGAATTCAGATTCACGCATGACGGTACCGGCAAAGAACGCCCCCAGTGCAAAAGACACACTGAATATGACCGACGCACCATAAGCAATACCGATAGCGGTTGCAATCACCGACAGGGTGAAGAGTTCGCGCGAACCAGTACGTGCAACCTGCCACAGCAACCAGGGCAGCGCACGGCGGCCAACAACCAGCATCAAGGCGATAAATACAGATACCTGCAGCAGTGTCTTGCCTATGGTCATCCACAACGGTGCCGCGTCTGGCGCAATGGCTGTTGTACTACCCAGCACGCCTGCCAGCGGCGGCAATAACACCAGTACCAGTACGGTGACCAAATCCTGAACCACCAGCCAGCCTACCGCTATGCGGCCGTTCATGGTGCTCAGTAAGTTGCGCGCTTCCAGTGATTTCAACAAAACGACCGTACTGGCGCAGGCCAGTGACAATCCAAAAATCAGTGAACCGCCCAGGCTCCAGGTCCACCAGGACGCAATGGCAGCGCCCACCGCAGTAGTCAGGCCCATCTGCAAGACGGCACCAGGGATGGCAATCCGCCTTACCGCCAAAAGATCACTGGGTGAAAAATGTAGACCTACGCCAAACATCAGCAGCATGACGCCAATTTCTGATAACTGTGAGGCGATATTTACATCTGCAACAAAACCAGGTGTGGCGGGGCCTATCATGATCCCTGCCAGCAGGTAACCGACCAGGGCTGGAACTTTAATTTTTTCAGCAATGAATCCGAGGACCAAAGCGCCAGCAAAAGCTGCAGCAACAGTCGTGATCAAAGAAATACTGTGGTCCATTCGGCTCCTTAAATTTAACCACTGTCTTCATTGCAAGTGGTGTGGACAAGCGGTTGAGATGCCATCATTGATATATGGCCTGGATTATTAGAACGCATTTCTATTGATGAAATGAGTTCCAGATTGATTACCCGGAACGAATTCAGGAGGGAGGGCGCTCAGGCAGCACTGCTCTTACCGGCAAGCCTGTCCACTCTTTGCAGTTCGCCCATACGTAGGCTATCACCAGGTGCACTTTAGCACTTGAGGACGAGCATACAGGGCTTTATCCAGGAAGAGGAAAATAGTAGAGTCAATATTGCTTTCGGTCAAGACTTTCGATCAGGACTTTCGGTCAAGAATTAATCGTGCCCAGTCAATGCGAAACAGATTTTGAAAACAGGTTCATCACCATGACGCCCGAGATGATCAGTGCCATTCCCGCGATGGCTGGCAGATCCAGTTTTTGGCCATACACTATCCAGGCAATTGCACTTACCAATACCACACCAAGCCCGGCCCAGATGGCATAGGCGACACCGACCTGCATGGTCTTCAGTGTCAAAGACAGGAAATAAAAAGCAATCAGGTATCCAACTGCAACGACTATCGACGGTATCGGTTTCGAAAACCCCTCGCTTGCCTTCAGTGCAGACGTTGCGATGACCTCGCCGGCGATGGCGATTCCCAGAAAAATCCAGTGATTCATATTGATGCCCTTGTCGTGAAAAAGAACGAGTCAGTCTATATGGTGGTTCTAAAAAATAACAGTCTTGTTCTTTGTTGCTTGTTGTGAGCAAACGCAACTGAATCAGGCCCAAAGTCACTGTTGAAGCGAAGTTCTTGAATCAACTTTCATGCCTGGACGCGGCAACCTGGCGCACGTGACTTTTGATATCGCATGTACCGACTTGTGTTTTTATATCAACTTAATAATCGGGAAAGTCAAATATTTACTATCCTGTAGCAACGGCTTGTCAAAAAAAGCTAAACATTTAACAATAATTCACCAGCAAAACCATATCTTGTGAAGACTTGGGAGGACAATAGTTATTGTTTAAGGGCAATGATTTATAACGATTAAATTGAGGAGACCATGATGTTCAATCTTACTATTCGACTCAGGCTTATTCTGACCATGGCAGTCATGGGATGTCTGCTGGTCATCGTGGCGGTACTGGGTATTGTTGGTGGTGAGCGCAGCAACAGCGCGATCAACGATATTTTTACCAACCAGTTACCATCCGCCATTGCCATTGGCGAGACTCAAGTAAATGCATTGCGCGCAAGAGCTGCGATTGACAGGGTGGTCATGCATCCGGATGCCAGCGAAGCGGCGGCAACCATCAAGCGGTCTGAAAACTTTATTAGCCAATCTGATAAAGCCTGGGAAAAATATTTATCACTGCCTAGCGACGCTGAAGAAAAAAAGATTTCAGATGATGTCACTGCAAAACGTAACAATTTCCTCAACGAAGGTTTCAGGCCCCTGGTAGCTGCGTTAAAAGCTGGCAAACAGGAAGATGCTGATGCCATCGTCATGGGCAAGGCCGCAAAGCTGTATACCGCGTTCTCAGAAAAAGCGGATGAACTGGTTGTTTATCAAACCAAGAGCACAGAACAACAGTACCTGGCCAGCCAGGCCATGAATAGTACCTTCCGCTGGTTAAGCATCAGTGCATTGATTGTTGGATTGATTTTGGTGATTATTTCCAGCGTCTTGTTATTGCGCGCCATTACCCGGCCCCTTGATCAGATGCTGCAACATTTTGATGCGATTGCCGCTGGTGACCTGACTGCACCCGTCCACGCCACTTCCCGCGATGAAATGGGTCACTTGATGGCAGGTCTGGAAAAAATGCGTGTCAGTCTGGTTGAAACGGTTGCCCGTGTCCGCAAGGGAAGCAGTTCCATCGCCACTGCAACCGACGAAATCGCCAAGGGTAATATGGATTTGTCTGGCCGCACCGAACAGCAGGCAGCCAGCCTGGAAGAAACTGCTTCCTCCATGGAAGAGCTGACTTCAACAGTCAGGCAGAATGCAGACAATGCCAAGCAGGCAAACCGCTTATCCATTGCTGCCTCGGAAGTGGCGGTACGTGGCGGTACTCTGGTGGATGATGTGGTCACCACGATGAATTCGATTAAAGAAAGCTCAGGCAAGATCGTGGATATTATCGGCGTGATTGACGGCATCGCGTTTCAGACGAATATCCTGGCATTGAATGCCGCCGTGGAAGCCGCACGCGCCGGTGAACAGGGCCGTGGATTTGCCGTGGTCGCCAGCGAAGTCCGCACCCTGGCCCAGCGGTCCGCCAGTGCCGCGAAAGAGATCAAACAGTTGATCGATACCTCGGTAGAAAAAGTGGATGCTGGCAGCAGACTCGTCGATGATGCAGGCAAGACCATGAATGAGATCGTGAACTCCATCAGAAGCGTCACCGACATCATGAGCGAAATTACTGCCGCCAGTATTGAACAAAGCCAGGGCATTGATCAGATCAACACCGCAGTAATACGGATGGATGAAGCAACACAACAAAATGCCGCCCTGGTTGAACAGGCCGCAGCCGCAGCTGGCAGTACCCAGGACCAGGCACAACAATTGATGGATGCGGTCAGGGTCTTTAAAATTGTGGAAGCAGCACCATCAAACAACAAATCCATGCGCCTTGTTGCCTAATGGGCTAATGGACTGATGAGCAGAGGCTGGCTGCCGGATGGATAACAGATTGACTGCGCGCGCGGGATTGCTTGCGGGTGTGATCGTTGTGTGATCACTACCCCGCCCAGTATTGCCCTGGAATGCACAGTGTCAAATATTGATCTGTGCTGTGTCCGGCTGCAAGCCTGCTGCTGTTTCAGTCATGTCCTTTCCAGGGCACCAGTTTGCGTTCGAGGCGGCGCATAAGCAGATCGAACAAATACGCCACGATACCGATAAGGATGATACCCATGATCACGATATCGGTACGCAAGAAGCTGGATGCATTCAATACCAGCTGCCCCACGCCAGCCGTGGCTGCCACCATTTCAGCCGCAACCAGGGTCGTCCAGCCGAAGCCGATGGCAATCCTCAAACCGGTCAGAATATCCGGCAGCGCTGCCGGTAAAATCACATGCCGCAATAATTGCCACTGACTCGCTCCCATCGATAGCGCTGCATGCAGTTGTTCCGATGCCACCTTGATGACGCCAGCGCGGGTAGCGACTGCGATAGGCGCAAAACAGGCCAGGTAGATCAGCAATATCTTGGCCGTCTCGTCGATGCCGAACCAGATCACGATCAAAGGCAGATAGGCCAGCGGCGGCAGCGGACGATAGAATTCGAGGAGAGGATCAAAAATACCTCGCACGATACGATTGGTACCCATCAGCAAGCCCAGCGGCACGGCGCTGATAGCAGCAAGAAAAAATGCACCAAACACCCGTAACAGACTCCAGGCCAGATGCTGGAGTAATGGCAGCCCGCCTTGTATATTGCCGTTCCAGGCCTGTACAGCGGCAAGCCATACTGCCGCAGGTGAAGGCAAAAATAAAGGTTCTATCCAGGTTCTTGCCGTGATGATCCACCAGCCCAGCAACAGAATTGCGATAGTGGCGACGGTGACGCCCAGCGTTTTTCCACTTCCCGGGCGAGGGTACACTTTTGCCACTGGTAATAGCGGCGTGATCTTGCGCTGTGCAGGTTCTGCATAGGCGATATCAGGGACAGCAGGTGAAGTCGATGAAAGAGTCATGGCGTGGCAGTTCAGACAGGGTGGTGCACAAGTTGCAGCAGGCGTTCGCGCCAGGCAATAAACTCAGGCGATGACTTTACCGCACGCGCATCGCCAGACGCCAGATAGTCACCTGAAAACGGCAGTTCGAATTGATGGGCGATGCGGCCTGGGCGTGGTGACATGACAATCACACGCGAGCCCAGAAACAGCGCTTCTTCAACGCTGTGAGTAATGAAAAAAATGGTTTTCTTGCTGCGTTGCCAGACATTGACCAGCAGCTCCTGTATCGATTCCCGCGTTAAGGCATCAAGCGCACCCATCGGTTCATCCATCAGCAGCACGCGGGGATTATTGGCCAACGCACGGGCGATTCCGACACGTTGTTGCATGCCACCTGACAATTGATAGACTGGCGCTGAAGCAAATTGCTCCAGCCCGACCAGGCGCAATTTATCGAGTGCAAGCGCATTGCGCTCGTTACGCGCAATGCCACGAAAGCGCAATCCCAGCGCGACATTGTCAAGCACATTCAACCACGGCATCAGCGCATGTTTTTGAAACACCACGCCCACTTCAGGACTGGGGCCGGTGATTGCTACATCGTCGAGCATGACCTCGCCTTCCGAAGCCTGTATAAATCCGGCCAGGCAATTCAGCAAGCTGGTCTTGCCACATCCTGACGGGCCAAGTGCGACGACGAATTCGCCAGGGGCGATAGACAGATTGACATCGGACAAGGCCAACGCTTCGTCAGCCCCAGCCCCAGACTCGGCACCAGAAAAGCGCACCGAGAGCCGGCGTATGTCAAGCTGACCGCCACTGTGCGCAGCCGGCTGGTTTATTGTGCTGCCTTGCGTACCCATGTTGCATTGACTCCTACACTGTAGTCTGGCAATGCCGTCTGGATGGTACCCTGGGTTTTCAGGAAGGCTGCCGTAGCAGCCAGCGATTTGGCAGCACCGCCACCCAGCCATTGTGCTGAAGCCTGCTGTTGCAAGGTCGGAAACTCATACAGCGCCAGGCTGGCGGGGACTTCGGCAGCATCAGCACCAGCCCATTTGGCTACCGCCTTGATCTGCGCAGAATCCACCTTCCAGTTCGCCTTGTTGTTGCGATAGTCGGCATCTGTTTCTGCCAGCAGCTTCACCAGTTCGGTCAGGAAGGCATCATTCTGTTTGGCAAAATCCTTATTCACCACAATGCCGTCAAAGGTCGCGGTGCCGGTCTGTTTGGCGATTTCGCCAGAGGAGATCAGGGTCTTTCCGGTTTTCTTGACTTTGGCCAGTACAGGATCCCAGATGAAGGTCGCATCAATATCGCCACGCTCCCATGCAGCAGCAATTTCTGGTGGACGCAGGTTGATAATCTTGACGTTGCGTGCATCCACTTTGGCATGTTCCAGCGCAAGCAGCGTATGGAAATGTGAAGTCGAAACAAATGGCACAGCGATGCGTTTGCCATTCAGATCAGCAAGTGATTTGACATTGCTGCCATTGCGTACCACCAGCGCTTCGGCATCATTGATATTGTCCAGAATCCAGAACAACTGGATATTCAAACCTTGCGACAAACCTGATGCAATCGGCGCCGAGCCTGCTTCACCGATTTGCACCGAGCCAGAAGCCAGTGCCCGGATGACATCAGCACCGCTGGCCAGTTTGCGGAAAGTGACTTTATATCCAGTCTTTTGTTCCAGATTTTGCGTTTCCTGCGCATAGCGCCAAGGCACCACCATGTCCTGATAAGCGATGACGACTTCTTTGGTTTCGGCCACGGCATTCCCCATAAGGAAGACGCTGGCGGCGAGGGCAAGGACACGCAGATTTTTTTTCATATATGGTAATGGACAGGTGGATAGTCGGCCCAGTATAGGAGTCAGTTTTGTACGACAAAACGAATCTTTTCGACTAAGAATATGCATGTGCTGAGCATTTCGGAATGCGCACGCCCATAAAACGCAGGCAAGGTCGTAAGATCAGTTATCCACTACCAGAGGCCAGATGCCTGTTCGCATCAATGCAGGGACAAACAAAATAACAATGCTCTCAGCTGTATTGTGCGTGGAAGATCACGGCAAGTGGCTGGCCGACAAGGCCAAGGATCAGGTACAACAATGGATGGATGCGATGGATACAGACAAGGTCTGTAAGATTTTCGCTTTAAGAGAGTACAAACTACACAGACATGCACCTTGCTGCGATGAGGCGTCATACGTTGTCTGATTGATGCCAATTGAAGATGGGATTGCCGTCTCGGATATCCTCTGGCGGTGACTGAAGCGACCGCGTAGCTTAATTCAGATATTCAGAGTCAGATGCAGAAATAGAAAAAGCCCTTGATCATCAAGGGCTTTTTCATTGTTCTTGGCGGAGAAGGGGGGATTCGAACCCCCGGTAGGGATAAACCTACGCACGCTTTCCAGGCGTGTGACTTAAACCACTCATCCACCTCTCCTACTACATTCGCAGTCATTTGCCGTAACAGCGAAGTCCGCTATTCTAGCAAAATAAAATTCAACTTGGAAGCTTTTTTCTTTTTTGTTGAAAAAGACTTAAGCACCCAGCCATGGCAGGCCCAGTTGGCACCAGCCGCCTACGGTTTTTCGGTGGCCGTCGGCGTCTTTGTCGCCTTCAAAGCCTTGCAGGATGTCAAAGCAGCTGGTGTAACCATTCTCTGTTGCCAGTTTGGCTGCATGGCGCGAACGCACGCCAGAGCGGCATAGAAAAAGAAGGGCTGTGGTTTTGTCGGGTGCCGCAGCTTGCAGTTGTGTCAGAAAATCAGGATTGGGGACGCCACCTGGGTAGAGGCTCCATTGCACGGCCTGATGTTGCGATGGATTGATGTTGACGCGACCCACCCAGTCACGTTCGGCATTGGTGCGTACATCCACCAGCAAGACCTTGCTATCGTTTTGCAATAATTCAAAAGCTTCTTGCGGGGTGATTGCGCCGGCATAATCCAGGGCTTGTTCCTGGCCACGCTGGCGCGCTGTCTGAAGATGATCAGTGGTGGACATATTGGTCTCCGTGCATTGTTGCTGAATGGGTTAGCCTTTAGTGTATATTAAATCGGGGCTCGGCTTACCATATAGATAACCTTGAAATGCCTGGCAGCCCTGCTGTACCAGAAACTTTTGCTGCGCGCTCGTTTCTACGCCTTCGGCAATCACTGCCAGTCCCAGGCTTTGTCCCAGTCCTATGATGGTGCGGGTGATGACGGCATCATTGGTATTGTTGAGCATCTCACGTACGAAAGACTGGTCGATTTTTAATTGATCCAGGGGCAGGCGCCTCAGATAGGATAGGGAAGAATAACCAGTCCCGAAATCATCCAGGGAAAAACCGACTCCCTGCATTTTGAGCTGATTCATTCTTGCGATGGTTTCTTCTGCGTTATCTACCAGCAGGCTTTCTGTCAATTCCAGTTTCAGTTTGCTGGCATCGATGCTTGCATGACGGATGATGTCCTGCACCTGGGCCACAAAATCAATCTGCTTGAATTGGCGGGCGCTGACATTGACAGCCAGCGTCAGCGCTGATGTTGCCGGATCTCGCTGCCACTCGGCCAGCTTCTGGCAGGCGGTCTGCAAGATCCAGATACCAAGTGGGATGATAAGCCCTGATTCTTCAGCCAGGGGAATGAATTCGGCGGGAGAAACCAGGCCGCGCAATGGGTGCTGCCAGCGTACCAGCGCTTCTGCGCCAATGATGGTACCTGCCGCATTTACCTGGGGCTGGTAGTGCAGGACGAACTGCTGTTGCGTCAATCCCAGACGCAGATCTGCTTCCATGGCGGCGCGGGCATTGACGATATCAAGCATGTCCAGGTCAAAGAAACGAAACAGGTTGCCACCGCTGGCTTTGGCTTCGTACATCGCGACTTCAACTTGCTTCAACAATTCTTCTGCATTGTCGTTTTGTCTGCCAAACAGGGTAATACCGATACTGGCGCTGCTGTGATATTCAAAATGCTCCAGGTCATATGGCTGATGCAGGTCGGACAGTATTTTGGCGGCGATCATTTGCGCTTCTATTGCTGCTTCGCGTAGATTGTCGCTGAGATCATCCAGCAGTAAAACAAATTCGTCGCCACCATGGCGTGCCAGCGTATCGCCTTGCCTTATGCTATGCGCCAGGCGCTTGGCAACCACTTGTAATAACAGATCACCTTTGCCATGGCCGATGGTGTCATTGATGCTCTTGAAATTATCCAGGTCAAGAAACAGCAGGGCGCCAAAGCGGTTATGACGGGATTTGCTCAGCAGCGTGTGTTGTAACCGGTCCAGCAACAGACGGCGATTTGCCAGGCCTGTCAGGGCGTCGTGGTAGGCGAGATGTTCGAGTTTTGCTTCTGTGGTTTTTCTTTGGGTGATGTCCAGCATGGTGGCAACATAGTTGACGACGTTGCCATTGCCGGATTTGACTGCGGTGATGGTAAGCCATTCGGGATACACTTCACCGCTTTTACGGCGGTTCCAGATTTCGCCCTGCCAATAGCCACTCTTTTCAAGATAGGCAGTCATTTCGGCATAGAAGCTGTTGCCGTGCATGCCGGACTTTAGCAGGCTAGTTTGCTTGCCTATGGCTTCTTCCCTGGTGTAGCCGGTGATGCGGGTAAATGCCTGATTGACGCGCAATATGGTTCTGCGTTCATCGGTGATGACCATGCCTTCCTGGCCTTCGAAGGCAATCGCGGCAATACGTAAATCTTCTTCTACGCGCTTACGTTCGGTGATGTCTTGCACGGTGCCATAGCGATTGATGGCGCTGCCGTCTGCCTGCCGTTCCAGCTTGATTTGTATGTGTAGCCAGCGGGTCTGGGTGTCGACCAGTATCCTGTGTTCGATTTCCATATCCTGGCCTGTCATCGCCTTGGCCCAGGTATTGATTACCAAGGTTTTGTCGTCCGGATGGATGCGTTGTATGAGGGTGGTACAAGTTATTTTACTACCCGGGCTGATGCCCCAGATGCGGCAGGCTTCTTCTGTATACCGTATATCCTGATTATCCAGGCTGCTGATCCAGCTACCGGTTTTTGACATGGCCTGGGCGCGGCGTAATTCTGCCTCGCGTTGCGCCAGTTGGGCAGTTCTCTTCTCGATGATTTTTTTCAAACCGTGCTTTTGTTGGCGTGCTTCCAGCAGTAACCTGACCAGATAAGCCAGCATGGCACTGAAAACGAAGCCGATCAGATAGTTGAACAGTAGGTCGTGCCTCGCAGTGTTCGACGCATGTGCCAATTTTACGGAAGATGTGTCATCGATATTCCAGTCCCGCAGTTCTGGTATGAGCGAAAAGCTGACAAACAGGGACAGCAAAAAGATCGCTAAGGCGAACAGCAAAGGCCGGGTAAAAAATTGGCGTAAATATGCATGCATGATGATCAATGAATGTGGCGGACGGCGCACAAGAGAGCTTCGCACAATTGCTACGGGCGAAAACCTGTCGGCAAAGAATGCGATTTAATAAACAGGCAGGGTGACGATAGCGATTCAACAAATGAGAGTCAATCTCATTTGTTGAATTTAGTCGACCTATTGACACTTGCTTGATGCTGATCAAACGACGACCATCCAGATACTTTGTGATTGACGAGTTGAATAAGAGGCAGTTGCAAGATTAAGCTGGCAAGGTGCCGTTGCCACGGACAATGCCTCAGTACCTCAGTATTTCTATGCTACCAGGCAAGACTACGCAGCGACTCCAGATTAATTGAATGTGTATGAAGTACAAAGCAATACCATTTAAACAAGCATCATGGATGCGCACCTAAGCTGTGCAAAAATATATTTTCACAAGATAAATGCATTTAATTGGTGCATAAATTCATATTTGCACCAAATTGTAGCGGTTCGTGATTTGTTTATTTGTGGCAATGTGCCGACATGCACAAAGAAAACGCCACAAAAACAAGCATTTAACAAATATCAAATTTGAATATGCTTTGGCTGGTTGATGGCATGGATTCTGCTATCATCTCTCACTGAGTTTAGCCGCCAGTTGAATTCAAGAGTGGATGAGGTAGGACTGTTCACTCGTTCTTGGTTGCTGGCAGGTGCAGGGCTCAGCAATTTCCGAATTTTTTTTAGCTCTATTTGAGGAGTTTCACATGGCAATGACAGCCGCAGAAGTCTTGAAAATGGCGAAAGACAACGAAGTTAAGTTCGTTGATTTTCGCTTTGCTGATACCCGAGGCAAAGAACAGCACGTTACTGTTCCAGTTTCCCAGTTCGATATCGATAAATTCGAATCTGGCCACGCATTTGACGGCTCGTCTATCGCTGGCTGGAAAGGTATTGAAGCATCCGACATGTTGTTGATGCCTGATCCTAATACTGCCAATATCGATCCTTTCTTCGAAGAAACAACATTGTTCATGCAATGTGACGTCATCGAGCCATCCGATGGCAAAGGCTATGACCGCGATCCACGTTCCATCGCAAAACGCGCTGAAGCGTATCTGAAATCTTCCGGCATTGGTGATACCGCCTACTTTGGCCCAGAACCAGAATTCTTCATTTTTGACAGCGTACGCTGGAAAGTGGACATGTCCGGTTCCTTCGTCAAGATCGATTCCGAAGAAGCTTCCTGGACAACAGGCGAAAAACTGGAAGGCGGCAATACTGGCCATCGTCCTACCGTTAAAGGCGGTTATTTCCCGGTTCCTCCAGTCGACAGCTTCCAGGACATGCGTTCTGAAATGTGCCTGATCCTGGAATCCCTGGGCATCCCGGTTGAAGTGCATCACCACGAAGTGGCTGGCGCTGGTCAAAACGAAATCGGCACCAAGTTCTCTACTCTGGTAGAGCGTGCTGACTGGACACAAAACCTGAAATACGTAGTCTGGAACGTAGCGCATACCTACGGCAAGACAGCGACTTTCATGCCTAAGCCTATCGTTGGCGACAACGGTTCTGGCATGCACGTGCATCAATCCATCTGGAAAGATGGCAAAAACCTGTTTGCTGGCGACGGCTATGCCGGTTTGTCTGATTTCGCCCTGTACTACATCGGCGGCATTATCAAACATGCAAAAGCATTGAACGCGATCACTAATCCGGGTACCAACTCCTACAAGCGTCTGGTCCCAGGTTATGAAGCACCGGTTAAACTGGCTTACTCCGCACGTAACCGTTCTGCTTCCATCCGTATTCCTTACGTTGCCAATCCAAAAGGTCGCCGTATTGAAACACGTTTCCCTGATCCACTGGCGAACCCATACCTGTGCTTCTCTGCACTGATGATGGCAGGTCTGGACGGCGTTCAAAACAAAATCCATCCTGGCGAAGCAGCGAGCAAAGATCTGTACCATTTGCCGCCAGAAGAAGATGCATTGATCCCGACAGTCTGCGCTTCCCTCGAAGAAGCACTGAATGCATTGAACAAAGATCGTGAATTCCTGACACGCGGTGGTGTGTTCAGTGACAGCATGATTGATGCGTACATTGACTTGAAAATGCAAGAAGTACAACGCTTCCGCATGACGACTCATCCAGTCGAATTCGACATGTACTACTCTCTGTAATTAGGGTAAAAACAGAAAAAGCGGGGGCAACCCCGCTTTTTTTGTTACAAATGCTAATTTTTTCGTAATTGTGTTGCATCGCTGCATCGCATACACTACAAGTCCGTGATTGATTATTGCTTTAATATGAATCGACTATTGTCAGCTTTCATTCTCCTGATTGGTGTGCAGGCTTACGCCCATGCACAGTCCGATGTGTATTTATGCGTCGACGAGAACGGTAAAAAAGAATACAAGAACACGGGCGCAGTCAAAGGTTGCAAAAAGGTGGAATTGCAGGGCATTACGGTGGTACCGGCCCCTGTTTTACCGGCGGCAGGCAAAAAGCCTCAAGGTAAGCCAGCCAGCAGCCCTACCGACTTTCCCAAAGTAGATGAGGGAACGCAAAAAGCCAGGGACTCAGACCGCAAGCAGATTTTGCAGGACGAATTGAAGGCGGAAGAGCAGAAGCTCGCGAATTTGAAAAAAGAGTTCAATAATGGTGAGCCGGAAAGGCGAGGCGATGAAAAGAATTACGCCAAATACCAGGAACGCACCAATTTGATGAAAGAAGACATCAGTCGCACCGAAAAGAACATAGAAGCGCTTAAACGAGAGATAGCCAATTCGAAATAAGTCGCCCATGTCGGGAAATGGTGCCAACAGGCACCAGTCCGGGCATGATGCTTGCGTAAAGGTCGCTGTGTGCGGCCTTTTTTTATGGATAACGTTTGAAAACTCCACTTACCTCATTTGCCGGACTGGATTTGCTGACCTCAGCCGTTATCGTGCTGGATGCGGAGGGCAGTATTTTATTTGCCAATGCCTCTGCTGAAAATTTGCTGGACAGTTCATTCAAATCACTCACGAATTTAAAGCTGACAGACCTGTTCCTGAACGGCGAAGAGTTGATCGAGGTGTTTCATCAGGCGGTGGCACACCAGTTTGCCGACAAGCGCCAAGACCTGACGCTGGAACGCGCCGGGCGTGAAGCATTGCATGTGCACAGCATCGTGACAGCGCTGGATAATCCTGATACGCCGGTACTGATAGAGTTGCGCGAAAACGTGCAGCAACTCAAGCTCGACAGAGAAGAGCGCATGCTCGATCAAAGCAAGGCCAACAAGGAACTGATACGTAATCTGGCCCATGAAATCAAAAATCCTCTGGGTGGAATACGTGGTGCCGCGCAACTGCTGGAACTGGAATTGCCCGAGCGCCACCTGCGTGAATTGCGCGAATATACACAGGTCATCATCAAGGAGGCTGACCGCCTGCAGACTCTGGTGGACCGCTTGCTGGCACCGCACCGGCTGCCGCATATCGTTGGCGACGTGAATATCCATGAAGTCTGTGAGCGCGTGCGTAGCCTGATTGTGGCTGAATTCCCGCAGGGGCTGACCATCAAGCGCGACTATGATTTATCGATACCTGAATTTCGTGGTGACAAAGAACAGTTGATACAGACGGTGTTGAACATCGCCCATAATGCTGCCCAAGCCTTGCATGAAAGAATCAGACAGGGCGATGCAGTGCTGACTTTCAAGTCGCGTGTGGTGCGCCAGATCACGCTGGCGAAGGTTCGCTACAGGCTGGCATTAGATTTGCATATCATTGATAACGGTCCGGGAATTCCACCCGAGATACGCAACCGGATTTTTTACCCATTGGTCTCGGGTAAGGAGGGCGGCAGCGGTCTGGGATTGACACTGGCGCAAACTTTCGTTGAACAGCATCTGGGTGTCATCGAATGTGAAAGCAGGCCAGGGTACACAGATTTCCGGATACTCATTCCCTTACCTTGAAGTGAGGTAAAGGAAAAGTGGTTGCACCAAAAGTGCTCCTTCTATTGATATGCTTAACACAGAATGCAGAACGACAATATGAAACCAATCTGGATAGTGGATGACGACGATTCAATTCGCTGGGTGCTGGAAAAAGCATTGGCGAGGGAAAATCTGGCAACGCGCAGCTTCACCAATGCAAGAGATGCGATGAACGCTTTGCAAAGCGATACACCGCAAGTGCTGGTCTCTGACATACGCATGCATGGTGCTTCCGGTTTGGAACTCTTGCAAACCGTGAAGGCCAAGTATCCGGGTTTGCCTGTAATTATCATGACGGCGTTTTCGGATCTGGAATCGGCGGTCGCGGCATTTCAGGGCGGCGCATTTGAATACCTGGCCAAGCCTTTTGATCTGGACAAGGCAGTCGAGCTGATACGCCGTGCACTGGATGAAAGTCTGCGTGAATCCAGTGTTGAGCAAAGCATGTCAGAAACCCCGGAAATTCTGGGGCAGGCACCAGCCATGCAGGATGTGTTTCGCGCCATAGGTCGTTTGTCACAATCGAATGTGACGGTGCTGATTACCGGCGAATCCGGCAGCGGTAAAGAATTGGTGGCACGTGCACTGCATAAGCATAGCCCACGCGCATCCCAGCCGTTTATTGCATTGAATACAGCGGCTATCCCCAAGGATTTGCTGGAGTCAGAATTGTTCGGCCATGAACGTGGCGCTTTTACCGGCGCGCAAACCACACGACGCGGACGCTTTGAACAAGCCGAAGGCGGCACCCTGTTCCTGGATGAAATCGGTGACATGCCTTTTGATTTGCAGACACGTCTGCTGCGCGTTTTGTCGGACGGCCATTTTTACCGTGTAGGTGGGCATCAGCCTATGAAGGCGAATGTGCGCGTGATCGCGGCGACGCACCAGAATCTGGAAACCCGTGTCAAAGACGGTCTGTTCCGTGAAGATTTGTACCATCGTTTAAATGTCATTCGCCTGCGCTTGCCAAGCCTGCGCGAACGCCGCGAAGACATACCGCTATTGACCAAATATTTCCTGAATCAAAGCGCCAAGCAACTGGGTGTTGATGTAAAGCGCATGTCAGAACCGGCATTGCAGTTTTTATCCAGCCTGGATTTTCCGGGTAATGTCCGGCAACTGGAAAACCTGTGCAACTGGATTACCGTCATGGCACCGGGGCAGACAGTAGAAATCCCTGATTTGCCGCAAGATCTGGTGCCAATCGCAGCACCGGCAAGCCCGCCAGCCGGTATGAATGGCAGCGATCTCCATGCACGTCCGGCGGAATATACGGCAGCAGCGCCTGTGCAGGCTGGTGCCAGTGCCTTTATGGAAAAGCCTGTGTATCGCAGCGGTGAAAGCTGGATATCCTTGCTGGAAGCCGAAGCGGCAGCCATGCTGGCAGAAGGCCAGTCTGAAGTCATTGACAAGCTGGGTCGCAGCTTTGAATCTGTCGTCATCAAGGCAGCCTTGCGCCATACCCATGGCCGCAAGAATGACGCCGCCATTCGCCTGGGCATAGGCCGCAATACGATTACACGCAAAATCCAGGAACTGGGTATTGATGGTGTAAAGGACGAATAAAATCGCAATCGTTTGCCCGGTGTGAATGCTGATGTAAACGCTGAAGTGATCGTGAAACAAGAAGGGGGACATGCAAGCATGTCCCCCTTCTTGTTTACGTGAAAATTAATGTATTCACAGTGCGCGCCACAGGGCAAAAGTCAGCAGGCAAAAGAAGGCCGCCACGATGTCATCCCACATCACGCCAAAGCCACCTTTGAAGCGGCGGTCAAAATAGCCGATAGGGGGCGGTTTTGCCATATCAAAAAAGCGAAAAATGATAAAGGCCCACAATTGGGTTTGCCAACTGGCAGGCGTGATGAACAACAGCACCAGCCACATGGCGATGATTTCATCCCATACCATGCTGCCATGATCGGCGACTCCCATGTTCCTGCCGGTAATGTGGCAAGCCCAGACACCCACGATAAACCCCAGAAGGATGATGATAGCCCAGTTGGTCGTGGTAAAAATTTCTGGCCAGCGCGTGGAAAAAACATGGAAACTCAGCCAGCCAAACAAGGTGCCGGATGTACCCGGCATAATCGGCGACAGGCCGCTACCAAAACCCTGCGCCAGTATATGGGCGGGGTGGCGCAGCATGAAACGCCAGGTGGGGTGGGTGACGATGGCTGTCTGGCCTTGTTCGAGAGTAGTCATGGATTGACGAAATGATCAAAAGATTGATAAGTCAGATGCAGGTCTTTGCCTTCATCATCCAGCAGGCGCAAACCGCTGGCACCTTGTATCTGGCCTATGCGGGTGACGACGGTGTTCGATTGTGCTGCCGCAGCCAATATCTGCTGCCTGTTGCTGACTGCTGCGGTAAAGCACAGCTCATAGTCATCACCGCCATTCAGGGTAAATTGCCTGCGTAAATCCTGTGGCTGTGTTTGTAATACTGGCCCTGCCGGTAACTGGTCTATCAACAGCGTAGCGCCGACGCCCGACTTGTCCAGGATATGGCCCAGGTCGCCAGCCAGTCCGTCTGAAATATCCAGTGCCGCATGGGCGATACCGCGCAGCGCCATACCCAAAGCAATACGCGGGCTGGGAGTATGCATGCGCAATGCTGCCTGCTGATGTACTTGCGGGTCCAGTGATACTTCATTCCAGTAAGCCGCCAGCGCCAGGCGGGCATCACCCAGACTGCCCGATACCCAGATATCATCACCGCTGCGGGCAGCATCACGACGCAGCGCTGTGCCGGGGGGCAGTTCGCCAAAAATCGTGATGCAGATATTCAATGGGCCCTTGGTGGTATCACCACCGATGAGATGGCATTGATGTTCATCCGCCAGGGCCAGCAAGCCGGCTGAAAATTCAGCCAGCCAGGCTGGATTGGCTTCCGGTAGCGACAGGGCAAGGGTGAATGCAACAGGTTTTGCCCCCATGGCTGCCAGGTCAGACAAGTTCACGGCCAGACATTTGTGGCCCAGCATGCGTGGGTCAGCATCGGGGAAGAAATGACGTCCAGAAACCAGCATGTCGCTGGAAATCGCCATTTGCATGCCCGGACTGGGGTTGAGCAGGGCGCAATCATCCCCTATACCCAGGGCGACGCGACTGTCTTGAATATGGTGTTGCGCAAAATAGCGCTTGATGAGGTCAAATTCGGAAAGCATGCTTGCATTGTACCGAATGAAGCCGGGGATACAACATGGACTGGCTTAATTCGGTACAAATGCTTACCTACCCAGGCGTTGACTGGTGTTTGCCAATCAACATAATCAACACATTCAGCACAATCAGCACAATCAAGCCAGGGATGTCATGGCTGTAGTCTGTGCTTCTGTCAATTCACCGATCAGTGTGGTTCTCGATTTGGCACTGTGTGGCGCAACGGCAAAGCCGCGTATTATCCTGTCTTCGTCAAAGAAACGACTGGTCGTGACACCGGCGCCGTGCTCGGATTCCCATGTGCCTGATGGGCTGACGTGGGCGGCAGGCGCGATCAGGGCGACCGGATAGCTGGGCGTTTTGACCAGGACCGCTGCCAGCTTCATTTCTATGCGTGAAGGCTGGCCGCTCAGGCTTAATGCAATTGATCGGGCTGCTGCCATCAGTGGTGCTACATAGGGCATGGTATTCTGACTGCCGTCGTCAAGGGTGTACTGCGCACAGTCACCCAGTGCATAGACCTTACTGGCGCTGGTTTGACCATATTCATCCACGATGATTCCGCGTCCGGTGTGCAACTGGGCTGCTTGCGCCAGGCGGGTGTCGGCACGCAGACCTACTGCCGACAAGATGACGTCCGTGACAAAACTTTCACCATTCGACAAGGTGACGTGCAATGCCTGGTCGCGCCGATAAATCTGGCTGGCCGTGACGCCGAGTTTCAGTTGTATGCCTTTTTCTGTCAGCGCAGTTTGCAAGCCTTGCGAAATGGCGACTGGTGCCAGTGCAGCCAGCGGCAGGGCATTGGGGTCTACCAGCGTAACGATGTGGCCTGCACTGGCCAGATCATCACTGAATTCGCAACCTATCAGTCCGGCGCCGAGTATGGTGACGTTCACCTTGTCACCCGCTTGCGTCAGCCTTTCACGAAATATCTTGTAGTCAGCCAGATTGTTGACTGACAGGACCTGATCAGCGGCATTGCCAGCGATGGGCAGGCGTATTGCTTGCGCCCCCAGTGCCAGCACCAGTTGTGCATACTCAAATTCACCCATATTGGTCCGCACTGTTTGCGTGGCGGTGTTGATGCTGCTGACCATGGTCCGGGTCAGGATATGGGCATTCAACTGAGCAGCCATTTGCTCTACCGTCTGGCTTTGCAATTGTTGCGGCTGCTTGCCCAAGGCAAAAGCATTTGACAGCATGGGTTTGGAATAAAAACCACCATCATCGCCAGTGATGATCAGCAAGGGCGTGGTTTTGTCGAGCTTGCGAAATTCCTTGGCGAGAGTGTAGCCTGCCAGGCCAGAGCCGATGATGGTGATGGGTTTCATGGCAAACCTCAGATTTCTATCATGTCAAAATCAGCTTTGGCGACACCACAATCCGGGCATTCCCAGTCTGCCGGGATATCGTCCCAGCGTGTGCCAGCGGCGATGCCTTCTTCTGGCAAGCCTGTGGATTCGTCATAAATAAAGCCGCATACGATGCATTGGTAGGTTTTCATGTTGTCCTCTGTATTGTTTGATTTTGTTTGATTTTGTTTGATTGATTCTTGATTCAGTGCCAGCCTTGCCGGATTCAAGCCTGATTGGCTTCCAGCACGGCGCGATAGTGATTGGCGTGACGTTCTTCTACCCTTGCCAGCGCGGCGAAGCGTTTGGCCGCGATTTCTAAAGTCCGCTTAAAGTTTTCAGCGTGTTCCTTAGATTCTGCGATTTGCTCATCGTATTCAGCGACAGCAGCGTGGTTGCCTTCTTCCACAGCGAGATGGCGGAATGTTGGGTACATTTCAGTGTATTCATAGGTTTCACCTTCAATGGCAATTTCCAGCGCACGTTGTGGCGTCAACTGGCTTTTGGGATACAGTAAATCCAGATGACCAAAGGCATGCATGACTTCCTGGTCGGCGGTGGCTTCAAATGCTTCGGCAATTTCTATGGCGCCGGCTTCACGTGCCAGTTTGGCAAAGTAGCGGTATTTGATGTGGGCCATGGATTCGCCGGCAAAAGCGGATTCAAGATTCTTGATGGTGACGGATGGGTTTGCCTGGGTGCTCATAATGCTCTCCTTGGTGATTTACTGGAATTTGCTTGCGTTTGCTATCAACGTGAGAAGAATAATAGATTTTAATAATTGATTTTAAAAGACAATTGATTTTATTAAGTTAATAGTTAATAGCTATATTGCTCGGTATAACAGAATAAATCGCATTTGGTTATGCGCCAAAAGCATATGAGTCGTACAAATACGTATAAAGTTAGAGTGTTCCCTCTGCTAGAATCACGGGCAGTAAGATTTCCGTAAGCAAAAATAGAAAGAAGGCCAAGCACATGGATTCGTCAGATCAAAAAGAGCAAATACGTCAACAATTGCGTCAGGCGGCGCTGGAATATCATGAATTCCCGACGCCGGGCAAAATCAGTGTCACTGCAACCAAGCAATTGACGAATCAACGTGATCTGGCTTTGGCGTATTCCCCCGGTGTAGCTGCCCCATGTGAAGAAATCGTGGCTGACCCGACAGCAGCCTTTAAATACACGGCACGTGGCAACTTGGTTGGTGTAATCACCAACGGTACTGCGGTGCTGGGCCTGGGTAATATCGGCCCGCTGGCATCCAAACCAGTGATGGAAGGCAAGGGCGTCCTGTTCAAGAAATTTGCCGGTATTGATGTATTTGACATCGAAATCAGCGAATCTGACCCAGACAAGCTGGTCGATATCATTGCCTCTCTGGAACCGACATTTGGCGGTATCAATCTGGAAGACATCAAGGCACCGGAATGCTTCTATATAGAACGCAAACTGCGTGAGCGTATGCGCATACCGGTCTTCCATGATGACCAGCACGGTACAGCGATCATCGTCGGCGCAGCAATCCTGAATGGCTTGAAAGTCGTTGGAAAAACCATTAAAAACACCAAGCTGGTGGTGTCTGGCGCCGGTGCGGCGGCATTGGCCTGTCTGGATTTGATCGTGGACCTGGGCTTCCCGCTGGAAAATATATTCGTGACCGATCTGGCCGGCGTAGTGTACAAAGGCCGCCTTGAATTGATGGACCCGGACAAAGAGCGTTTCGCACAAGAAACGACGGCCCGTAGCCTGCGTGATGTGATTCCTGATGCCGATATTTTCCTCGGTTTGTCGGCCGCTGGCGTGCTGAAGCAGGACATGGTCAAGCTGATGGCAGCAAATCCCCTGATTCTGGCCTTGGCTAACCCTACGCCAGAAATCTTGCCAGACGAAGTCAAAGCTGTACGTGATGACGCCATCATGGCGACCGGGCGTTCTGACTTTCCTAATCAGGTCAATAATGTCCTGTGTTTCCCTTACATTTTCCGCGGTGCTCTGGATTGTGGTGCAACCACCATCACACGTGAAATGGAAATTGCGGTCGTGCACGCGATTGCTGAACTGGCTCAGGCCGAGCAATCCGATGTCGTTGCTTCTGCCTACGGTATCAGCAACCTGTCTTTCGGCCCTGAATACCTGATACCCAAGCCTTTTGATCCACGCCTCATGATCAAGATTGCCCCGGCAGTGGCAAGGGCAGCAGAAGAATGCGGTGTCGCAGCACGTCCTATCAAAGACATGCAGGCTTACGTAGAGAAGCTGCAGCAATTCGTGTATCACAGTGGCACCTTCATGAAGCCGCTGTTCCAGATCGCCAAAAAAGCGCCAGCAGAACGCAAACGTATCGTCTTTGCCGAAGGTGAAGAAGAAAAAGTCCTGCGCGCGGTACAGGTCATTGTTGATGAAAAACTGGCGACGCCTATCCTGGTGGGACGTCCACACATCCTTGATCAGCGCATAGAAAAATTTGGCTTGCGTCTCAAGGCGGGCGAAGATTTCCTGGTGATTAATCCTGAGCACGATGACCGCTATCGTGATTACTGGCAAACCTATCACCAGATGACTGCGCGTAAGGGTGTGACCGAGCAATATGCAAAGCTGGAAATGCGCCGTCGTCATTCACTGATTGGTGCCATGATGATCCATAAAGGCGATGCAGATGGCATGATTTGCGGCACCTTTGGTACCACTGGCCTGCACTTGAATTACATCAATCAGGTGTTGGGTAAACGTGATGGCGTGAACGTCTATGCCGCGATGAATGGCCTGGTCTTGCCAGACCGTCAGGTGGTGTTGGTCGATACCCATGTGAATGAAAATCCGACCGCAGAGCAAATCGCCGAAATCACCATCCTGGCAGCAGAAGAAATGCGCCGTTTTGGCTTGTTCCCTAAGGCAGCCTTGTTGTCGCATTCGAATTTCGGTTCCAGCAATAGCGAGTCCGCACAAAAAATGCGTGCGGCACTGGCGATAATCCAGCGTGACGCACCTGATCTGGAAGTCGACGGCGAAATGCATGGTGATACTGCACTCGATACCAGCTATCGCAAGAAAATGATGCCCGATTCGACCTTGAAGAGCGATGCCAATCTGCTGGTCATGCCGAATATTGATGCAGCCAATATCGCCTACAACCTGCTGAAAACAACGGCGGGTAATAATGTGGCGATTGGCCCTATCTTGCTGGGTTGCGCCAAACCGGTACATATTCTGACGCCATCGGCCACAGTGCGTCGTATCGTCAATATGACCGCCTTGTGCGTGGTGGATGCGGTGGCACAGCGTTAAGCACTCATAGCACGTAAAAAAGCCAGCCTGATTCAGTATGACTGATACGGCTGGCTTTTTTGTTTTATGCGGGATTTATTTGTCCTGCTTGACGGGCACACGTCCGGTTGGTACGACATTCGACGCATGCAGGCAATGACCGTGCTGATCATCAAAAAACATATGTGGTTTGAAGGCCGCCAGCACGGCGGATTTATTCACGCCACCCATAAAGAAGGTTTCGTCGATTGCGATATTCCATGCGCGCAGCGTACGTATTACTCGTTCATGAGCGGGTGAGGCACGCGCTGTCACCAATGCCGTGCGCAAAGGGAAGGCACGGCCATCTGGTGTTTTGAAATTGTTCTGCAAATATGAAAGCGCCACCAGTAACCTTGCAAAGGGGCCTTGTGGCAAAGGCTTTCGGGCATTTTCTCTTTCATGTGCTTCAAAGGCTTCTACGCCATGTTCCTGATAAATGCGTTCAGATTCATCCGAAAAAATCACGGCGTCACCATCAAATGCAATACGGATCTGTTCCGGATCTGCCGCGTTATCCGGTAAGCGATACAGCATCGCCGATGCCACGCCAGAATTGATGGCCGCCTGTACGTCATCTTCATGCAGTGACAAAAACAGACTGACATTAAACGCCAGCAGATACGGTGCCAAAGGCGCACCACCAGACAAGGCCGCACGTGTAATATCCAGGCCGTAGTGGGCGATGGAATTGAAAATACGCAAAGAAGTTTCGGATGAATTGCGCGACATGATAACCACTTCCACCAACCTGTGTCCGGGTGTCAGTTCATTCAGTTTCAGTAAGGCTTTGACCAGACCAAAGCCTGCGCCTGGTTTTAGTACGCTGTTTTCTTCTTGCAGTTGATGCTGGCGATACGCATCCAGCCCCTGTTCCTGAAACAGCGTTTCCTCTGCTTCCAGATCAAATAAGGCGCGGGAAGAAATTCCTATAACGAGGAGATTGTCTAGTGACACTGGCATGGTTGATTGGTCTGTCTTGGTCTGAAATGTTGGATAGTCCGTCTGTATTTCAACGCAGCACTACATGGCCTGGCGAAATGTCAGATTGATTCTTTGTGTACCTAATAAGGGATGTGCTGCGTCCTTGATGGGGGCGACGCCATGGTAACGCAATCGGGCTGGGCCACCCCAGACCACAACATCCCCATGCGCCAGATGATAACGCTGAACGGAATCACTGCGCTGCATGCCACCAAAAAGAAAGGTCGCCGGTATGCCTAATGAAAAAGACACGATGGGAGCAGCAAAATTTTTCTCATCCTTATCCTGATGCAGGCTAAGGCGTGACCCGGTCTGATATTGATTGATCAGGCAGCTATCGGGTTGAAAGCCCGGGTAGCCGGCTTCCAGTGCAGCCCGCATGGCAAGTGCAGCAAGATGTTCCGGTATGTCTGGCCAGTGCGTGCCATTTTCCGGATCATAAGGGCTATAGCGGTAGCCATCCTTGTCCGATACCCAGCCCACGTCACCACAGCAAGTCATCGCGACAGACATGCGATGACCGTTCGGCGTACGCATCTGACGGAAAGGATGGCTGCTCAATACCTGCTGTATACCTTCCATGATTTCAGTTTCATGCCGTACTGAAAAATGCCTGAGGATGAGAGCGCCATCGCAGATGGGTTCGACCCATGGCTGCATGTTGCTTGCATCATCAAATAATGAATAGTTCATACCCTGTTTTATTTCATTCTTTATTACCTGCGTGCTTGTCATATAAGTACGCGATTCAATTTTTGAAAGAGTAGCATGTAAAGCATAGCGAGAGCCCCAACAACGCACAAAGC
>NZ_JBMPOW010000018.1:0-174324 GCF_049340205.1 Undibacterium sp. Ji49W | reverse complement strand
CACAGCAAAACGCCTACGTCGAACGCTACAACCGGACCGTGCGTTACGATTGGTTAGCCCATCATCTGTTTGATACTGTGAATGAAGTGCAGGATTTCGCCACACGATGGCTTTGGACGTACAATCATGAGCGGCCTAACATGGCCTTGGGAGGGTCTACTCCGAAACAAAAACTCGCCATTGCGGCATAGTGCTACTTTTAGCTGCGGTTAAAAATGGGGGGATTACCGTTGGATCTGCTGTAATTACCGAAGAATTGCAATTATTTTTAAAGAGAGAAATTGAACAACGTGAAGATATAATGTTGAATGCCATGCAAACTCTATTGATAGAGCTTTTGAATGTCGCATTTGATCGTCGGTTACCTATTGAGCAAATCCCAAGCTTATCCTATTTCAGCGCGACACAATACGAAATCAATGCATCGAGCGCGCTCTTAATCACACTAAACGCATGTTCTATTTCGTTGAAGAAAGTGGCTTCATTTGATTTTTCGAACCAAACATCGTTTGCAAATTTCCTTCGCAGAAATTGTCCACAACGTTTTGGAGCAAAGAACTGTGTTTTATATTCTGCCCTTTCGTTTCTAAATTTATCCGATCAATGCTTTGATTTGTTCGATTTTTATGGAGCAAATCTGGCGCACACAATTTTTGATGGAGCTCGTCTTTACTATTCGAATTTAGGTCATGCAATCCTATTTAAAACTAGTTTTGTTGGATCGATCCTAAATTACAGCGACATTGGAGAAACTCATATAATTGAATCAAATTTCACTAATGCATTATTTCATGAAACGTCGTTAAATAATCTGCAAATTTCAAATTCAAATTTTATGAATGCGAGCTTTCGTGCTGCTTCCTTTGAATTTTTAGAAGCTAAAAATAGTTCATTTGAAGGCGCAAATTTTAAGGATGCTACGTTGTCTGGTCATATAAGGTTTAGTGAATGCAATTTTTCGGAAATTGAAATAGGTGAAAAAAATAACAGGCTTAAGCTATTACTTAAAAACACAAAAATAAGTAAAAATTCACTTGCAGACCGAGCTCCCCCTGATGTAGGGCTGGATTAACACTCGTCCGTTCCTAACCATACATGTGAATATACAAAGCTTGGCGAGCATAAGCTAGAGTATGTAGATTATTTCAGTAATCCCGCGTTTGGCTCAGATACAATCGCTTGAACACAGGATTGCACTTTGAACTTGAATCCGTTTGACATTAGCGCCTCTGCCGGTGGTTTTAATTTTGCAAAAAGATAATCATATTTATGTACATTCCAGTACCTGTCACCGGCACTAATGACGATAAAACAACGTCAAATCATCAAAAAACACCTTGTAATTTCTCCTGCTTTTCTCTGTGTCCCCGCGCCTCCGTGTTGAGAGGTCTTAGGTTTTGAGGCACTTTTTCCAATAATCCCAGCCGTCAGCCATCACCCCCCATAGATATCCAGCCGAATTTATACCGTATAATCAGAAATTACCCCTATTTTTCAGCTTTGAACTATCACTCTATGAACTCGTCAGAAATCCGCGATAAATTCCTCAGCTTTTTCGAATCCAAGGGCCATACACGTGTGCGCTCTTCCAGTCTGATCCCTGGCAATGACCCTACCTTGCTGTTCACCAACTCCGGTATGGTGCAGTTCAAGGATGTGTTTCTGGGCCAGGATAAACGTGCCTACACCCGTGCCACGACAGCGCAGCGCAGTGTTCGTGCCGGTGGCAAGCACAATGATCTGGAAAACGTCGGTTATACGGCGCGTCACCACACTTTCTTTGAAATGCTGGGCAATTTCTCTTTCGGCGATTATTTCAAAAAAGATGCGATTCATTACGCCTGGGAATTGTTGACGGCTGTCTATGGTTTGCCAAAAGACAAGCTGACTGTCACTGTCTATCAGGAAGATGACGAAGCCTACGATATCTGGAAAAACGAAATCGGCGTGCCGGTAGAGCGCATTATCCGCATTGGCGACAACAAGGGTGCACGTTACGCATCCGACAATTTCTGGCAAATGGCTGACACGGGTCCTTGCGGCCCCTGTACCGAGATTTTTTATGACCACGGCCCGGAAATCTGGGGTGGCCCTCCAGGTTCGCCTGATGAAGACGGCGACCGTTTCATTGAAATCTGGAACCTGGTGTTCATGCAGTTCAACAAGGATGAAGCTGGTGTCCTGAACCCTTTGCCTAAACCATGCGTGGATACGGGCATGGGTCTGGAACGTTTGTCTGCAGTCTTGCAGCATGTGCATTCCAATTATGAAATCGATACTTTCCAGAACCTGATCAAGGCAGCTGCGCGTGAAACCGGCTGTACGGATCTGGAAAATAATTCCCTGCGCGTGATTGCTGATCATATCCGCTGTGCGGGCTTTTTGATTGTTGATGGCATCATCCCTGGCAATGAAGGCCGTGGTTACGTGCTGCGCCGCATTACCCGTCGTGCCTTGCGTCATGGCCACAAGCTGGGTCAAAGCCAGCCTTTCTTCTACAAGCTGGTGCCTGATCTGGTCAAGGAAATGGGCGTTGCTTATCCTGAGCTGGCTGAAGCGGCTGAACGTGTTGCCCAGGTTTTGAAGCAGGAAGAAGAACGTTTTGGCGAAACGCTGGAACACGGTATGAAGATACTGGAGGCGGCACTGGCAAAAGATGGCCAGAATCTGGATGGCGAAACTGCGTTCACGCTGTATGACACGTATGGCTTCCCGTTGGACCTGACAGCAGACATTTGCCGTGAGCGCAAAGTCGCGCTGGACGAAGCTGGTTTTGAAGTGGCTATGGAAGCGCAAAGAAAGAAAGCGCGTGAAGGCGGCAAATTCAAGATGGCTGCGGCAATTGAATACAGCGGCGATAAAACCAAATTCGTCGGTTACGACCAGTTGCAGCATGAAGCCAAGGTCATCGCTTTGTATGTGGATGGCAGTGCCGTCAATGAAATCAAGGCTGGCCAGCACGCTATCGTGGTACTTGATACCACGCCTTTCTATGCTGAATCTGGTGGTCAGGCGGGTGATTCCGGTGTGCTGGTGACAGCAGATGGTACGGTATTCGAAGTCAGCGATACGCTGAAAGTGCAGGCCGATGTGTTTGGTCACCATGGCGTGTTGAAATCCGGCAGCCTTAGCGTAGCGCAAGGTGTGAAAGCTGAAGTGGCGACAGAAATTCGCGCACAAACCATGCGCAATCACTCTGCCACGCATTTGATGCACAAGGCCCTGCGTGAAGTATTGGGTAGCCATGTATCGCAAAAAGGCTCGCTGGTGGATGTAGAAAAAACCCGCTTTGACTTTAGTCATAATGCACCGATGACTGCCGATGAAATCCGTCAGGTAGAAACCATCGTCAACCGTGAAATTTTGGCGAATGCTGCTACCCAGGCACAAGTCATGGGTTATGACGATGCGGTCAAGCACGGTGCCATGGCACTGTTCGGCGAAAAATATGGTGACGAAGTACGTGTACTCGACATCGGTTCTTCGCGCGAGCTGTGCGGTGGTACGCACGTGTCCCGCACTGGCGATATCGGTCTGTTCAAGATCGTTGCCGAAGGCGGCGTTGCTGCCGGTATCCGTCGTGTTGAGGCGGTAACGGGCGAAGTTGCGCTGACGCTGGTACAAAATCTGAACAGCCGCATCAATGAAGCGGCTGTTGCCCTGAAAACCCAGCCAGAAGAATTGACGCTGCGTATTGGTCAGGTGCAGGATCACGTCAAGGCACTGGAAAAAGAACTGGCGACACTGAAATCCAAAATGGCTTCCAGCCAGGGCGATGAACTGGTGAACCAGGCGGTGGATGTCAAAGGCATCAAGGTATTGGCAGCAACGCTGGAAGGTGCTGATGTAACCGCCCTGCGTGAAACCATGGACAAGCTGAAAGACAAGCTGAAAACTGCCGCCATCGTATTGGCAGCCGTGAATGATGGCAAGGTCAGCCTGATCGCTGGTGTGACAGCGGATAGCACATCCAAAGTCAAGGCCGGTGACCTGGTCAACTTTGTGGCCCAGCAAGTCGGTGGCAAAGGTGGTGGCCGTCCTGACATGGCACAAGCCGGTGGTACGGATGCCAGCGGTTTGGCGAAAGCACTGGCAGGCGTCAGCGAATGGGTCAGCGCCAAATTATGATACACGTACGTCGCGCTGAAATATCAGATGCGGCCCAGCTGCAAAGGGTGTTCGCCAGCACGGGCACCTATGCAGGGACTTTGCAACTGCCACATCCAACTCTAGCGATGTGGCAGGAGCGGCTGGAAAAGACCGACCCCAAAGACACCCGCCTGGTTGCCATCTATGATGGCGTGGTGGTTGGTTCAGCCAGCCTGCATCTGGAAAAAGCCCAAAGACGTCAGCATGTCGGCAGTGTGGGCATGGGCGTGGCGGATGCGTTTTCCGGGCGCGGCATAGGTACTGCCTTGCTGACCGAGTTATTGCATATTTCTGATAACTGGCTCAACGTGCTCCGCGTGGAATTAAGCGTGTTTTGCGATAACGCTGCAGCCGTACATCTGTACAAGAAATTTGGTTTCGACATTGAAGGCACCATGCGTGCACATGCTTTTCGCAATGGTGAATTTGTCGATAGTTATGCCATGGCGCGCCTGCATCCTCGCCAGGCCTTGGTACCAGCAAAGAAATAAGCATAAGCAAACTTAAGCAAACGGCTGTCGTTTGATTGGTCGCCTGTGCTATTTACGCCAGGTGTCGCCGTTATGCCAAAGGCACAGCCGCTTGCGAATGACAGTCTGAGGTCTGCATGGAAATTAAATTTTGCCCCGTTTGTGCCACGTCACTGATAGAACGTCCGGATGAGCAGGAAGCCGGCAAGCTGCGCCTGGCTTGCCCGGATGGACACTGGACGCATTGGGATAATCCACTGCCGGTGCTGGCTGCCCTGGTTGAAGTCGAAGGCCATATCCTGCTGGCGCGCAACGCCGCATGGCCAGAAAAAACCTTTGCCCTGATCACCGGTTTCATGGAACGTGGTGAAACGCCAGAAGAGGGTGTCGCCAGGGAACTGAAGGAAGAAACCAATCTTGATGCTGACCAGATCACCCTTATCGGCGTCTATGAATTCATCCGCAAAAACGAACTCATCATCGCCTATCACGTCAAGGCATCAGGTGAAATCCGGCTGTCACCAGAACTGCTGGAATACCGCCTGATCGCGCCAGAAAAACTCAGGCCCTGGAATGCAGGCACCGGCCACGCCATGGCAGACTGGATGCGTGCCCGTGGTCTGGAGCCGGTGTATGCAGAATGGGAAAGCAAGTAAGTTTTTTATTAGGACTTACGCAAAACCGCCCAAACTGCGTTGCAGCTCCTTGCCGTACTGTCTTCGTCGCTGACGGTGTAGTCGGTGTTTCAGGCAACATGTTGCCTGCCGACGAAACGAACCTCCCCTGCAAGGGAGGTTTCCTAAAAGCGATAGGTGCAGTCGGGGTTTCAGGCAACATGTTGCCTGCCGACGAAACGAACCTTCCCTGCAAGGGAGGTTTCCTAAAAGCGATAGGTGCAGTCGGGGTTTCAGGCAACATGTTGCCTGCCGACGTAACGAACCTCCCCTGCAAGGGAGGTTTCCTAAAAGCGACAGCCTTGCTGGGACAATTTTGCGTAAGTCCTATTTATTTTGCATGTGCAAAAAAATTGAATGCAACAAGACAGGGCAGATGCATAAACCACAAATTAATGCACTGCTGACAAGCATTGCGGGATTTTACAATTGTTTTGATCAAATACCTGAGTAAAGTAAGTCGTCAGTAAGTTTAATGACTAACATGAAGACGTAAGTGTTCATTGTATGAATTTTCGATTTTGCACTGTTTTTGTGCGGAAAATTTGTAAAATATTTGGTCTTTTGTTGTTAGTCTGCTGCGTTGCACCATGTGAATGAAAATTCCGGTAGAATTGGTGCATCAATTGTCGGGCGAATTAGCTTACTCAATTTGTATTACTGGGAAAATCATGCAATTCAATAAAGAACTGGATGCACGCGGACTGAACTGTCCTCTTCCAATTTTAAAGACCAAGAAGGCACTGGCAGAAATGCTTACCGGTGAAGTCTTGCATGTCTTGGCGACTGATCCTGGATCTGTCCGCGACTTTAAAGCTTTCTCCAAGCAGACCGGCAATGAATTGCTGTCGCACATGGAAGGCGGAAAAGAGTTTGAATACTTCATCAAACGTAAGTAACTTGCTCAACAAGTTTGCTATGTAAGTTTGGCAAACAAGTTTGGTAAATGAGTTTGATCAGGCTGCACGTACCCGCCGGCAAAGCAGTCAATAAAAACCCGCAATCATGTTGCGGGTTTTTTTATGTGTGTCGCTGATCACTATAATTCTTCGAATGCTGTCGCAGGTTTCAATGGCGGCAGGCGGGCCT
The DNA here is from genome assembly GCF_049340205.1 of Undibacterium sp. Ji49W. Taxonomy (NCBI): domain Bacteria; kingdom Pseudomonadati; phylum Pseudomonadota; class Betaproteobacteria; order Burkholderiales; family Oxalobacteraceae; genus Undibacterium; species Undibacterium sp. Ji49W. The sequence goes on along the minus strand of NZ_JBMPOW010000018.1, from coordinate 167,942 downwards.
GCCACATGCCTGGACAGGTATTTTTACCTTGCATTGCCGCATTTTTCCCTAGGGCGCGTTATTTGCGCTGTTTGATTAGGCATTCTGCTCTAGCACTTAAGTGGATTAAAAAGAACGCTCGTGCTAAATTATGCAAAATGTTGATGTTTTCGTTTTATAATCATTAGAATTTACGTATACGTCAATTTGAGAATGCGAAAGCGCAGTAATATAAGTGCTTCAATGTGTGAGGCTTGTGCTTGGACTTGGTAGGGCGCAGTGCTCTTCGTTAAAGCTGCAAGCTTTATGGCAGCTCAGGCAGCAAATTGTCAGTATTCAGCATCCGTATTCGGTCTCTGTATTTGTATTAAGTATATTTGTATCACCTTCGGTATTTCCCAATTAGCTCATAAAGGCAGAACTATGAAAGTCCTGGTACCAGTCAAACGCGTCGTCGATTACAACGTCAAAGTACGTGTCAAATCTGATGGCTCTGGCGTTGATATCGCCAACGTTAAAATGTCCATGAACCCATTTGATGAAATCGCTGTTGAAGAAGCGACGCGCCTGAAAGAAGCTGGCGTCGTGACTGAAGTCATCGCTGTTTCTTGCGGCGTGGCGCAATGCCAAGAAACCCTGCGTACTGCCATGGCTATTGGTGCTGATCGCGGCATCCTGGTCGAAAGCGATGCAGAACTGCAACCGCTGGCTGTGGCCAAATTGCTCAAGGCACTGGCTGACAAAGAACAACCACAATTGATCATCCTCGGCAAACAGGCGATTGATGATGATTGCAACCAGACTGGTCAGATGCTGGCAGCCCTGCTGGGTTGGCCACAGGCGACTTTCGCATCCAAAGTGACGGTTGCTGATGGTAAAGCCACAGTGACACGTGAAGTTGACGGCGGCCTGGAAACTTTGTCCCTGACACTGCCAGCCATCATCACCACTGACTTGCGTTTGAATGAGCCACGTTATGTGACTTTGCCTAACATCATGAAGGCCAAGAAAAAACAACTGGACAATGTCAAACCGGCAGATCTGGGTGTAGACGTTGCTTCTCGCGTCAAGACCTTGAAAGTGGTAGAGCCACCAAAACGCAGCGCCGGTATCAAGGTACCTGACGTGGCCACACTGGTTGCCAAGCTGCGCAATGAAGCCAAGGTCATTGGCTGATTTCATCCGGCTTGATCGGCTTGATCAAGCCTGGACAGGTTTGGATAAAGATAGAATTTAAGAATAATTTTTGTTGCCAGGGCATGGTCCCTGACGACACATCAAGTGGAAGACATCATGACTACACTCGTCATCGCTGAACACGACAACGCTGGCCTCAAGGGCAGCACATTGAATACCATCACTGCTGCCACACAATGCGGTGCTGATGTACACGTACTGGTTGCTGGCTTTAATGCTGGCGCAGTGGCACAAGCCGCAGCACAAATCGCTGGCGTTGCCAAAGTATTGCATGCAGATGCAGCGCATTTTGCAGATGGCCTGGCAGAAAACATTGCTGAACAGGTATTGGCTATTGCTTCTGGCTACAGCCACATCCTGGCGCCAGCAACTGCCTACGGCAAAAACATTTTGCCACGCGTTGCAGCCAAGCTCGACGTTTCGCAAATCTCTGAAATTATCAAGGTAGACAGCCCAGATACGTTCGAGCGTCCTATCTATGCCGGTAATGCCATCGCCACCGTGCAATCGACTGATGCCATCAAGGTTATCACTGTACGTACTACAGGTTTTGATGCTGCTGCCACCGGTGGTTCTGCTGCTGTTGAAACAATTACTGCCGTTGCTGACTCTGGCAAATCTGCTTTCGTTTCCCGTGAAGTGGCCAAGTCTGACCGTCCTGAGCTGACTGCTGCCAAAGTCATCGTGTCCGGTGGTCGTGGCATGGGTTCTGGCGAAAACTTCAAGATTCTGGAACCACTGGCTGACAAGCTGGGTGCTGCCATGGGTGCGTCTCGCGCTGCGGTGGATGCAGGGTTCGTGCCGAATGACTGGCAAGTGGGCCAAACCGGCAAGATCGTTGCACCTACGTTGTATATTGCCGTTGGCATCTCTGGCGCGATTCAGCATCTGGCCGGTATGAAAGATTCCAAAACCATCGTCGCCATCAATAAAGATCCAGAAGCACCGATTTTCTCGGTTGCTGATTACGGCATCGTTGGCGATTTGTTTGAAATCGTTCCACAGTTGGTAGCTGAACTGGGCTAGTAAGCTTGGTACTGTAAATTGTTGGCCGCTATGGCGGCCTGATGGGGGTAGGTAAGCGGTTTATCGCATCATTCAGGCGATCTTCCTGACCTGCCCCTTTTTCTTTTTTTGGGATACAAAAATGAGCTATGTTGCCCCTGTCAAGGACATGCTGTTCCTCATCAATGAATTGGCCGGTCTGGCGGAAGTGAATGCCTTGCCTGGCTGTGAAGATGCGACGGCAGAAACCGTAGAAGCAGTGCTGGAAGAAAACGCCAAGTTTGCCGGTGAAGTGGTCGCGCCGCTGAACTGGCCTGGTGATCAGGCTCCCAGCTACTGGAAAGACGGCGAAGTCTTCACCACCAAGGGCTTTAAAGAAGCCTTCAAGATGTTTGGTGAAGCAGGCTGGCAGGGTGTGCAGCATCCGCAAGAATTTGGCGGCCAGGGCTTGCCCAAGCTGGTGGCAACCCCGTGCATAGAAATGTTGAATGCGGCAAGTATCTCATTTGCCCTGTGCCCCTTGCTGACCGATGGCGCGATTGAAGCCCTGCTGACGGCAGGCAGCGACGAACAAAAAGCCATCTACCTGGAAAACCTGATTTCCGGTAAATGGACAGGCACCATGAACCTGACCGAGCCACAAGCCGGTTCTGACCTGGCGATGGTACGTACCCGTGCGGTACCGCAGGGCGATGGCACATATAAAGTATTCGGTACCAAGATTTTCATCACCTATGGTGAACACGATATGGCAGAAAATATCGTCCACCTGGTGTTGGCACGCACACCTGATGCACCAGAAGGCGTCAAAGGTATTTCGCTGTTCATCGTGCCCAAGTTTTTGGTGAACGCTGATGGCAGTTTGGGTGCACGCAATGATGCACATTGCGTATCGATAGAACACAAGCTGGGCATCAAGGCCAGCCCGACTGCGGTATTGCAATTCGGCGACAACGGTGGTGCCTTGGGTACCCTGGTTGGCGAAGAAAATCGCGGCCTCGAATACATGTTTATCATGATGAATGCCGCCCGCTTTGGTGTTGGCATGCAGGGTATAGGTGTGGCAGAACGCGCTTACCAAAAGGCCGTGCAATACGCCAAAGACCGCGTGCAATCGCGTGACCTGGCGGGTTCTGCCGGCCCGGTTGCCATCATCAACCACCCGGATGTACGCCGCATGCTGATGTCCATGCGTGCCCAGACTGAAGGTGCACGTGCACTGGCCTATGTGGCTGCCGGTATCAGCGACTTTGCCCATCATCATGCAGATGCCGCAGTACGCAAGGCCAACCAGGCCAAGTATGAATATCTGGTACCTATCGTCAAAGGCTGGTCCACAGAAATGTCGCTGGATGTCACATCGACTGGTGTGCAGGTACACGGCGGCATGGGCTTCATCGAAGAAACCGGCGCCGCGCAACACTACCGCGACGCCAAGATTTTGACGATCTACGAAGGCACGACAGCCATACAGGCAAATGACCTGGTAGGCCGCAAGACTTCACGCGATGGCGGTGCCACAGCCAAAGCATTCATCGCTGACATGCGCGCAACAGAAGCACAACTTACGGCGATTGGTTCTGTTGATGCGCTGGCGATACAGCGTCAATTGGCAGCAGGTACAGCTGCGCTGGAAGATGTGGTTGATTATGTCGTCACCAACTTCAAGCAAGACATCAAAGGCGTGTTTGCCGGTAGTGTCCTGTACCTGAAGCTGGCAGGCATCGTCTTTGGTGGCTGGCAAATGGCGCGTGCTGCCATCATCGCCCAGCAAAAACTGGATGCGGGCGAGGGCGATGCGGCTTTCCTGAAAGCCAAGATCGCCACGGCACGTTATTTCGCTGACCATATCCTGTCAGCAGCGCAAGGCTTGCGTTCTGCGATTGTGGATGGCAGTGCAGGTGTCATGGCCTTGTCGGAAGATCAGTTCTGATGCTGGTGGTAACAAAATCAGTGGTTTGTTTTAATAAAAACTGAATAGAAATTGAATATAAGCTGAATAAGGACGGCTCATTCCATGTTGAATGAGCCGTTTTTTTTGATGTTGTCCTGTTTGTCCTTTCCTGGCTTGTCTCTCCCAAATCCTGTGTGCGTTAGCGCATAGAGGCTTTTCACGTTCATCTCTACCATCAAAGCTGGGCATCTGTTTTGCCCGCCCCCGGATGAGGAGAATCCCATGCAACAAACCGTCGCTGAATTTTTGGTTGCCACCTTATATGACATTGGTGTTCGTCAGATTTTTGGTGTGGTGGGCGATGCGCTCAATCCTTTTACTGACGCGATACGAAGACACAAGGGCATGGAATGGATAGGGGTAAGGCATGAAGAAGGTGCTGCACTTGCGGCAGCAGGCCAAGCCAAGCTGACCGGTAAGCTTGCGGTCTGTTGCGGCACGACAGGTCCGGGCGCCAATCACCTGATCGCGGGCTTGTATGAGGCGCACAAAGATCATGCCCCTGTGCTGGCTATTTCTGGCGGGGTGCCGGCCGCTCAGCGGGGTAATGATTATCTGCAGGAAAATACACCTGATCTGCTGTTTCGCGATGTCGCGGTATACACCCAGACGCTGACGAATGCAGAACAGGCCGCACATATATTTCATCAGGCTATTGCCCATGCTTATAGCATGCACGGAGTTGCTCATCTTAACATTCCGCCAGACGTATTCTCTGCAAAAACGGATGCCACGATGAGCAGTCTGGCCACCCTGCGTGCCGCACCAGAAATGGCTGCCGATCCTGAGGATGTTGCGGTGGCGGTTCATTTAATCAGCCAATCAAAAAAAATCGCGATTTTTGCTGGTGCAGGCTGTCGTTCAGCCATTGCACAAGTACTGCAACTGGCAGAACGTTTGCAGGCACCTGTCATGCATACTTTTCGGGCCATGGACATGGTGGCCCATGACCATCCTTTGTGGATGGGAGGGGTAGGCCTGATAGGTGGTGCGCCGGGTGTTGATGCCCTGCAAAATGCAGAATTGGTGCTGATGCTGGGATCCGATTACCCCTATACCGAATACCTGCCCAGGAACGGTAAGGTCATACAAATCGACTTGCGCGCCGAGGTGCTGGGGCGACGCACCGGCGTGCAATTGGGCATAGTCGGTGCGGTCAAACCCAGTGTCATGCAATTGCTCGGGCAATTGCCGCAGCGGCAAGATCAGGATTTTTTGCGGAGCGTGAGCGAAGCACGCAAAAAATGGGAAGAGATGCTGGATAAAAAAGCCGGGTTGAAAGACAGCAATGAGCATGTCAATCCGCAGGCTCTGACACGTGGCATCAGCCTGCATGCGCAAAGTGATGCTGCCATTATCATCGACACGGGCGTGGTGACACTCTGGTGCGGTAATTGGTTGCAGCAATCTGGCCAGCAAAGAATTTTGGCTTCATTCAATAACGCTGCTGTAGGCACCAGTTTGGGTCAGGCCAATGGCGTGCAGGCCCTGAATCGCGACAGGCAAGTCATCGTGGCGGTAGGGGATGGCGGCTTTACCATGTTGCTGGGTGAATTCATGACCAGTGTAGAACATCGTTTGCCGGTCAAGGTGATTGTTTTCAATAATCAGCAATGGGGTCTGGTCCATCTTGAAATGGAAGAGGCGGGTTTGCCTGCAGATAAAGGCAGCACATTTCCGAATATGGATTTTGCATCCTTTGCCCTGGCCTGTGGTGCATCAGGATTTACAGTGAGAAAATCCAGCGAACTGGAAAATGGCTTGCGCCAGCTATTTGCCGCAAGCGGCCCCGCGCTCCTGAATGTATTTATCGATCCCGCAGAGCTACCGTCCATGCCACATATCCACATTGACCAGATATGGCGTTTTGGTTTAGCACGCGTCAAGGAAGCCTTTTTGTCCATACGTGGTGGCTGAGAGGGAGTGATCCAGAGTGATAAGGCGTGAGGATAAAGAGTGAAAAATAGAACGCATTCATGACTAAGCGCATAGGCACGGCACTATGGAGAAAATCTTTCACCCGTATCGTCAGCAAGATGGCGAAGACAGCGACACGGGCGGGATCCAGGGTGATCAGGGAAGCGCTGACGACGGTGCCGGAAAATCGCAAACGCGTACCGGTTACAACACGACCGGTGTCGAAAGAGCGCAGCGAGCCCGGATTGACTGTCGGCATGACAGGTGCAAGGCGCTATCGTCTGTATAAGCCACCTGGCGTGCGGGGCACGGAATCTATTCCTCTGATCGTCATGCTGCATGGTTGCGGACAAGATGCCGCAGCCTTGGCAGCAAGTACCAGAATGAATCAAATTGCCAGGCGCGAACGTTTTCTTGTGCTTTACCCTGAGCAAGAGCGTCTTGCGAATGTTCAGGCTTGCTGGAACTGGTACGAAGCGCGCTCGGGCAGGGCGCAACGCGAGGCTGATTCTATTGATGCAGTGATCGATCAAATTTGTTTGACACAACCAGTGGATAGTCGTCGCATTGCGCTGGCCGGATTGTCTGCGGGAGCCAGTATGGCTGCACTTATGGCGATACGACACCCTGAACGTTTCCGGGTGCTGGCCATGCATTCCGGCATTGCAACGGGCCTTGCACATTCATCCGCAACGGCCATCATGGCAATGCGAGGGCGCAGGCTTGTGGCAGATGCGCTGCCAGCAGGATTGAAGTTACCAGCTTTGTTGATCATGCAGGGCAGTAAAGACCGCGTGGTTGCTCCCGTCAATAGCGCATTGCTGGCGCAACAATGGACTGCCCAATCGGGGGCGAAAGCGGGCGTGCCACGTACCGTTCAGCGCGGCGCACGTTACCCGGCAACGATTACCGATTATCGTATCCAGGGACAAATCGCCATCACCTTATGTGAGATAAATGGACTGGATCATGCCTGGAGCGGTGGCGCTGCGGGCCATGCCTATAGTGATCCCAAAGGTCCTGATGCATCCGGCATGATATGGGCTTTTGCACGCAAACAATTTGCATATGCAGTCTGATTTCTGCCATTGCAGATCAATCTGCCTTTTACGTGCAGCTTCGCTGCGTTCTTTCAGTCTGGTAGCGTTCAAATCATTGTCCGCAAGTTTGGACTGAGGGCAGGCTCTTTCACTGGTGTGCCAGTGTTCGTCAGCGTACAGACATCAACTACTGAGGCGCATACGCTAAAGTCACTCTCGAAGATTTTTGATGAAAAGACTCCAGAACTCCTTGCGAATAAAAACCAATTGAAAGCGGATGGATACTTCTATGAACAACAATACGACTGATGCAAATATGCTGGTAGTCACCCAGGAAAACGCTTCCCGTTCAGGCACTTCAGGCGTGTCCTGGGGGGCGGTGCTGGCCGGAGCGGTCGCAGCGGCAGCACTGTCCCTGATACTGTTGATGCTGGGTGCCGGGCTGGGTTTATCTTCGGTGTCGCCCTGGTCTTATAACGCGACTGTAATGGGTATATCCACCATTGCGTGGCTTGCTTTTACCCAGCTTGCGGCTTCTGGTATAGGTGGCTATATCGCGGGTCGCTTGCGTATCAAATGGAGCAATGTGCATGACGATGAAGTGTACTTTCGCGATACCGCGCATGGCATGCTGGCATGGGCCGTGGCTTCATTATTGACGGTGGGTTTGCTGGCCAGTGCTGCACACAGCATAGTGAGTGGCGTAGTTGATACGGCAGAGAAAGGTGCGGGTATCGCAGCGACAACAGCAGTCGCAGCGGCAGCAGGAACGCCGGCAACAGGTAGCCCAAAAATGAATCCCGCTGATTATTTTACGGACATGTTATTGCGCTCCGGGCAGGCTTCTACAGATAGCAATGCTGCACACATGGAAGTGAGCAGGATTTTATCTGTTGGTGTTGTGGCGGGTGCACTATCGCCGGGTGACCGGGATTATTTGGCAAGCATCGTCGCCAAACGCACGGAAATGACACCGGCTGATGCAGCAAAACGTGTTGATGCAATCTTTGAGCAAATGAATAAGGTGGTAACAGATATTGGGAATGCGGCTAAATCAGCGGCTGATCAGGCACGCAGGGCTGCCGCAAATTCTGCCTTGTGGATGTTTGTCTCACTGCTTCTCGGTGCGTTTGTGGCCAGCCTGGCAGCAACACTGGGTGGTCGTCAACGTGACCAGGCACATGTGATTTCATAATCATCACCCTTGCTTCCTGGTGGGGCAGGGTATACCTCATCGACTATTTTTTTGGAGCCTATCATGCGTTCAATTTTACTTTTACTGCTCGGCATACCTCTGCCTATCGTTATTCTGATTGCCTTGTTCGTTCGTTAATACATCGGTATCGTTGAGGCAAGTAAAAATGCCCCCGAAAAAATTTTTCGGGGGCATTTTATTTATTCAGGTAGATGTCGCATGGCGCACGCTACAGGTGCTATTTTTCTGCTCGGTAATCAGATCAACCGTATGCGCCACCGGTGTATAGCAGGTCAAAGGTGCGGGCAATGGCGGCGATCAGCGTAAATGCGCCTACACCCAGTGTCAGCACCAGCAGCAGGGCCAGTGGCCAGGTTGACTCGCTGGTTTTACCGGATTTGCTATTATATTTTGCGTCCCATTTTTCATCCGGTGTCAGGCCCATGACCAGTGCTTGCAGTATGGCGGCCAGGAAAGAAATCAGCAGCAGGCTGTATTGCACGATTTCGGGTTTGCCAAAATAGAAATAGTGGATGACCATGCTGAGTGGCAGTGAACTGAAATGCAGCCAGCCCCACTTGTCTTTTTTGCCAGCAAGATAAAAGCGGTGCAGGCCTATGCAGCCAAATACGGCGGCCAGCAATGCTGTCAGGGCTTTATTTTTATGCGGTGTGGTATTGGCGAGTGTCATTGCAGCATGTCATCAAAGTGGAAGCTGTGATTGTATGTCAAGCCGCCCTGATGTGTCGGAATAGTCACGTTGATCAATAAAAATGCGTTTGCGCAAGGGAAAAGTGGGATAGTCCTTGCGACTTGCTTAAGAAACGGGCTATAATCTACAGCTTTTTCCGCGTTCAGACATTTTTTGGAAATATTATGGTCGTTATTCGTTTAGCTCGTGGTGGCGCAAAAAAGCGCCCTTTTTACAACATCGTTGCAACTGATTCCCGTAATCGTCGCGATGGTCGCTTTATCGAGCGTATCGGTTTCTACAATCCTGTAGCAACTGGTAATGCCGAAACAGTACGTGTAGCAGCAGATCGCCTGGCATACTGGCAAGGTGTTGGCGCGCAATTGTCGCCAGCAGTAGCTCGTCTGGTAGCATCCTCCAAAGCTGCAGCTTAATAGCCGCTTTGATGTCTGCTGGAGTTCATGTTCCTGATGATCTGGTCCTGGTGGGCTATATCTCGGGAGCATTTGGTATTCATGGCTGGGTAAGGATACGTCCTTATTCTGCTGATGCTGATGCAATGCTGTCAGCAAAGACCTGGTGGTTGGATAAACCTGAGTTGCGTGATGTTGATCGCATGGAAGTCAAAATCCATGGCGAAGACGTGGTTGCGCGGCTGGTAGGTGTGCCTGACAGAAATGCCGCAGAAGCGCTGAAAGGTGCAACTGTGCAAATTTCTCGCAAGCATTTTCCTGCTTTGGGGACCGGTGAATTCTATTGGCTTGATCTGATAGGTTTGCAGGTAGACAATCTTCAGGGTGAAAATTTAGGTGTCGTCAGGGATTTGATGGACAACGGTGCACATCCGATTTTACGGGTTGCGGCAGCGGATGTACCCGAGAATGAACTGGCGAAACACGAACGCCTGATTCCTTTTGTAGAGACTTTCGTCAAGGAAGTGGATCAAAAGACAGGCAAAATCCAGGTCGACTGGGGTTCGGATTATTAAGCTGATGCATTCAGAAGGCATAAGCATGCAGTTCGATGTCATTACGCTGTTTCCCGAAATGTTCGCTGCCATTACCCAATCTGGTGTGACCAGGCGGGCGTTCGAGCAACAAAAATGCGAATTGAAGCTGTGGAATCCACGTGATTTCACCACAGACAGGCATCGTACCGTGGATGACCGGCCTTACGGCGGTGGCCCCGGCATGGTGATGATGGCAAAACCTTTGCAGTCGGCAATTGACGCGGCAAAGCAGCGCCAGTCTGTCTCGGCACAGGCGGTACCCAAGGTCGTTTATCTGTCGCCCCAAGGCAAACCGCTGACCCATCAAAAGGTCATGCAATTGTCCGAAGCTGCGGGTCTGGTCTTGTTGTGTGGCAGATATGAGGCCGTTGATCAGCGTTTGCTCGACAGGTATGTCGACGAAGAGATCAGTCTTGGTGACTTTGTGCTGTCTGGCGGTGAATTGCCGGCTATGGCCCTGATGGATGCCGTGATACGGCAAATCCCCGGCGTCTTGCATGATGAGTCGTCGGCAGTGCAGGACAGTTTTGTCAATGGTTTGCTGGATTGCCCGCATTACACCAGGCCAGAAGTATTTGAAGACGAAACCGTGCCTGCCGTGCTGATGGGCGGCAACCATGCCGAGATCGAAAAATGGCGCCGTCAGTGTGCACTGCAAGCCAGTCAGCTAAAGCGCCCGGATTTGATCGCCGCAGCCCGGGTTGCCGGTTTGCTGAGCCGTGCCGACGAAAAGTTTTTAAGCAGTTTGTAGTATTTTTCAGCTTCAGGGCTGAAATCTTTAAGCGTGAATCAATTGATTCACATGTTAAACCCCATCCTCTACCGGGCATCAGTCAGAACCAGATTCTGCGGCGTCGGCAAGATGGTCATAGGAGTAAAAAATGGATCTGATCCAAAAATTAGAGCAAGAAGAAATTGCTCGCCTCGGCAAGAACATTCCTGACTTTGCGCCAGGTGACACAGTTGTAGTGAGCGTCAACGTTGTTGAAGGCACACGCAAACGTGCACAGGCTTACGAAGGTGTTGTTATCTCCCGTCGTAACCGTGGTTTGAATTCCAACTTCATCGTCCGTAAGATTTCTTCCGGCGAAGGCGTTGAGCGTACATTCCAGTTGTATTCCCCACTGATCGCTTCTATCGAAGTGAAACGTCGCGGTGACGTACGTCGCGCCAAGTTGTACTACCTGCGTGAACGCTCTGGTAAATCTGCTCGTATCAAAGAGAAATTGCCAGCACGTAAGGTTGTTGCTGCAAAAGCAGAGTAATATCTGTTATTGCCGTATCGAAAAAAGGATGCTCAGGCATCCTTTTTTTATTGCTTTTCTTTAAATTTTTTCAAATGCTTTTTAGCGTGCCCGGACAGGCAAAGCAGGCTCTGTCCCGGTGTGATTTAAATCCCCCGCGATTGTGATAGCAATTCCGGGCCTGATTTGCTTGTAGACTTTTTCATCGTGAGCAACATTTTTCTGAATCCTGAATCCCTGCCCATCCAATCCGTGGCGACCGAGCCGGCGGTGCCTGTCAGCCGCCTGTCGCCAGCGTGGTTGCGTGCGCGTTTTGCCCAGCCGCCCGAGTGGACACCAGAAATCAATGATGAACATTCACTGTCCAGGAACCTGCCTTTTCGCCCGGCATCGGTACTGATACCCATCGTCATCCGCCAGAGCGGGCTGACCCTGCTGCTGACCGAGCGTGCAGCCAATCTGAATCATCATCCTGGCCAGATCAGTTTCCCTGGTGGGCGTTTTGAAGAAGAAGACATCAATCCGGTAGAAACCGCGCTGCGTGAAGCAGAAGAAGAGGTGGGTCTGAATCGCCGCTATGTGGATGTGCTGGGCCATTTGCCGGATTACCATACTGGCACCGGTTACCGCGTCAGCCCCGTGGTGTCGCTGGTAGACCCCGGTTTTGACCTGCGGGCCGATCCTACTGAAGTTGCATCGATTTTCGAGGTGCCCCTGGCTTTCCTGATGGATGGCCAGCATCACCAGCGCCGCCTGTTTGAACTGCCAGACGGCAGCGGCCAGAGGCAATTTTATTCCATGCCCTATGAGCAGCATTTCATCTGGGGAGCCACCGCCGGTATGCTGCGCAACCTGTTTCATTTCTTGCGCGCATGACAGCAAAAGACTTGCCTTCTTGTGTCCTGAGTTACTAATTCGTTGAATAAATCCGGCGAGAATCGATACGATACTGCCTCGCAAATGCGCGCAAGGCACCAGCCTTGCTGTGCTTTGCTCCTTGTCTCATACCGATTTCGCCTGATTTATTTTTCAACGAATTAGTAACTCAGGACACTGAACAAAGCTTCATAATCTGGGCAAATCGGTTTACACTTGCCGCATTTGCAAATTCATTGTTGCCAGCCTTGCGCTGCAACATCAATTCAGTCAATTATGACCTTTATTTCGATTCTGTTAGCTCTGTTGATCGAGCAGCTCAAACCCTTGCGTGCGGATAACCCTATCTATACGCAAATTCAGACGCTGGCTGAAAAAATCGAGGCCTCGTTCAATGCCGGTAAAGTCAAGCATGGTCGCCTGGGCTGGTGGATCATAGTCGGCCTGCTGACTGTGCCTACTGCGCTGATCTACTGGCTATGCCATCGCCTGAGCCCATTTGCGGCCCTGATCTGGAATGTGATCATCGTTTACCTGACGCTGGGTTTTCGTCGTTATAGCCACTATTTCACGTCGATACAATTGGCCCTGAGTTCAGGTGACGAAGACGCCGCCCGCCGTTATCTGGCGGAATGGACGCATCTGGACACCACTGGCTTGGATGTGTCTGAAATTTCAAGACTGGCTGTCGAGCGTTCGCTGATTGCCAGCCATCGCAATGTGTTTGGTGTGTTTTTCTGGTTCCTGATGCCCGTAGGGCCAGCCTGTGCCGTCATGTACCGCGTGGCCGAATACCTGTCGCGTGCCTGGAATGAACCCGACCACATGAAGAATGAAGAATTCGGTGTCTACGCAGCCCAGGTGTTTTACTGGATAGACTGGATACCAGCCCGCCTGACAGCCGTTGCCTTTGCCGTTGTCGGCAATTTTGAAGATGCTGTGTATTCCTGGCGTAATTATGCTGATCGCTGGTCTGACGAAGCGGTGGGTATTATCCTTTCCGCCGGTGGTGGTGCACTGGGCGTGCGTCTGGGCGAGCCAGAAGAAAAAGCCATGGTCTTGCAGGCCGATGCCAGCGCCGTCGATGTCGACAGCCTGGAACTGGAAAGCCAGCCCGGTGCCGAAGCATCACCCAGAGCCCTGCAAAGCGCCGTGGGTCTGGTCTGGCGCGCCTTGTTGCTGTGGATGCTGCTGTTATTGCTGCTCTCTTTTGCTGCCTGGGTATAAATAAAGAGCTGGCGCTCATGCTGCCAGCTTTTTTCTTCTTGCATGCGTGATGCCCTGTCTGCCCTGTCTGCGCAGCCACCATCCTGATATGAAAACTGCCTGCTGATCACATGAAAAAAATTATCGCCCCTGGTATTTGCCTGCGTGCCTTTGAGGCGCAGGATGCAGAACAATTTACTGCTATGGTGCTGGAATCGGTCCCTACCGTGGGTCGCTGGATGTCATGGTGCCATGCCGGCTTTACGATAGAAGGCACGCATGAATGGTTTGACACCTGCAACCGTGGCCGCGCAGAAGGCACAGCCTATGAATTCGGTATCTTTGCTGAAGACGGCAAGGAATTGCTGGGCGCCTGTGGCTTGAATCTGATCAGCAAGATGCACAATTACTGTAACCTCGGCTACTGGATCAGGCAATCCAGGCAGGGGCAGGGTATAGCCACCCGGGTGGCACGCATACTGACCGAAGCCGGATTTAAAGAACTGGGCTTTAACCGTATCGAGATCGTCGTGGCCGAAGGCAATGAACTCAGTATGCAAGTCGCCAGAAAGCTGGGTGCGCTGCATGAATGCACAGCCCGTAACCGTTTGATGGTTGGTGGCTTGCCGGCAGCGGCTTCGATCTATTCGCTGATACCGCAGCAATGGCCGGCACTGCCATATCAGATCATTATCGAGAGTTAAGTTTTCATATCAGGAGAGGGGAGCTTGTATGCAAGTGCTTGTTTCCGCCAATGACACTTCCCCCAGTGCCAGCCCTGATGCTGCCCATACCCATCACACTGCCCGCAATGCGACCATAGACATTGCCAAAGGGCTGGGGATTATCCTCGTGGTGTTCGGCCACAACTGGATCATTGCGCATGATCATGGCGAATTATTTCGTATTGTCTTTTCTTTCCACATGCCCCTGTTCTTCTTTCTATCTGGTGCTGTGTTTCATCATGATGCCGGTTTCCGGGACTTTCTGGTCTTCAAGGCGGATGCGCTGCTGAAACCGTATTTTGTGGTGCTGCTGGCCTGGGGGGCTTTTCGCATTCTGTTTGGGCATGTGCCATGGGATACTTACCTGGCCGGCATGTTATATGGCACTGGCAGCACCATAGAATGGGTGCCGTTATGGTATCTGCCGCACCTGTTTTTAGCCATGCTGGCAGCCTGGGGCCTGCTGCGTATCATCGATCATTTTGACGCCAGACAGGGTCTTGTTGCGCTTGTTACTACACTGCTGCTTGGCCTTGGGATCGTGCTGACACAGTTTGTGGCCCAACTCGACGGGCAAGCCTATACCCATCTGAACCAGGTACTGGGGAACCGGCAAAACAACTTCCCCGGCCTGCCCTGGAGCGCTGATCTGCTGGGCATCAGCACTGCCTTTATCCTGCTGGGTTATCTGTGGCGCGACAAGGTCATGCATTTCAAGCCGCAGCCATGGGGCGTGGTGCTGGCTGGCCTTACCTTCGTGGCCTTGCATGTGCTGTTTGACGACACCATAGATTTGAACATGCGCCTGTACGGCAGTTGGTGGGTTTCCACGGCACAGGCACTGGCTGGTATTTACCTGTTGTTGAGTCTGGCTGACGTACTGGGAAAATGGAATGCAAGCAGGCGGGCTCTGGCCTATCTGGGCAGCAGCAGCCTGTTCATCATGATTTTTCATTCATGGATAGAGTGGAAGGTGTTTGCCCTGCTGGGCAAGTTGGATGCCCTTGGGGATGCGTCATGGCATAATTATCTGCACGCCAGCATCGCCCTGGTATGCGGCCTGCTGTTGCCTTTGCTGATGCTGGAAGCGGTGAAAAGACAAAGTTTGCTGACCAAATTGCTACTGTCGTTAAGAGGCCGGCTGTAAAAAATCAGGCAACATCTTGTGAGTCAGCGCTGCACAAGTCATTACCACGTAGCTTGTCTGTGTTCATATACGAAGACCTTGCCGGTTCGGGCGCAAGCTGCTGCTTTACTATGGTCCAAAATGAACTATATTAGCCAGATGCCATCCTGGCTTTCACATGCTGGAACGGATTTTGCAAAGACTCGTAATATATCTACCTGGCGATTTTGATTCAAGTCTTCTATAAGATATAATATGGAAGTATTTTGAAAGCTTGGTATCACATAATGATGTTGAGCTTTATTCACTCTTGCTTTATCGCAAGCCGAGCACATGGCCGATACCAAAAAAACGCAACAAGTCCGCGAGTTTTTCATCCAGGGCATCACCAGTGATGGGAAGCAATTTCGCCCCAGTGACTGGGCAGAGCGCCTGTGTGGAGCCATGTCCTGTTTCAGCCCTGACGGTGGCCGTCACTCGCATCTGCAATATTCACCTTATGTTCGCCCCATCCTGCTGAATGGCGTGCGTTCTGTCGTGGTCAATGAAGCCATACGTGAAATCGAACCGCTGGCCTACCATTTCGTGGTCAGTTTTGCCAAAGATAATGATTTGCAAATTATCGATGCCTGTCTGTTGCCAGACGAGCCCAAGGCCGGTAAATAAATTTCGCCAAATCCTATCTGGTTTAGTTGCAAGCTTGGGTTGCAAGCAGAGCCATACTTTGTTCCTTGTCAAACCGTCTGGTTCTGAAACGCCGCTATCACCTGTTGTCTTAGCCAGCGATTGGCCGGGTCATTTTCCACATTCTGGTGCCAGTACAGGTACACGTCCCATGAAGGCATGGCTACGGGTAGAGGAAATATCTGGTTGCCAAACTGTTCATTCGCAATGCGCGCATAGCCTTCCGGCATGGTCAACAACAAATCGGTCTGGCTAACCACCCTGCAAGCGGCGAAGTAATGCTGGCAGCGCAGGCGTATGCGTCTTTGCAGGCCCAGGCGACTCAGTTCAAAATCTTCCAGACCCATACCCTTGCGGCGTGAGCTTGCCAGTATGTGTTCAGCCTGCATATACGTGTCCAGATCCAGCTTGCCATGAATGTTGGGGTGATCACGTCTTGCCAGCACGAAGGTATTGCCTTGCACTACCTTCTGGCGGTGTATTTCATTTGGCAATGGCAACAACATGTCAATCGCCAGATCCAGGCTGCCAGCTGCCAGTTCACTGACCAGTTCCCGCCTTTCTACCTGTATCGCTGCCAGATTGATTTGCGGTGCCTGCCGCGTAATGCTTTCCATTAATGGTGGCAGGGCAGTCGATTCCAAAACATCACGTAAGGCAAGATTGAACTGTTTGCTAGCCAGTGCCGGATCAAACTTGTCATTCTCGGTCAGCGTCACTTCCAGCCCGCGCAGCGCCTGCCGCACAGGTTCTATGATGCTGCGCGCCAGCGGGGTCGACACCATTGTCTGCCCCTGGCGTACAAACAGCGGGTCATTGAACAATTGCCGCAGGCGGTTCAAGGCATGGCTGATGGCTGGCTGGGTCAGGTTCAGTTGCTGGCTGGCACGGGTCACGCTGCCTTCGGTATAGATGGCAACAAAGACGGTGAAAAGGTTTAAATCGACACGGGATAAATGCATGAGATTAATTAATTCAGATAATAACTATTCATTTGATCAATTATAGGCGCGGGCATACACTTTGTTCATTGATTTACACATGATTTTTCGCATTGGAAGCAATAAATGGCAGCTTTATATCTGGTCAGGCACGGGCAAGCTTCATTCGGTAGCCAGAACTATGATCAATTGTCTGAACTGGGCGAACAGCAAGCACGCCACCTTGGCCGCTGGTGGGCAGAGCGTGATATGCAAGTGTCGCGGGTTGTTACTGGGGCCTTGAAACGGCACCAGCAAACCGCACAAGCCTGCATCGCAGAAATGCGGCAACAGGACCTTGATGCACTCGATACATCTGCATGGCATTGTGATGCCGGTTTCAATGAGTACAACCATCATGAAGTCCTTGCGCGGCATGTGCCGGCCTTTGATGACCCGGCAGCGGTCAAACATTTCCTTATGAATACGCCGAATGGCAAGCAGGCCTTTCAGGATATTTTTGCCCAGGCCATCAGCCGCTGGATGTCGGGTGAACATGATACTGAGTATGTGGAAAGCTGGAATGCATTTCGCCAGCGTTGCGTCACCGCCATGCACAAACAACTGGCGATTGCTGATGATGCCAAAAACATTGTCGTGTTCACCTCTGGCGGCACCATATCGGCGCTCTGCCAGCATGTGCTGGGTTTTCCTGATCCGCGCTTTGCTGAACTCAACTGGTCGCTGGTGAATAGTGCCGTCACGCGCTTTCATTTGCAGCCGACAGCAGATGGCGTATTGCGTCCTGCACTGGCTTACCTGAACAATTTTTCGCATCTTGAAGTGTTGAATAATCCCAAAGCAATTACCTACGTATAAATAAATAAGAAACCAAAGAGACGAGAGAGATTAGAAATGACAGCAATGTTCGATTTAACCGGCAAGGTCGCACTGGTCACCGGCGCCAGCCGTGGCATAGGTGAAGCGGTTGCCAAAACCCTGGCTGCCAACGGTGCTTATGTCATCGTTTCCAGCCGCAAGGCAGAAGCTTGCGAAGCCGTGGTAGCAGCCATTATTGCCGCTGGCGGCAAGGCCGAAGCACGTGCCTGCCATATTGGTGAAATGGCGCAGATTGATGCCCTGTTTGCCGACATTACGGCAGCGCATGGCAAGCTCGATATTCTGGTCAACAATGCCGCCACCAATCCGCACTTCGGGCATATCACCGAGACGGATGTGGGTGCCTTCCAGAAGACGGTAGATGTCAATATACGTGGCTACTTCTTCATGTCTTCTGCCGGTGCCAAACTGATGGCAAAACACGGTGGTGGCAGCATCATCAATGTGGCTTCCGTCAACGGTGTGGTGCCAGGTGCCATGCAGGGGATTTATTCCATCACCAAGGCGGCAGTCATCGCCATGACCAAATCCTTCGCGCTGGAATGTGCGGCCATGGGCGTGCGCGTGAATGCCTTGCTGCCAGGCGCGACGGACACCAAGTTTGCTTCGGCCCTGTTCCACAATCCTGTCATCCTCGAAAGAGCACTGACCCGCATACCGATGAAGCGCATTGCTGAACCCGATGAAATGGCGGGCACGGTCTTGTACCTGGCATCGAATGCGTCCAGCTACACCACCGGGGCCTGCATCAATGTTGATGGCGGTTATCTGGTTAGTTAATACGGCAAATAACAAGGCGCGATCATGAAACCGGCATACGTGGCAAGCAATCCAGATTACGCAACGCAACTGAAGAGTCTGGTGCTGGCCATGCCCATGGCGCAATGGCTGGGCATACAGTTTGTGATGGTGGAACCGGGCGAAGTGGAACTGGATATTGCCTACCGCGAAGAACTCAGTTTCGTACCCGGAAAGATGCAGGCCACAGCGATATTTGCAGCGGCAGATTTTGCCGGTGTTTCTGCTGCCGGCACCCTGTTGCCACCGGGCTGGATCAACGCCAGCATAGACAGTAGTTTAAAAATAGTCGCTCCCGCCGATGGTGAAAAACTGCGGGCACGCGGACGTGTGGTTTCACACGGGAAGTTATTGACAGTCAGCGCCGCAGAGGTTTTTTCTGTACGTGATGGCGAAGAGGTTTTATGCGCAACAGCATTGCTGACGGCGCGCAATATTGAGCTACAAAGAAAGTAAAGCGGGCATAGCCATGTCCATTTGAAAAAACTGAACAAACCGAGCTAACTGAACAAACAAGGAAAAAGGACACATCATGGATTTTCAATACAGCCCCAAAGTCAAAGATTTGCAGGCACGCCTGATCGCTTTCATGGATGAGCACGTCTATCCAAATGAAAAGACTTTCTTTGGCGAGATTGCTGCCAACCGCAAGGCAGGCAATGCATGGATACCGACCAAGGTCGTTGAGCAACTGAAAGCCAAGGCGCGCGATGCCGGTCTGTGGAACCTGTTCTTGCCAGAATCTGGCCATGGTGCAGGTTTGACCAATCTGGAATATGCACCGCTGTGCGAGATCATGGGCCGCGCTGTCTGGGCACCTGAAGTATTCAATTGCTCGGCACCCGACACAGGCAACATGGAAGTATTTGCCCGTTATGGCACGCCGGAACATCAGGAACAATGGCTGAAACCATTGTTGCGTGGTGAAATCCGTTCCTGCTTCGCCATGACAGAACCGGCAGTGGCGTCATCTGACGCCACCAATATTGAATCATCGATAGTGCTTGACGGCGATGAGTACGTTATCAATGGCCGCAAATGGTGGTCCTCCGGTGCCAATGATCCGCGCTGTAAAGTGTTCATCTTCATGGGCAAGAGTGATCCTGATAATGCTGACCGCCATAAACAGCAATCGATGATCATCGTGCCGCGTGATACACCGGGCGTGACCATCCTGCGCGCCTTGCCGGTATTTGGGTATGACGATGCACCGCATGGTCATGGTGAAGTGCTGTTTGAAAACGTGCGCGTGCCCGCATCCAATATCTTGCTGGGCGAGGGCCGAGGTTTTGAGATTGCCCAGGGCCGTCTGGGGCCTGGCCGTATCCATCACTGCATGCGTTTAATCGGTTTGGCAGAACGTGCACTGGAAGACATGTGTAAGCGCTCGTTGACACGTGTGGCCTTTGGCAAACGCGTAGCAGAGCAGGGCGTGACATTGGAACGCATTGCCAATGCCCGCATCCTGATCGACCAGGCACGCTTCCTGGTCCTGAATGCCGCACAGATGATGGATACGGTAGGCAACAAGGCAGCCGCCAAAGAAATCGCCATGATCAAGGTGGCAGCACCGACCATGGCTTGCCAGGTCATCGACTGGGCCATACAGGCGCATGGCGGTGGTGGCGTGTCGGATGATTTTGGTCTGGCGTATTCATACGCACAAGCCCGTACCCTGCGCCTGGCTGATGGCCCGGATGAAGTACACAGGAATCAGATCGGCAAGATGGAGTTGAAAAAATATACGGAGAAAAAATAATTACTTGTAGTTTCATAAGTGCGATTTACGGGTAGTTCCGGATTGGTCCTTCCTCTTTTTGAGGCAGGGCTTTTCCGACGTTAACTTCCCAGTTTTCCCAGTTGGCTGACATTTTCAGATGCTAATCGGGACTTATGCAAAATTGTCCCAGCAAGGCGTAGCGACGAAGACAGTACTTTAGTACAAAGTTTGTACTGACGGTCGCTACAACGCAGCTGGGGCGGTTTTGCGTAAGTCCCACTTAAAAAGAGAGACAAAAATGCGCGACTTACAACCCTGGATCAAATCTTACCCCGCAGGCGTGCACTGGGACGCCAACCTGCCCATCAGCAGCGTGCCACAATTACTGCATGATGCCGTCGCCAAATGGCCGGACTTGCCCGCACTGGAATTCATGGGCAAAAAGACCAGTTATGCGGAACTGCAAAAACTGGTGAACCAGGCCACCAAAGGCTTTCAGCAACTGGGGGTGAAGCCCGGCGTACATGTGGGCCTGTATTTGCCGAATACACCGCATTACGTCATCAGTTTCTTTGCGATCTTGCAGGCCGGTGGCACCGTGGTGAATTACTCGCCGCTGGATGCCGAGAAAGTGCTGGAGCATAAAATTGCCGACAGCCATACCGATATGCTGGTAACGCTGGACATGGTCATGCTGTATCCGCAAATGGCCAAGATGCTGGGCCATACCCGTCTGCAAAAAATCATCATCGGCAATATCCCGGAAATGACGCCTTATCCGGATGCCGTCAGGGCGAATCTGGACAAGGCCGGCCAGCTCAGTACGATTCCAGACAATGCACAACATCTGCTGTTTGCAAAACTGCTGAACAATGATGGCGAATACGCGCCCATTGCGGCAATCGATCCCAAAGAAGCCATCGCTACCCTGCAATACACGGGCGGCACCACTGGTCTGCCCAAGGGGGCCATGCTCACCCATGGCAACCTGACCACGGCGTGCAGCCAGATCATGGAAACCACCAATATCGAGCCGCGCGTGCTGGAAGAGGGCAAGGAAAAACTGCTGGCTGTGCTGCCGCTATTTCACATCTATGCGTTGACGGTGGACATGTTGTTTGGCATACGCCTGGGTGCAGAGATTGTCTTGCATACCCGCTTTGATGCTGATGCCGTGGTGAAGGATCTGGCGAATAAGAAGATCACGGTATTTCCCGGCGTACCCACCATGTACACCGCCATCATCAATCATCCGCAGATTAAAGAATATGATCTCAGCGCACTGAAGTTTTGCAATTCTGGCGGCGCACCCTTGCCGACGGAAGTACTGCAACAATTCCAGGCACTGACAGGCTGTACCCTGCTGGAAGGCTGGGGTATGACTGAAACCTCACCCACTGGTACCTTCACACCTTTAGGTGGCGTGCGCAAGACAGGTTCCTGTGGTTTGCCTACGCCCGGCATCAGCTTCAAGTTTGTCAGCATTGATGATCCGCGTCAGGAGGTGGCACCGGGTGAACGCGGTGAAATCTGTGTCGCTGGTGCGAATATCATGAAAGGCTACTGGAACAAGCCAGATGCGACCCGTGAAGCTTTTACTGCCGATGGCTATTTCCGCACTGGCGATGTCGGGTACATGGATGCGGACGGTTTTGTGTACATCGTTGACCGTACCAAGGACATGATTCTGTCGGGTGGCTATAACGTCTATCCACGCAATATCGAAGAAGCGATTTATGAACACCCGGCAGTAGCCGAGGTCAGCGTCATCGGCATCCCCGATTCTTATCGCGGGCAGGCGGCAAAGGCCTTTATCAAACTCAAGGCAGGGCAGGCCGTATTCAGTTTTGATGACCTGAAAGACTTCCTCAAAGACAGGCTGGGCAAACATGAAATGCCGCAAGCCATGGACATTCGGGCTGAATTGCCCAAAACGCCGGTAGGAAAATTGTCCAAAAAAGAATTATATGAAGAAGAGGCGAAGAAACGGGCAGCGTCATAAAATAGGTATGTCGGCTGGTTAGTTGCGCGTTTTGGCGGCTTTTCTTTGTTGTGAGAAAGGCCGCATTTTTTTATCCTTGTTTCTTGCTTTCAGCGGGCCCGGCTTGCTCTGGTGTTTGCAATGCGCGCAATTCTTCCTTGCTGCATTCCACGACGATGGTCCGGGTATCAATGGCCTGACTCAGGCTGCTTACCTGTAGTTCAGGAACGGCTTTTCTGGGGCGCACGGGTTGTGGGTGATGCAGAAAGAACATGGCGTACTCCTTGAATTTGGATGAACAGATTGAGACCAAATTCCAAATTTCAAGCCTGATTAACTTGTCGTAGCGTTTGCACGGATCTATTTTCCCGTAGGGGATCGTGAGACCGGCAATTGCCACCAGTCCGGATAATGTATTGCTTCCTCAAATCTGTCATAAACTTGGCGGTGACAGTGTAAGGATTTCCCAATCCAGAGCGGAAGTAATGTAAACCTGCGATATATTCAGGTTGAAAATTGATCTCTATTTTTCCCTCCATTAGCCACGTTGCTGGAATATTTTGTCTGTGCATTAGTGCATGCAGCTTCACTTTATAGTCATACATGACAGCATTAAACGCTGTGCTTTCCGGAGTGCATACAATATTCAGCAGATCTAGCGTCACCAAAGAAATAGATTGCTCATTCGCAAAGCGGCACAGCTTGCCTATTGCCCAATATCCTTCCAGATCATTATTGCGGCTGTTAAAGCTATCTGCAATCCCGGCAGCAATTGATTTGAGTTGCTTTCTGCGCGACACGAATTTTCCTTGTTCTTTTTAATTCATCTCAATCTTAAATCAAATCTTTCAAAGCACTACGCAAATCCGGGTAATCAAAGCGGAAACCCTCTTCCAGCAATCTTGCAGGTGCTACGCGCTGTCCTTCCAGCAATAAGTCAGCCTGTTCGCCCAGCATCAGGCGCATGGGCCAGGCAGGGGTAGGAAGGATGCAAGGGCGACGTAAAACACGCGCGGCGATGGTACTGAACTGTTTTTGTGTCACACTTTCAGGTGCCGTGAAATTATAAGTGCTGTCCAGTGGCAGGCTGGCTTCATGCTGCCAGATGTGGGCAATACCACGCAGCACATCATGCACGTGTATCCATGACTGCCATTGCTTGCCACTACCCAATGCACCACCAAGGCCCAGTTTAATGGGCAAGAGCATCATCCCCAGCGCACCTTGCTGACCAAGAACGACGCCTAAGCGCATCCTGGCGACCTTGACACCGCAGGTGCTGGCGGCCTGGTTTGCCTGTTCCCATTCCTGGCAAAGTTCAGACATGAAGATGGATTGCGGTTCTGCATTTTCGGTTAATTCCCTGTCGTCACCCCGGGCCTGTATGCCGTAGTAGCCGATGGCTGAAGCTGCCAGTAAAAGCCTGGGTTTGCTGTCTGCCTTGTTGATCCATTCAATGATTTGTTTCGTCAGACCGGTGCGGCTTTGGCGCAATTCTGCTTTACGTTTTTCTGACCAGCGCCAACCCAGTATGCGTTCACCTGCCAGGTTGATGATGACATCCACACGCTGATTGGCTGGCAGGTCCTGCATCGTAGCAATCGCCTTGACCTTGCCGTCGAATTTCCAGTTGGCCTGTTTGGGATTGCGGCTTAGCACCGTTACTTGTTGTCCGTCAGCCAGCAAGGCCTTTACCAATAATGTGCCGATAAAGCCAGTAGCGCCGGTGACCAGAACCTGCTCTGATTGGTCGCTAAAATGAATCATGTTTTTTCCCCTTTCTTTGATTGCCAGTTTGCCCAGTCGCAGCGCTGCAAGGCCGTCACGTACACCAGAAATGCCTACGCCTGCGCCGCACAGGGCCAGGAATACGCTAAGCCAGCCATGCGGCTGCCACGACATATATGTCGGTGCCTGCCACCAGCCTTGCGTATCGAATACACACAGGACCAACAAGGTGATGAAAGCGCCACCGTTGATGGCGAGTATGGTGTGAGTAACACGCTCGGTTGCGGGTAGCAGGCGGGTCTGGTCTTCAATGACAAAGTCCCATAAGGTGAGGACGATTTCTACGCCAAATACTAGCAGCAATACGATAGACCAGTTTCCCTGCCATACCCAGGCCGACAAACCAATGAAAAGTAAACTATAGATTAGCGCACGGACTGCATGTATGCCCAGTTCCTTGCGGGCACTCGCTCGTTGCGCCAGTGCCTCCGTCAATTCGTGGTGATACAGCGTATCGAAAGCACCAAGCAAACCTTGAGCGGCCATCAGTTGCAGGGCAATGAGGTGAGTGTTCATAGATTTCTTCCTGAGACGGGAGCATCCATTTTCCAAAGTATGAACAACGGCGGGATCATGCTCAGTACAGCAAACGCATCAACCCAGACATTCACCAGCATATCCGCCTGCATGGAAATCAGCATGTCTTGCGGTGCCCATATCAGGATACCTATCATCAGCCACAGCCACGCAAAGCGACTGCGATGCCGGTTGCCGAGATACACCAGCGCACCCATCCACAAACCGACTGTTTGCACGGTTGCGCCGAACAGACTCATCCACCAGACCTGCATAGTGCGGGCCGCATCGGGCGCAGCCTGGGGCCAGAAGTGACGTTCGATGTGCTGGTGATATACCTCAACCAGCCCGGTATTCGCTAACCACGGAAGCAGGGCGCCAATCACAAAATGAACCATGGCTGCTGCATACATCCAGCGTATCAACCAGGTTCTGAGCAGAATATGTTGCTCTTGTTGCATTTCTTTTCCTTTATTTCTTTAATTTCTGTCGTTACAGAAATTAAAGATCATGCGACGGCGACTGTCAAGTCATTTGCGACATATCTTTCAACTTATCCTTCAACTTATCCTTCAACTTATCCACCAACAAATCTTTCAACTTGTCGTTCAACTTCAGCCATGGCGTACAATCCACGCTGCACGTTTCCCTCGCAAACCAAACCCACATTAAACCCACATTAAACCCATATCAAACATGAAAGTCCTGCTCGTCGAAGACGATCCCATGATCGGTGAAAACATCCAGATCGCGCTGGAGAGTGAATCCAATCTGGTCGACTGGTTAACCAGTGGTGAAGCCGCAGAGGCCGCATTGCAAATACATAGTTATGATGTGCTGCTGCTGGACCTGAGCCTGCCACAGCGCGATGGCATGGATATCCTGAAAGCCTTGCGCAAACGTGGTGATACCCTGCCGGTGCTGGTGATGACAGCACGTGATACCGTGGCGCAGAGAGTGCAGGGTTTGCATGCCGGGGCGGACGATTACCTTATCAAACCCTTTGACCTGGATGAACTGATCGCCCGCATGCATGCCTTGCTGCGCCGTTCACGCGGGCGGGTGGATAGCTCTTATGTCTGTGGCGAGGTGGAGGTGGACTCGACCACGCGCCAGGTCTTCAACGCCAAGGAACAAGTGATTTTATCGGCGCGTGAATGGACCATACTGGACGCCCTGATCGCCAGGCCAGGTGCCATCCTCTCGCGCAGCCGGCTGGAAGAATTGTTGTTTGGCTATACGTCTGAAATTGAAAGTAATGCCGTCGAAGTATACATCCACGGTTTGCGAAAAAAGCTGGGGCAGAAATTCATCGTCAACGTGCGCGGCGTCGGTTACATGGTTGAGAAGAACGCATGAAATCCCTGCGCCTGCAAATGATGCTGCTGTTTGGCATAGCCATTCTGACTGCCGCCGCCCTGCAGTTTGCCACATCCCTGCATGCTGCCATCAGCGAAGCCGACAAGCTGTTTGATTACCACATGCAGCAAATGGCCCTGGCTCTGCAAGACGGCGATTTTGATCAGGTAGACTGGCATACCCTGCCCGGTACCGAGATGGATGATTTTGATTTTGTGGTACAGGTATGGTCAGAAGATGGTGCCAGGGTCTACCAGTCACGCCAGCATCGCAGCCTGCCGAAACAGGCCGCCCTTGGCTATTCCACCGTCAACTTGGAAAACGGTGACTGGCGCGTATACGCCGCTGAAGAAAACAAACGTGTGATTCAGGTCGCACAAAAAATCAGCGCCCGTCGTGAGCGTGCCTTTTCATTCGCACTCAGCACCCTGTGGCCTGTTATCCCGGTATCCATCTTGCTGTTTTGCGCGGCGTGGTGGGGCGTCAGCTCAGTGCTGGCACCACTCAACCGCATCGGTAGCGAACTGGCCAATCGCAGTGCCAATTCCATCGATCCGGTGTCAGACAAAGGTTTGCCCGGCGAAGTGTCCTTACTGGTGACAGAACTAAATTCGTTGCTTAGCCGCATGGGCCAGGCCCTACAGGCGCAGCAGCGCTTTGTCGCGGATGCCGCGCATGAACTGCGTTCACCCATCACAGCCCTGCGCCTGCAAGTACAAAACCTGGGGCGCGCCAAGGATGAAAACACGCATGATCAGGCCGTCAACCGCCTGCTGGGTGGGGTAGACCGCGCGTCGCGCCTGGTGGAACAATTGCTGGCATTGGCCAGGCAAGACCCAACGTCACAGGCGGCAGTCAGCTTCAGCCCGACCTTGCTCAACGCCTGTGTGGAGCAGGCCGTCAGTGACGTGACCCCGCTTGCCGTTTCCAAGAAAATCAGCATCACCAGCCAGATGTCTGCGAATACAGAATTGATGGGCGATGCCGAAAGCCTGCGCGTCATGATACGCAACCTGCTGGACAATGCCGTACGTTATATCCAGGGGGAAGGGGCAATCTACATTACCCTGATTGACGATATAGGCGGTATACAACTGGTGATCCAGGATTCTGGCCCCGGCATACCCGAAGCCGAACGTGAGCGTATTTTTGATCGTTTCTACCGTGTCGCCGGCAGCAGTGCCAGTGGCAGCGGCCTGGGTCTGGCGATTACCAAAGCCATTGCCGATCGCCATCAGGCAAGCATACAGATGGCCCAGGCTGCCATCGGCGGGCTGGAAGTACGCATACAATTTTCGGCTTCCCTTCGCCATGCAGGTTAAAGATAGCCGAAAATTGGCTGACAAATATTGTAAAAATCATCAATCTCAGGGTAAAAATCCCTGTTTTATCTCTATCCACGGGTATTTTTTAAGATTCGCCTAAGTTTCCTAGGGCACCATAGCGAAGTTTTGTAATACCTGTGGTGTGTACTTCCCCGCTTCAGGTTTGAATTCATTAATTAAAACTTCGAGGAAATTTTCATGCGTGCAATCAACACAATCAAAAGCGCCGCCAGTCTGGCAGCAGTAGCAGTTTTATTGGCAGCCTGTAACAGCACACCCATCAAACCGGCAGAGCCAGTTGCACAGCCACAGCAGCAACCAATACCAAAACCAGAAGCAAAAAATGACCGCATCGTGACGCCTGTTGTTGTCAAAGATGAACTGGATGATCCGAACAGCCCATTGGCGAAACGCAGCGTGTATTTCGATTTTGACCAATACGTTGTCAAACCAGAATACAGCTCTACCGTGAATGCCCATTCCAAATATCTGGCTGCCAACAAAGGTAAAAAAATCCTGATTCAAGGTAATACCGATGAACGTGGTGGCCGTGAATACAATCTGGCGCTGGGCCAGAAACGTGCTGAAGCCGTACGCAAGTCCTTGTCCCTGTTGGGCGTACCTGAAGCACAAATGGAAGCCGTTTCCCTGGGTAAAGAAAAACCAAAAGCAACTGGCAGCGATGAAGCTTCCTGGGCAGAAAACCGCCGCGCCGATATTATTTATTCCGGCAAATAATGCTTGAAAAGGGAACCTGTGGTTCCCTTTGTATGACCAGACCATGCGGTGGTACATTTGATCGTTATCAGGTGTGCTGCCAATTGGTTTTTTTGTTTTTGATACATGTAACCGAATGCCCAGATGTTAATGCGTAAGTTAGTCGTCGTCTTGCTGTTTTATAGCAGCAGCCTGGCTGCCATGCAGTTGAATTCCCAGAATGCGATTGTGGTCGATGACCGCAATGGCCAGGTCCTGCTGGAAAAAAATGCCTCCACCGTCGTACCCATCGCCTCGCTGACCAAGTTGATGACCGCCATGGTCGTCCTCGACAGCAAGCCTAATATGGATGAAAAAATCGACATCAAAGAAGATGACGTCGACCAGTTAAAACATAGCCGATCACACGTACCTGTAGGCAGCTCCATCACCCGCAGGGACGCCCTGCAACTGGCACTGATGTCTTCCGATAACCGCGCCGCAGCATCGCTGGCACGCACCTATCCCGGTGGCAACAATGCCTTTCTAGTCGCCGTCAAAAGCAAGCTGGTCGCCCTGGGTATGCCCAACACCGTCATCAAGGAAGCCACCGGCCTGTCGCCAGAAAACACGTCCACCGCCGCCGACCTGGTCAAAATGGCCCAGGCCGCTGCCCGTTATCCCGAAATCGCCGACATCACCACCGATAGCGAAGACAGCATCTCACTTAAGGATGGACGCACGCGCGAATTCCACAACACCAATCGTCTGGTAGGTAAAAAAGGCTGGGATGTCCTGCTTTCCAAAACCGGCTTCACCAACGAAGCAGGCAATTGCCTCATCATGCGCGTCAAACTCGCAGGCAAAATGGCCACCCTGGTATTACTCAACGCCAGAGCCAGTTCAGCCAGATTGATGGATGCCTTGAATATAGGCAAACTGCTGGGCTACAAAGAAGAAGTCAAACACAAGCTGGCGCGGCATAGACGGCGTCGCTGATAGTGCAGGCGACTGGCGACAGTCGCTCTGACCTTTGATCCGCAAATAATCAACTGCGCAAAGTAATACCCTTCCACTGGTGTGACATGGCAGACATACGCCATGCCATAGCCATCTGTCCGCATCCATCTGTCCACATCCCCACGTCCACATCTATAGTCACGCTTGCAAAAAGGAATAATTCTCTATTTCCTCTCAGATCAATTTGCAAGAACTGCGCTCTTCGCCATAAACGGCATGCAAATATTATTGTCTTTATGTTAAATATAAAGCACAATGTTTCATCTTGCGAAACGCGATCAAGCCAGATCGAAGTGAGCCAGGGGCAGCAAGTTGCAACTCATCGTTTAATTCCTGAAACACCCTCCATACTTATGAGGCCATCATGCAAATTGATTTCCATCATGCCGTCACCTACGTCGTTGCACGCCTGGCTGGTTTCCCTCACGACGAGGCGCATATCATTGCCTACAGCGCGCAGTATGTGGATGATGCGACCAATGACGGTTATATAGAATTTGATACCGGTGCCCTGTATTCCCGCATTGCGTCCGCCCACAAGATGCTGGACTACAAGAACTTTAATGACCTGGCCAATCACCACGCATGGATACCATTTCATTTCCTTCCCGGTAATAACGGACTGCCGGCAGGCCAGGGCAATGATCTGGGCTTCATACAAAGAATTATCTGCAAGCCAAATAGTTATGTGGCGCGTGACATGGTAGCCGAATGTATCCAGCGAAAAAAAGACAGAAATGCGCTGCACCGGCTGGGAATCACCATGCACGTCTATGCTGATACATGGGCACATCAAGGCTTTGTCGGTGTCGAACATAAAATTAACCGGGCCTCGGAATTAAGCAGCAATCATGCAGGCCTTGCATCCGCCAGTATGACTGACAGCATCAAGAGGTATTTTTCCGGATTATTTGACCATGCAAAGGGCGAACTGGTCGCAGACGCATTACCTTTGGGACATGGGGCAGTATTGAGTTACCCAGACCGACCTTACCTGAACTGGACATATACAAACGGTGAAGGAAAAGTTGTTAAACGAAATAACCCGGCAGATTTTCTGGACGCTGCCGACCATATGTGCATCGCCATGAAAAGCTTCATTGCAGGTGATCCATCATTGAGCACCACTGGCTTGGCAGCGGACGACAAGAAGAAGATCGATAAACTGATCCGGGAAACAGTCAACGAAGATGGCGATATCAGACATGCGACATGGTTAAAAGCCATCAAGAAAGGGGACTTCAGTTTTGGAAAAAGTGACGTGAACTATGTAGCCAAAGGCTTGAATTCCTGGAAGCATGCGGCCTTGAACACGATAGAAACTGAAGACACAGGAAATGAAAATTTTACCTACCACCCCAATTTCCTCAACAGCGACTGGAAAAAATTCCACGACGCGCTGCAAATGCACAGGCTATACGTTGTGCAAGAGCTTTTACCTGGATACGGGATTTGTGCGGCATAATTAAATCTGTCCCCTGCTAAAAAAGGAGAGAGAAATGATAGAGAACCAAGCGGCGATGGCCACCGATAACCTGAGTCTGCAACGGCTCTACCATGGCACCCGGGCTGACCTGAAACCGGGCGACCTCATCGAACCCGGCTATGCCTCTAATTACGGCAAGCGCAAAAAGGCGAGCTATATCTATCTGACCGCCACCCTGGATGCCGCCACCTGGGGTGCAGAACTGGCACTCGGCGACGGCCCCGGCAGAATCTACATCGTAGAACCAACCGGCACCATCATGGATGACCCCAACCTGACAGACAAAAAATTCCCGGGTAATCCAACAAAATCATACCGCTCCCGCGAACCGCTGCGGGTTGTGGGCGAAGTAACAGATTGGCAGGGCCATCCTCCTGAATTGCTGCAAGCCATGAAGGACAATATCGAACGACTCAAGGCGCTTGGCATTGAGGCTATTGATGATTAGTGGCACCTTCTTTTAAAACCCTTGCAAGAGCGCATGGTCATTTATACCTTACCCAAAAACAGAGATATGCATGTGGATTAATCTTGAACACTGCTGGCGTTGCCCCACCAGAGCCGCTATTGATGCGCTGGCGCTCAGGTTAAATCTGCGCAATACCCGGGACATGCAGGACTGGGAATATGAAGTTTCAGACGCCAAGAGAATCGACGAATTTTTAGCCGCCTATGAAAGTGGTGAGTTGAACGATGACGAACGCTTCACCCTGATGGAAACTTTGTTGGAGTCCTGTTGCGAAGCGGAAATGTACGACAAGGCATTTTTATCCAGCGATGTCTGGAAAAAAATACTGGCGTTGCTAGAACAAAATATTGCACTGCATATTTACACGGTCTGGTATTGGTCCGCCACTGAAAAAGCGGAAGAAGATATTAGCGATTCCTTCGCTATAACACCCTGTATCCGAACTATTTTATTGCGGCAGCAGCATGCGTTTGCTCTACCTGTAAACATTCCTGAAGGAATTGATGCGTGACCCTGATTCGAATATTTTTTTGTGCTCTGATACTGCAATCAGGTTTTTTAAGCATCACTTTTGCCTCGCAAAATGAAATTGACCGTACTGAGACTAACAGGAAACATAAATTAATTGACGGAGTAGTTCAAAGAACAGTATTTCTTCTTGAAAATCCAAGGGAGCAACTAGTCGAACCTACAAATAGCCTTGAAATGGGGGAAGTAGTCTCAATTCAAAAACAGGAAGGCGATTGGATGTATGTTGCAAGCCCGGAAAAAGCCGGATGGTTAAAATCTGATAACGTAATTTTAAGAAGTCGTTTTTCGCTGACTAAAACATGGGCGGCTCCTCAACATATTAATGTAGGAGATGGAGACTATGAAGCAACATATACCTTTATGAAAGGCGGCAGTTTTTCACTAAAGGAAACGACATTGATGGGAGATAATTCGTATCGCCTGATTAAAAGAAAAGGAAAGCTTTTTCAATTCAATAATTTTTTGTGGGCCAAAGTAGAAGGCGAGCCTCTGGACGTAATAAGAATATTTTTAATCGGTACAAAAGGGAAATTGTGTTGGAAAATGTATATGGATGGACGGTGTTCTATTCAATAAATTTTTTAATATGGCCGTCGGATAGAAATCGGTCATTAGTATTATTTTTCAATTTTTAATTCCAGTGGCTATCAAGTCACATCGGCGCTAAAACGAGGTATGCAACATGAAATTCAACTACTCTTTTTCTCTTACACCACCCGCGCAGCCAAGTCGAAAGCTCGTCGAGTATTCTTACAGCGAATTTTTAATTGATTTGCCGTCTCATTGGAAGCTTGTCCCGAATTCACAGCACAACACGCTTACGTTTCAATCTGATATAGAAGGCGCCTCAATTATTATTAGTGTAGATTTTTATGATG
This sequence comes from Undibacterium sp. Ji49W, assembly GCF_049340205.1. Taxonomy (NCBI): domain Bacteria; kingdom Pseudomonadati; phylum Pseudomonadota; class Betaproteobacteria; order Burkholderiales; family Oxalobacteraceae; genus Undibacterium; species Undibacterium sp. Ji49W. Next base: position 135,707 of record NZ_JBMPOW010000018.1, on the reverse strand, counting down.
TGCCGTCTTCGAAAGCGCAGACGGTGGCAGAAAAATGTATTGATGGCCGCTTATCTGCACATGAACAACAATTCCCAGCGCGGGTCGAAGTCCTTCAACGCAGCATTCGCATGCATTCGGGCGGTACGGGACTTGAAATGAGTTATGCCGCCGAGGTCGCTGGTGATCATATGTTCATGTACTTAGGATATGTGACATCACGTAAAATCCTTAACTTAACTATGGTATGCAAGCCGGAAAGATCGAAAGCATCGGAATTATTCAACGTAACTATTGGAAACTTCCGCCCTAAATTACCTTAACAAGACATTCAAAGTTGATGTCATGTCATGATATGACTAGATTTAAGGGTGGCATTGATGCCACTCTGGCATATTTATTTCTTTGACCTCTGCTTTGTTTTTGAAAGCGACGATACTCGCTGATCCGAATGTCTCGGTGATCATGTTAATGTCCAGGTAGGCATTGCGTACGTCAGCAACATATCTTTGAATTACTTTGCTGGAACCAAAGATTGCCATATGCGGTTTGTCAAAATTCTCGTCCATACGAACGGCTTTCTTTTTCTCGGTACCTACCATTCTTGTGCGCGCATTGAATGAGTAGCCATTGTCAATATAGCCGATATAACCTTCTACGTACTTATTGCCGATCATTGTAAAAAAACCGGAAAATAGCTCAATCATATTATCGCTGGAAATTTTTTGCGTTTCGTCGACAAGTCGAATTTCAATAAAGATAGAAACAGGATCTCGTTTCAACCGATTGAAGAAAACATATCCTTCACGCGTACCAAGACTAAATAATTCTTTTCCAACCGGCCGTGTATAGTCTACAAAATCAAATTTCTCGATCGCCGCCCAATCTTCATTCAGGGGGCTGGGTTCAATCGTCATTTTGATATTTTCCAATTCTTCAGGCAATAACTTCCTTATGCCTTTTCCGCTAATTTCTAGACGGTTGATGCCGTCGGGATAGGTCTTTCTGAAGTGGGAAAATATGTCCGTTAGGGTTTTCTTCTTTGCCTTTTTTACACCGGCCTTGCTGAGGCCTTTGTAATTCCATACGCCTTCATCGCCACAAAGACTAACCAGAAATTCCAGCAGAAATGGAAAGAGTGTTTTACGCTCGTAAATATAGAACTGTGCGTAAATGTTGGGGTTAGTTTCTTTCATGGGCTTCTCGATTTGTATATCAGCGACCTGCATTATTGCCTGTATTTAGGCGGCGAAGTTTAATTCTGCAACGTACTTATACAAGACGGTATCGCCGACTGTATTTCTCTGCCCGCACACGACAGAGCAGACTAAGTAGCTGCTGTGCAGTCTAACAAATTTTATCTATAGTTTGTGAATAGTGATGAATCGCCAAAATTAATGCATACCCTAGTCCACCTGTCATTTGCGGCAACAGGAGAAGTGATTCGCAAGAAACGATATGCACGCGAATTTAATTTGCAGCCGATAGATGAATACGACTGTTGTAAAGCATCGCATTATTGGCGAGATCGATATCGGCTTTAACGCGTGTTTCTTGGCAATGGTAACTGCTCCCGTAGGATTTCCTTGCGAGATCTTGGGGTGCCTGGAAAAAATGCCTTACTTCGCCTATTATTGTATGGATACTTTTTAGCACGTCATATGTGCTCAGCTTCGTTCACCATTCATATCGCAGAGTCAATCATGCCATCTTTCGAACAACTCACTATCGATACCCCGCGCCTGCATTTGCGGCCCTTGCGTCTGGATGATGCTGATGCAATTTTGCGCATACGTTCAAACCCGGATGTCATGCGCTACATGCCATCCGCACCCTGGACCGAGTTGGCACAGGCCACGGCGATGGTCGAGCGCGATAAGGCGGCCATGCTCAAAGGTGATTTTGCGCGACTGGGGTTGATACGTAAAACTGACAATCTCTTTCTTGGCAGTTGTATTCTGTTTCATCTGGATGCCGGGTGTCGCCGTGCTGAAATTGGTTATGAAATGGACGCCGCAGTCTGGGGGCAGGGCTATATGCATGAAGCATTGGTCGCCTTATTGAATTATGGTTTTAATGAAATGAATCTCAACCGTGTCGAAGCCGACATAGCGCCGCACAACCTCGGCTCTGCCAAAACACTGGAAAGACTGGGTTTCATTCAAGAAGGTTTTTTACGCGAACGCTGGATCGTTGAGGAAAAAGTGTCAGATTCGGCGTTATATGGTTTGTTGCGCAGTGATTGGGTGAAGCGTGCATAAGTGGACTACGAGCATTGCGGTTGTCTGATCTGGTGCTGTGGACGAAATCAATAACGTCGCCCAAAGCTAGAACTCATTTCATAAATAGGTGTGAGATGCGTTTGTCTTATAACGCAGTCCAGCACGCGTTATAAGACAAACCCTTCGGGAGCTGACGATTCGGGCACATTGCTGCGTTGCGTCGCGTAACCAAGGCACCAGCCTTGGCTACGCGACGCGCCTTGCACTGCATCCCGAATCGCCTTGCTCGCACTCACCCCTATTTATGAAATGAGTTCTAGTCATAGCGAGGGGGCGGTGCGACGATATCGATAAATATGCAGACGCTTTTCTCGCACGCATCCCTATTTATGCAATGAGTTCTAGTCTTTACCCCTGTACCCCACTATCAAAAACCTGCCTCGCCAACTTCATCTTATCAAAATTCTTCTCCGCCCAATCCACCAGTGCGCCCATAGGTATCATGACCGAGATACCCAGTTCGGTTAATTCATATTCGACGCTGGGTGGCTTGGTGGGAAATACTTTGCGGGTCAATAAACCATCTCTTTCGAGGTCGCGCAAAGACTGGGTGAGCATGCGTTTAGAGATGTCGGGGACTTGCTTGTGCAATTGACTGAAGCGCAGCGCGCCTGATTGCAGGGTCAGCAAGATCAGGGGCGTCCATTTGGTGCTGATATGGTCGAGCACGTTCCTGACCGGGCACATGGCCGGATCAAAATCAGACGCCATTCCTGCGCGTTTTGGTGGGTTCACTTCAGGTAACCTTGGCATGAAAAACTGCCTCCTTACAATTTTTATACTTAGTCTCTATTATAGACCTTGTTGGTTGTCGTGTCGAAACAAGGAGAGATTCAGTCATGAAAAAACAGGCACATCGTTTCAAGAACTTGGTTGGCAAGAAGTTACTGCGCCTGGGCGCAATGACGGTACTTGGCTTATCCACAATGTCCATTTTGTTACCAGCGGCCAGCTATGCACAAGAGCCGGTTGTTGGTGTTGCCAATCCTGACGCGTTGTTCACCAGCAGTGATCCCAGGCTGCATGCAAACAAGCAGGTGGCCTATCACATAGTCAAAGACTTGCTGGAAGCCGGGCATTGGGAACAGGCAGACAAGTACCTGTCCAAACGCTATATACAGCATAACCCGAATGCGGCGTCTGGTCTGGATGGCGTGATCAAGTATTTTGTCGAGGTCAGAAAGGTGCAAGCCAAACCTATTCCAGAAAAAATGACAAAACCGATCGTTGCCGTGATTGCCGAAGGCGATCTGGTGACTGTCATGTATCCCTTGCCGGTCAGGGACAAGACCACCAACCAACTTTTATACACAACTACCTGGTTCGATACCTGGCGGATTGTGGATGGCAAGGCGGATGAGCATTGGGATTCTGCTTTAAAGAATTAAGCCATGAATTGGAACTCATTCCGCTGACAGGAATGGGATGTATTGAACTTTCGAAAGGAATTATATGATCGCAGTAACAGGTGCAAGTGGACAATTAGGTCGTCTGGTGATTCAGGCTTTGTTGGGCACTGTCCCAGCCAATCAGGTGCTTGCCATTGTAAGAGATGTGAGCAAGGCCGATGATTTACGTGCCAGCGGCGTGCAGCTCCGGCAGGGGGACTATAGCAAGCCAGAGACACTGGCCAGCGCGCTACAGGGAGTTAAAAAGCTGCTGCTGGTATCTTCCAGCGAAGTCGGACAAAGGCTGGAGCAGCACAAGAACGTGATTCAGGCGGCAAAAACTGCGGGTGTCGAATTGATTGCCTACACCAGCATCCTGCATGCAGATACGTCGCCACTGGTGTTGGCGAAGGAACATATTGAGACCGAACAACTGATACGCGACAGCGGCCTGCCTTTCGTCTTTTTGCGCAATTCCTGGTATATAGAAAATTATTTTTCTGCGGTGGGTACAGCGCTGGAAACGGGCAAGGTATTTGGCGCGGCTGGTGAAGGAAAATTCTCGGCTGCATCACGGGCAGATTACGCCGCCGCAGCAGCGGCAGTGCTGACTGGAAGCGACCAGGCCGGTAAAATTTATGAACTGGCAGGTGACCAGGCATTTACTCTCGCAGAACTGGCAGCGACGCTGGCAGACCTTTCGGGCAAGCCAGTGGCGTATGTGAATTTTGCCGAAAACGAATACAAGGATATGCTGGTCTCATTCGGCCTGCCGGAAGGCTTTGCCTACGTCCTGGCGCAATCGGATACAGGTGCTGCGCAGGGTGGCTTGTATGATGGCGATGGCCAGCTCGGCAAGCTGATCCAGCGTCCAACGACGACTTTGCGCGCTGTGCTGCAAGCACACCTGTCGTCGATCTGATGTCATTGCGGATTTGCTAAAAATCTGCGAGCCAGAAACCAGTATGGCTGCTGTTGCAGGCAGCTTTGCTGGTTTTTATTTATAGGACTTACGCAAACCAGCTGCATTGCGTAGTGAGCCTGGGTAGATACGATTAGCTGAGCGTAATCGTACGCATGCTGTGCCTGGCAATGACGAAAAAGCTTCAAATTTTCATTTCTTCTATCCGACGAGAGGAAATTCACTGTTTTGTATTTTCTTAATTAAATCAGCTAATGAAGATAGCAAGTCGTCACGGACATGCGTACGATTACGCTTCGCTAAATCGTACCTACAATTGCTGTGCCTTGCCTTACGCAGGTTCCCCCTTTATCAATTCTAAATTCCCTTTCAAATAGCTTACAAATATCTGGGCTTATGAAAGTTCCACGACAGGTCGAAACGCATTTCTTTAACAGTTGAGGCGTTACAAAAAACGGCGTGTAAGGTAGAAATTCCCGGTTTCAGTCATCGAAATCCCCAGTTCATCGGATTGCATGACTTGGCGATGATGACATCGCCTACCATGCGTGGCAATGATTTCTATTGGAGAACCGAGTGAAAAACCTGTCGTCTGCCCTGTTGACTGCATCCCTGTTGTCATGTTCCATTTCCTTCGCCCAGGATACGAGAAGTGTCCCCGAGCTAAGGGCGGCTGGTGAGCCACTACGCGATACCGTATTGCCCGGACAGGCAATGCCAGCGCCAGAATCATTGAAATTAACTCTTTGTGAGACAGGTATTTTTCGCAAAGACAAGCTGACATTCGTCGCTGTCACGAAAACAGACAAGGGATTTAGCTACACCTTTAGCGACGGGACGATCGGCAACATGCAGGATGCCAATGCATTGATCGAATGCAAAAAAGATGCGGTTCTCGTCAGAGAAAAAGATAGTTGGCCGAAAGTCGTCATTTCTGAAACAAATATGCGATTTGAATCAAACGGTGTCATGCTCGCAGGTCGTTTGATGGAAGCACCAGGTGCGGGGGAAAATACGCCTCTCGTCGTCTTTGCCCATGGTTCCGAGGGAACTGGCTGGATTGATCGCGCAGGCGACCCTTACCAGATGGTCGGGCGGGGCGTGTCGGTTTTTGTGTATGACAAACGTGGTACCGGGCTTTCCAAAGGCGAATATACACAGAACTTTCCTCTTTTGGCCGATGACCTGGTAGCGGCTTCGCGCGAGGCCAGACGACTGGCGGCAGGTCGCTACGGTCGTTTCGGCCTCGTAGGCTTAAGCCAGGGTGGGTGGATAGTCCCACTTGCGTCAGCGCGTGCGCAGGCAGATTTTCTGGGTATAGGCTATGGTTTGGCCGTTGATATTACAGAGCAGGATGCGGCGCAGGTGATGAAAGAATTGCGTGACCGCGGCTATGGCGATGACATTATCGCCAAGGCCAGGAAGCTGACAGATATCACGGCAATAATCGCAAGATCAGAAGCCAAAGAAGGTTTGGACGAGCTTGCAGAAGCGCAGAATCAATTTGGAAAAGAAGCCTGGTTTTCTGGCATAAGAGGAGGGTATTCGGGCGCGCTTTTGGGTATGTCTGCGGATAGTCTGCGCCGTAATGGCATACCACCACAATTCCAAAAACTGAATATCGACTGGTCGCTGAATCCCGTGCAGGTCTTGAGCAAGGTCAATGTCCCGCAGTTGTGGGCATTCGCGGATGAAGACCGTCAGGCCCCCGGTGCCGTTACTTTGGAGCGACTCTCAGAATTACGCAAGCAAGGTAGTCATATCACGATCTACCGCTTTCCCGATACCGACCACGGAATGCGGGAATATGTAGAGGCAAAGGATGGCGCGGGCAAGCATGTTCGTATTGCACCGGGGTTTTACGAGCTGATGGCTGACTGGGCAAAAGGCAAACTCGATGGCACCTATGGGAAGGCGTATCGCCAATAGCGTATTGCACAATATGGATAGGCCCACAATGAACCAGCAATTGAACCAGTAATAAACCATTAAGGGGTCATTACTGGTTCAGCAAACAGCCTTGTTTAATCAGCCAACAGGGCATTTACTTTGCTTACCCATACTGTCGGATATTTGATAGGTGCTTCCAGATGCCCGCCTTCAAATTCCCAGAATGTTTTTGTCGTCGTGGCATTGGCAAATACCAGTTGGCCCTGGCTGAAGGGTACAGACTTGTCGCCGGGTGAATGCAGCACCAGCAGTTTGATCTTGCCGATTTCCTTGATGTCTTCTTTGGCAGAATAAGGAGACATCAGACTCGCACGTACCGTTTCCTGGATTTCTTTTGGCACGCTTGCCACAGCAATATCGGTGAATGAACTCATGGGGCCATCCAGTACCAGCGCGTCTATCTTGCCCACATTGGTTTTGCTGAGATGGGTGGCAATCTGGCTTCCCAAAGAAGCGCCGATGACGATCAGTTTTTTGCCTTTTAGCTCAGGTCTTTGCAGTAACTGATCAAACACCATTTGCCCGTCGCTGGCAACATTCAGATGCGTCGGCTTGCCGGTAGAAAGCCCAAAGCCCCGGAAATCGATCATGGCGACCTGAAAACCATCTTCTACCAGCGGGCGCATGAATTTGGAATAAACAGACACGTTGCCGCCAGCACCATGAAAATAAATGATGGTCGCCTTGGGCGTTTGCTTTGGTTTGAGCCAGATGCCCGTGACTTCATCATCACCTGCTTTGAAGCGCAATTCTTCGTAGTCCAACCCTTCAATTTTTACCATCACTTTCGATGGATAATAAAACCTGTCATCAGACTGCGCCCATACGCCGGAGTGGAACACGAATACAGTGAGCAGGGCGAATATCAATTTTTTCATCTTCAATCTCTCTATCAATTATATTAAACGGCGCTACCAGAATCACCTGGACTGGAAGCGCACCGGACACGGGGTTTTACCAATCGCAATCATTTCTCATTGCAGTGAACCAATTTTAATGCAGGACATTCTTTGTGCAGTACCTATGTCGCCAAGCGTCATTTTTGATCGTATATTGCGGCTGTTTTTGGCGTGAAAGGGAATGCACACATCTGCCAGCAGGGGATGTGGGGGGAGCTGGCATTGTGTGATAGAGAGTTTTGCAATTCAAACTATCCAGCGTAGTGGACGGAGATATTGACGATGCTGGTTTACTTTACTTAATGCACTTATTCGCTCTGCATGGAAGTGGACTGCGCTGTTTCAGGTTTGAAATAACATGAAGCAGGAACAGCTTGCCGTTTTAGTTTGTACAGATACCTCGCGCCAGACTTATCGGTTTTTAGCCTGATCGTGTCGAAATAGCGTCGCCTTAAGTCGGCATTGCCACGCAAATTCAGGGGGATGTCTTCCAACAGCACTAGTGGGTTGGCAGCAATAGGGGCGAAGTCCTGGCCGGGACGGTATTTGGAAAAAGCAAAACCAAGGCGTTTGACATAGACCGCAAACATGGGCTGGCTTTCTTCCACGCCACAAGCCAGCAGCACGGCAATGGCCTGATGTTGTGCCGATGCTTTCCATTGATTATTTTCGTAGTAATACAAACCGGCATCATCATAATTTTCTATGGTGCGCCAACTGCTTGCTGGTAAATGCCGGCTCACTCGTAACGCTCGCTTATTGAGCTTTAATGCTGCTTGTTGATCATGGCCTTTTTCGAATGCGGCCATGGCTGCATTGCGCAACTTGTCTGCCTGCATTTCAAGCTGCGCTTGCCCTGCTTGGCCTAGCAAGGGCAGGAAAAAGAGTAGAAATGGCAGAATTTTTGTCATTGTGGCAAGCTGTTGGTGATTCGTGTTCTACGATTATACGACCATGCCGTGATGTATTTTAGTTAAAAAATGATGGGCAAGCTCAAAGCCAACCCTGATCCCGTGCCAGGCGATACGCTTCGACCCGGTTTTTGGCATGCAGTTTGCTGATGGCTTCTGACAGGTAATTACGCACCGTGCCTTCTGACAGATGCATGATAGTGGCGATGTCGGTACTGGTGGAGCCTGTGCCTGCCAGACGCAAGACCTGGCGTTCGCGTTCGCTGAGCGGGTCTTGTTCGCCGCTCCAGCTTTCCAGCGCCAGTTCTGGTGCGATAGCGCGGCCACCGCCGTGCACGGTGCGGATGGCAGCTGCCAGTGTGTCGGCAGGGGCATCTTTCAGCATATAGCCCCTTACACCGCTGGCCATGGCGCGCCGCAGATAACCGGTGCGGGCAAACGTGGTCAGCACGATGACTTTGCAGGGCAGTTTCTTTTCTGCAATGGCGGCGGCCAGTTCCAGGCCGGACATGATGGGCATTTCTATGTCGGTGAGGACGATGTCGGGACGTTCTTTTTCACACAGGGCATAGGCTTCCTGCCCATTTTTTGCCAGGGCGATGACTTCCAGGTCATCTTCCAGACCCAGCAGGGCAGCCAGTGCGCCAGAGACCAGTGCCTGGTCTTCTGCGATGATGATGCGTATCATGTGGATTCTTTCAAAGGCAATGACAAATGCAGGGTCAGCCCCTGTTCAATACGGATATTCAGCGTGCCGCCCAGGGCCTGCACACGTTCATTCATGCCGTTCAGGCCGCTACCCTTATGCAGGGTTTGCCTGCCGTCGATATCATTGGCAGCGATGTTATTTTTTGCGATGCCATTATCGGCGATCTGTAATTCTACCTGTCCCTTGCCCGCAGTCAGGCGGATCTTGCACACACTTGCCTGGGCATGGCGGATGATATTGGTGACGGCTTCGCGCACGGCCAGTGCCAGCACATTTTCCATGGCGGCTGGTAGCTGGACTTTTTCCATCTCGGTTTCCAGCTCGACGGCAGCAGCGCTCAGCGCGTTCCTGGCGGATTGCAATTCATGCAGCAGACCAGTGGCGCGGTAGCCGATGACGGCAGCACGCACTTCGGCCAGCGCCTGGCGAGCCGTGTATTCGATATCGCTGATTTCTTTTTTGCTGGCTGCCGGGTTCTTGTCGAACAATTTACCTGCCAGTTCTGCCTTCAGTGTGATGACGGACAGGGTATGACCCAGCAGATCGTGCAAATCGCGGGCGATGCGTTCACGTTCGGCCAGCGCCGCCAGGTGTTCGACTTCTTCCTGTTTGCGCAACAGGTTTTCATTGCTGCGTGTCAGGCGCTCACTGATGATGGCACCTATCCCGCTGGGGATGCTGAAGATAATCGCCGGCACCCAGAAAAATGTTTCCAGCCGCATGCTGACGGTGGCGACAATGATGATGCCAGCGATCACCCATAAAGCTCTGTAGGCCTTGCGGGTATCCGGTATGCGTGAGCACATGGTGGCGGCAAAGATGCAGAAAGTGGAACCACCAAAATTAACCGGCGCCCAGATGATACCCATGGCACATACCACCAGAATGCAGGCATGTATGCGCCAGCCACTGGACCAGAAGCTGTAAAAATACACCGGCAAAAAAAATATCAGGCTGGCCGCCAGCAATAATATTTCTCTGGTCGAAGGAGTAATATAAAAATACTTCATGCCAAAAATGGCGAATGACAACAACCAGAAATATGGTGCCTTGCCATGACGTGGCGGCACCCAGGGTAGGGACAGATGATTGAAGATGGATGTGCTCAAGCGGTTTTCTCAGGCTTTCTCAGGTTTTCTGTAAGGGCTCAGTGGTGCTAATAAACTGAGCCCTGATATTCTTTTAAGTCCTATAAGTGACATTATTCCTTTAAAAGGCGTATATCCGCAATCTGAAACCGATATTCACCCGGTTGCGGCCCGGCGTTAAAGGCGATCAGGGTGATGATACTGGGGTCCATGCCTTTGAACTGGCTGAAAGGAATACTGATTTCCTTCCATTCTTCGGGTGCTGTAAAGCGTACTGAAATCGGGATGTAGCTTCCCTCTACGCTAATGCCCACGCTATATTGTTTCCCATCACCTTTGACCTTGAACTTCAGAGTGTTGGCTGCGCTCAGGTCAGTTGCTTCCATTGCCTGTTTGCCCGGCAAGAATGCCAGGCCGGCCCAGGGGTAGGCAAATCCGGGCCTGATGGTCGCCACCACATTGACGGCTGCGACGTCATTGCTACCATCCGGCCCGGCATCTGCCAGCTTGATGTCGATGGTGGATTTGCCACCCATGGGCGCATCATTCGATGGGACCCAGCCAAGACCGAAAGGGCTGGCGAGTTTGTCTTTTGTGAACAGGCTGATACGGCCATCCACAGGCAATTGCACCATCAGTTTCTTTTGTGCATTCAGGCGTGCCACTCCTGGATTTTTTGTTCACGTTGTTGTGTGACGCGTCCGCCATCTTTCCACACTTCGACAATATTGCGGCTGGCGCTGATGTCCTGGTCTGGCTCGCCACTGACCAGCAACAGGTCAGCCTTATAGCCTTTGGCAATGCGCCCGCGATCTTTCAGGCCAAAGGCATGTGCAGGAACCGATGTGGCCGATGCCAGTGCCGCTGCCGGGCTTAAGCCAGCTTTGACCAGTGACGCCAGTTCATGATGCAGGCTGGCACCATATTGGGTACCGGCATTACCGGCATCGGTACCGGCCAGTATCGGTATGCCAGCAGCGTGCATGGCTGCTGTCATCATGTTGGGTACTTTAAGCATGTCGGCATCTGCCCTGGCCCGGTAAGGTGAATTCAGTGGCTGCAATTGTGCCTTGTTCAGCAATGCCGTCATACGGGTATCGTTGAGGATATCGTCTTCCTTGACACCGGCAATGCTTTCCAGCACGCTGGAGGTGGGGATGATAAAAGCATGCCTGTCCCTGGCAGACTTGACCAGCGCACGCATATCCTGGTCGCTGATCTGCTTGCCTGCAAACAGATGGACCAGGGCGTCAGCACCGGCGTCCATCGCATCCTTCGCCTCTTCCAGATTGCCTATATGCACCACGGCGAGCTTGTGGCGTAGGTGAGCGGCCTTTACCAGGGCCTTGACGGTAGCCGCATCCAGGCTGTTGAAGGGATGTTGCTCATTACCATGTTCCAGCACGATTTTAATGAAGTGCGAGCCTTCGGCAATGCGCGCATCGACCCAGGCCTGGGCTTCTTCCGGTTTGGTCAGCGTTGGGATGGGCATGCCATATTCAGTGCCGTGACCGCCTGGTGCCGTGGCCAGCGTACCAGCAGAAATCAGATCAGCCTGGTCATGGTTTTCACCCTTGCGCATTTTTTCATTTATGCTGGCAACCAGTTTGACATTGTTGAACATATCAATCTGGGTGGTGACGCCAAACAGCAAGGGCAGGTCCAGATCCTGGAAGGCGTGGACATGCGCGTCTATCAATCCGGGCAGCAGGGTACGGCCCTGGCCTTCAACAATGTGTGTATCCGCTGACGGCTTGCCTTTGAAGTCGAGATCCCTGATCTTGCCATCAGCGATCAGCACATTTTTGTCCTTAAGGATTTTCTCGCCATCAAAAACACGTACATGACGTATCAGGAAACTATCGGCAGCAAAGCTGGTCGCCAGACCGGCTGCGTTCAGGCTGCATGCGATGGCAAGGCTTAAAAGGGTTTTGTTCATGGTCGACTCCGTAGTGGGGGATGTCGCCATTGTGCTGATGTAAGGGAAGATAAGACAGAAGCAATTGCCACCAGTTTCATATGACATTTGTCATATGCAGAGATCAGGCATGAGATTGGAACTGATTGGGACTGAGGGAGTGGAATTGAGGGCGGGCGGAAGGGAAGGGGAAGCTGGCAGCATTGACGCTACCAGCCCGGTCAGGAATGACTAATATGACCAATTCGTCTTACGGTACCTTGCACAGACAATGTGTCAGTGCAGTAAAGCTTTTGCCTTCCTTGTTGATTTCTGACAGCCAGGTCAGGTCAGACAGCATTTGTGCCGCTGCTGCCGGTGGCAGGCCGGTAGGTACGACAGCGACCTTGAACTGGTCTTGCAATATCTGGGCAGTCTTGGCACCAAAGATGCTGAAGATGCGGTCAAACCTGGATGGTTCGCGTTCGATATAGCTGATGCGATAATCATTGCCCAGCTTGGCGCGTGTCGATGCCGATTTCAATGCATCCGCGTAGCTGCCTATGGTATCGACCAGGCCACGTTCCTTGGCTTGCAGACCTGTCCATACACGACCCTGGGCTACGGCATTGATTTTCTCTGGCGTAGTTTTGCGGGCAGCAGCAGCCTTGCCGGTAAAGTCGGCATAGGTATGGTTGATACTGCTTTGCAGGACTTCAGCAAAACGCGGGTTCAAAGGACGCAAGGGATTGAATGGATCAGCCAGCCAGGTGGTGGGTGAGCCAGCAGTATGCACGCCCAGTTTGTCCATGGCCTTATCGGCCGTCGGCAAGATAGCAATCACGCCGATGGAGCCGGTGATCGTGGCTTCATCTGCAATCACTTCATCTGCCGCCATGGATATCCAGTAACCGCCCGATGCAGCGACGTTACCCATGGATACCACCACTGGCTTGCCAGCCTTGCGCGTCAGTTCCAGTTCACGGCGTATCAGCTCTGAGCCGAAAGCACTGCCGCCAGGCGAATCTACCCGCAGGACGATGGCCTTGATGGCATCGTCTTCACGTGCCTTGCGGATCAGGCTGGAGGTAGACAGGCCACCAATGGAACCCGGAGGTGCCATGCCTTCGCTGATTTCGCCAGAGGCAATGATGACGCCTACCGCATCGCCAAACAGTTTGGGTTTCTGGCGTGCCAGATAATCATCAAAAGCGACCTGACGGAAGCTTTTGCTCTGTTCATCTTTGATGCCGCGTTTAAGCATCAGCTCACGCAATTCATCACGGGTTTTCAAACCATCGACCAGCTTGGTGTTGAGCGCCAGTTTGGCGATGTCGCCACCGGCTGCGGCCAGCAACTGGGTCAGGTCATTGATGCCGTTCATGATGGTACCTTCCGGCAGCTTGCGGGCTTTTTCCACATCCGTGGTGTAGGTCTTCCACAAGGCGGTGTACAAAAAGCTTTCGGCTTCTGCGGCTTCTGGTGAAGGCGCATTGGCGACGTAGGGTTCACCAAAGCTCTTGTAATCACCGGCTTTCAGGACGGTGACAGTGACACCCAGTTTGTCCAGCGCATCACGGTAGTAATTCTGGTAACGTCCAAAGCCTGTCATCATTACTGAACCCATAGGGTGCAGGTAGACTTCACTGGCATGTGCTGCCAGGTAGTACTGACGCTGGTCAAAACTTGAACCCCAGGCCACCACGGTTTTACCACTGGCCTTGAAACGGTCAATCGCGGCGGCGACTTCACGCAGCATGGTCAGGCCGGTGCCGCTCATATCATCCAGCAGCAGGACAACGCTGCTGATTTGCGGATCTTTGGATGCCTGGTCCAGCACCCACAAGATGTCACGCAATTGCGTGGTCCTGCGGACATCGCCACGGGCTTCTGCCAACAGCGTATCGCGGGCATTGCCAGAATTCTGTTCAACCAGGGTGCCTTTCAGATCGAGCAGCAACGCGGTCTTGTCCTCGATTTTTTTAGGTCCCCCGCTAAACAGGCCGACGGCAAGCATGATCAGGATGATCAGCAGAATCAGGTTAAGGATGACCCGGCGGCTGAAGTCCAGCGCCGACCAGGCATATTTGAAACCTTTTCCTATCCAGGTTAGTGGGGTGAAAGCCATAGTGAGTTCGTCCTATTTGTTCAAGTGATTCTAATGAAACGGGTGCTGTCTTGACTGTTTAATCTGGCCAGACGGTTTTAAGCAACTGGGCCAGGTGAGCACCTGCGCGGGCCAGGGCATCATCTTTCAGGCTGGCCATGGTTTTTTCATATTCCAGTGGCAAAGCGATAGACCAGTTATTGCCTTTTTGATTCGGTGTGCTTTTGCTGAATTGGGTACCGGCAAACAAAATTCTTGCATCGCGGATGGCATCATTTGCCCACAGCACTGGCAGTTCTTCAATGGATGCATTGGCCAGGGTCAGAGTTTTGGCTTTTTTTGTCAGTGTTTCATTCATGCGGCCACGCTTGTATTGCTGTGGCAGATCATCCCACAGCGAATGCAGATTGCCGCAAGGGCATTGCAGGGCATTACCGCCTACAGTATTGGTGGCATGGTCATACTGACCTTCATCCGGGTTGACGATCTTGCCTTCTGCATCCAGGAAGATGGAGCCGACATGCAGGGGCTGGTGCAGGTCGCCGACATAATGCGTGAGCAGGGTCAGGGCTTCTTGCTTGTCCTTGAAATTAAAGGGCTTGGGCTGCGGTTTGTCTTGCAGCACCAGGACGGCGGCACGGATGGCATTGACCACGTCATGGTCGCTGGTGCCGACATAGCCGGTTTTGTATTGGTCATGTTGCAGGGCCACGTCCGCGTAATGGTATTGCTTGTGGCAGTTTTCTTCGCCGCTGGCAGGCTTGCAATTGGTGTCATTGCGTTTCACATAATCGCTCATGGCAGCAATGCCTGCGGCGGTTTCAAACGATGCACATTCCGGATAACGGCCCGTGGATGTGTAGGCATAGTCTTTTTCGGGCGAGATACCTTTGACGCAATCACCCCAGACCGCCACTTTTTCCAGTGTATTATCACCCAGCAGGGCTTTGACCTGAGCGCCCGCCTTGCTGCCCGCCAGCAGGGAATCGGCAATCGCCCCCACGGTCTGGTGGCCATCGGCACCCCAGGCAAAACTCAATTGTGGCAGGCTGGCCATGGCCAGCATCAGGGCTGAAATCAGTATCTTTTTCATAGGAAGTTCAGATAGCGGTTAAGGAAGGTACGACCGCAAGTTGCGGTCACAAGTATCGTTAATGGTAATACACAAAGATGACGAGGATATAGCAAACTGCATCTTTGTGTACAGATCAGGAAGCGTATTGCTGGCGCACCCTGACTAAGGGCCAGGGGCCGGGTTTGTGGCTGATGCAGGTAACACACACTGATGCGTGTCGGTGGACCTCTAACCTGGCTTGCGGAAAAGCGTCGGTCACCTATGGCGATTTATTTGCTGCGCCCTACGTTCTGGACCTGAAAACTGTCCAGTTGCACATGGTATAAGTTATTCAAACCAGTCAACTCGGTGGCGGGCCTGGGTATCCAGTCCAGGTTTTCAAACACGATTACCCAGTGTTTGGGCGCGCCCAGTTTTTCGTGTTCCAGTACAAAGCGTATCGGCAGGCTGATGCCAGCCTCATTGCTTTGATACAGCACGGTTCCTTCCATGCTGGCAGAAAAGCTGAATTCCATCTTCAGAGGCTTGCCGCTATCCGGTTGCAGCCAGACCTTTGCTGTCTGCGGACGTTTTTTTGTGCCCAGTTTCAAGCTGTACACCGCCCAGGTGTCGCCATCAATCAATTGATCGGCCTCTCTTTGGCGAAAGCTAAGGCCAGTCAATACCAGATTGGGGTGATTGGCGATGGGGCTGGAAACATGGGTCTTGCTGCTTGGTGTTGCCCCTTGCAGGCTTTCGATAGTACGTACCGGTTCTCCATTGGCCCATTTGCTTAGTTTCGCCCGTTTGGCAAACTGACTGGGGCTGAGCCAGTTTTTTTCTTCTTCTGTATAGCTGGAATCCACTGTGGTAGCGACCCAGGTTTTGCTGAGCTCTATCTGGGTGAAGAATTTTTGCCACAGGACATCATCATCGGCCTGAGCGCAGGCTGGCAAGACGAAGGCAAAGATGCTGAAGACGAACAGATGGAAAGTTTTCATGTCGGCCGCAAAATTGAATGAATAGTAACTGTTGTTCTTATAGCATTCTTGTGGCCTGATTGGCAATCTTTATTGCTTATTTTATTGCTTATGATTTCCTATCACCCGTGGGGTATTCGACTTCGCTCCCAATACCAGCTAAACTTGCGTGTTTTTCTTCCATTTTTGCGGCATCAGCATGAACACCATGAACCCATCCCCAGACGACAGCGCGCAAGCCGCCAACGAGATCCCTGAGACAGCCTCGGAATCGACGACGACCAGTGCGCCATCGAAAGATCTGATCAGCCGCGAAGTGGCACGTCGCCGTACCTTCGGCATTATTTCCCATCCGGATGCCGGTAAAACCACACTGACCGAAAAGCTGCTGATGTTTTCGGGCGCGATTCAACTGGCAGGCACGGTCAAGGCACGCAAGAGCGGTCGCCACGCGACCTCTGACTGGATGGAAATAGAAAAGCAACGCGGCATTTCGGTTGCTTCATCGGTCATGCAGTTTGAATACCGCGACCACGTGGTCAATCTGCTTGACACCCCGGGTCACCAGGATTTTTCTGAAGATACCTACCGCGTACTGACGGCTGTCGATTCGGCCCTGATGGTGATCGATGCTGCCAAGGGTGTGGAAGAACAGACTATCAAGCTGCTGAACGTGTGCCGCATGCGCAATACGCCCATCATCACCTTCGTCAACAAGATGGACCGCGAAACCCGCGACCCGCTGGAATTGCTGGATGAGTTGGAATCGGTACTGAAGATACAGTGTGCACCGGTGACCTGGCCCATAGGCATGGGCAAGACTTTCCGTGGTGTGTACCACATCCTGAAAGATGAGATCCTGCTGTTCACGCCGGGTAGCGAACGTGCCGATCAGGAATTTGAAGTCATCAAGGGCATCAATAATCCGCGTCTGGTAGAGATGTTCCCTCTGGAAATCGAACAATTGAAGATGGAAGTCGAACTGGTCCACGGTGCGTCTCATCCTTTCAGTCTGGAAGACTTTTTGGCAGGCGTGCAGACGCCGGTATTCTTTGGTTCTGCCATCAACAACTTCGGCGTGCGTGAAATCCTGAACGCCTTGCTGGACTGGGCACCGGCACCGCGTGAACGTGATGCCACCGTCCGTTCAGTCGAACCAAAAGAAACACCGTTCTCTGGTTTTATTTTCAAAATCCAGGCAAATATGGACCCGGCCCACCGTGACCGTATTGCCTTCCTGCGTGTATGTTCCGGTCGGTTTGAACGTGGCATGAAGCTCAAGCATCTGCGCCTGAACCGCGAGATCAAGGTGTCGTCTGTCGTCACCTTCATGGCATCGTCGCGTGAACAGGTGGAAGAGGCTTACGCCGGTGACATCATCGGTTTGCCTAATCATGGCAATATGCAGATTGGAGACAGTTTTTCTGAAGGCGAACTGCTGCAATTCACCGGCATCCCTTACTTTGCGCCAGACTTTTTCCGTACGGCACGTATTTTGAATCCCCTGAAAATCAAGCAATTGCAAAAAGGCTTGCAGCAATTGGGCGAAGAAGGTGCAGTACAGGTATTTAAACCTGTCGTCAGCAGTGATTTGGTGCTGGGCGCGGTAGGCGTTTTGCAGTTTGAAGTGGTCGCCAGCCGTCTTAAAAATGAATACGGTGTAGATGCCGTGTTTGAAGGCACCAGCATCAGCAGCGCGCGCTGGATCAGTTGCGAAGACAAGAAAATGCTGGCCGACTTTGAGCGCTCCAGCGCCGGTGGCAACATTGCCTATGATGCTGCGGGTAACATGGCATACCTGGCGACATCGGGCGTGAACCTGAAGCTGACGCAAGAACGTTGGCCTGGTGTAACTTTCCATGCCACCCGTGAGCATGCTGCCAAGCTGGGTTAAAATCACCCGAGCGCAGACAAAACGAATCAACAAGCGGCTGACAGGGCAAAAAGTGCCTGTCAGCCGCTTTGTCATTGGTGCTTACAAAATTGACTTGAATGCAGATTTTAATTTGCTAACATGGTCATTTAGGCCGCATTTTTTGCGCGCTGCAATGACATATAGCTGTCATACTGCAAGCGCAAAGTAGTGCTTGGCGCTGTTGAGCTAACAGCAGGTCAGCATGCGCGATACTTCCAGGCAATTCCATTCCCTTCCCGATTTTCTGTAACAACTTGAATGAGGAGCGTGATCATGGCATTATTTTTTATTGAAGCCGTCCGTTATGATGACAGTGGACAGCGTATCGCCAAGGTGCGATGGGGCAAGAGCAAGGGCGGTCAGGTCATGCCGCCAGCAATGGTCGATGATCCACAAGAAGCGGATGTCCAGGTGGTGCTGGATACGATTGCCAATGGCGATGAAGTGATACCCAAGTTTAGCAATGGCAATGGCATCATCCTTGGCCCCAAAGTCGTCGGCATCCAGTATGAAGATGGCGCACAGGGCCTCAGCTCGGCGAGTGATGACGTGCCCGGCCACAGTCTGAACGACCTTCCTTCCTTCTGATTTTACTGGCACGCTGCTGCCCGGGTGGCAGTGTGCCCCTACCTGCATGTATGCATATGCGCAAGCCTGATATATGCAAATAAGAAATACTTCGTTGTTCTTGAAAGTCCAGTCTCCATATCATATGCAGGTCGCCGGATAAATTCTTATCCGGCCTGTCGCGATTTACCGGCAGTCGTTGTTACCCATGACTGCCTGCTTTTTTCAGGAATATGATGAAACTCTCTACCAAAAAAACAATATCCACTTTGCTGGCCGGTGTCATTCTGGCTGGTGCGTCCCTGTCTGCTACAGCAGCCGATCTGCTTGATACCGTCAAGACCCGTGGCACGCTTAAAATTGCACTGGAAGGTACTTATCCTCCGTTCAATTTCAAAGATACCAAAACCAATGAACTGGCCGGTTTCGATGTCGATGTTGCCAAGTTGCTGGCCGCCAAATTGGGCGTCAAGCCAGAATTTGTGACTTCGGAATGGAGTGGCATCCTGGCTGGTTTGTCCGCCGGCAAATTTGATGTCATCGTCAACCAGGTCGGTATCACAGACAAACGCCAGGAAACTTTTGATTTCTCTGACCCTTATACCGTCTCCAGCGCCCAGCTCATCGTCAAGAAAGATGACAAACGTGTTTTCAAAAGCCTGGAAGACCTGAAAGGCAAAAAACTGGGCGTGGGGCAGGGCAGTAATTATGAAGAACGCGCCAAAGCAGTTGCCGGTATTGAAGTCAAAAGCTATCCGGGCGCGCCAGAATACCTGCAAGACTTGGCCGCAGGCCGTGTTGATGCCGCACTCAATGACAGCCTGATGGTTGCCTATCTGCTCAAGGCGAGTGCCTTGCCGATCAAGGCGGGCGCACCTGTTGGTGAACTGGCCAAGAACGGCATCCCGTTCCAGAAGGGCAATCCTAAATTTGCTGCTGCCCTTAACAAGGCACTGGCAGACATCATCAAGGATGGCAGCTTTGCCAAGGTATCCAATAAATGGTTCGGCAAGGATGTCAGCAAGGCACCGGCAGCGCAATAAGCTACAATCAGGGCGACTTTGCTTTGCGAAGAGCAATAGCCGCCCGATACGCTGTATGATTAAGTGGGTATCGCTCACTTCACATATCCCCGTTCAGCAAGGCGGGGATATTTCTTTTTAAAGCCGCCATGGAACTTTTAGAATTGCTGCAGATGGCCGCCCCGGTCATGATGAAGGGGGTTGCCTATACCTTGTTATTTGCGATTGGTGCCATGGCTGGGGGCCTGATACTCGGGTTTTTGCTGGCCGTCGCACGCATACTGCCGTTTGCCGCGATCAGTACCCCGGCCGCCATCTACGTCAGCCTGATACGTGGCACGCCGCTGCTGGTTCAGATTTTTGTTATCTATTATGGCTTACCCGGCATAGGTATAGAATTTTCTGCCACAGCAGCCGGTATCCTGGCGCTGAGCCTGAACGCGGGCGCTTATCTGTCAGAAAGCATACGTGGGGCCATCCTGGGTGTCAGTCGGGGCCAATGGCTCGCCAGTTCCAGCCTGGGATTGAACTACGGGCAGGCACTGCGCTATATCGTGGTGCCGCAAGCCATGCGTACTGCCGTGCCATCCATGAGCAATACCCTGATCAGCCTGATCAAGGATACCTCGCTGGTATCGGTCATCACCGTGACGGAGCTAATGCTGGCCACCAAGGAAGTCATTGCCACCAGTTTTCGGCCTTTACCCCTGTATATTGCCGCTGCCTGCGTCTACTGGGCGCTAAGCCTGTGTTTTGAAGTGGTACAAAGGCGGCTGGAAAAACGCCTGCAAAAAGCCCATCAGGTGTGAATGTCTTCAAGACCTGGAAAAGTTTTTTTTCAGGCGGGGCGCCAGTGAAAGCAGGACCAGTGCCATGGCGATAGGCAAGGTGGAGATGAATCCGAAATACTTGAAGCCGAACGCACCCAGCAGGCCACCGCTAAAAAAGGCTGATACCAGCATCAGGTGCAGACGTAGTTTCTGCACGTTCGCATCCACTTCATGATGATGACCAGGTTGGTCCTGGTGGCGGTTCCAATAAATCAATTTACCCATTTCGATACCGATATCAGTCACCAGACCAGTCACATGCGTGGTACGGATTTCTGCATTTGAAATCTTGGTGATCAGGGCATTTTGCAGGCCCATGACGTAGCACAGCAATACCGTCGTCAGCGACACGGTAACGACCGCATGTTCTTGCAGCCGGGTGCCGACCAGGCCAAACAATAGCAGCAGCAGTGCTTCCAGCAAGAGCACCGGGGTGTACACATAGCGAAACTGATTGCGTTTGGCGTAATTGACGATTAAGGCTGTACAGGCTGCCCCCCAGGCGAACGCGAACAGCATAAAGAGGGCAGCAAAGGCTGGCAGGAATTTGCCAAGAATAAAATCATCTGCGGCCGATGACAACATGCCCGTCATATGGGATGTGTATTGCCCGACTGCCAAAAAACCACCTGCGTTCAGGGCACCAGCCACGCAAGCCAGCGTGACGCCCAGATGCCGGTTGGATTGTGGCGTCCGTTTGGGGGAGGTCAGGCTGGACAAATAATGTAAGGGCATGTGCACTTCAAACTAAGGTACTAAGGTACTAAGGTACTAAGGAACTAAGGCCGTCGAAGCCTTAGTGTAGCCGAAAGTACCCTTGATAGGCCAGACCTGCCGCTGGATCGCAGTAAGCGCAGTGCTTATATCACCTTGCTCTGGGCCGCCAGTACCTGACGATGATCCTTGAAGTTCAGGGCGCAGCGCTGTATGAAATCACCCAGCGGGTTTACCTTGTCCTGGCCTGAGTCAGGCGCTTTTGCGTCCACTTCCGGGAACAGGCCCATACCGGCCATCAGTGCATACCATGAACCAATGGGATAATATTTTTCTATATCCTGCCTGCGTATTTCATCGCCCAGATCGCGCCCTTCCAGCCAGGCGGCGAAGATGTGTTTCAGCGAATCGGGGATGCCATTCAGATTGGCTGCATTGGCTTTCCAGTATTCTGTATCGGTCCGGGTATTGGTTTTGTAATGCGCAATGATGTAGTTGCGATGGCCATCAAAATAGTCATTGATTTCCTGGTTATAGACTTGCTGTGCCTGCTCGCTGAGATCGCCTTTTTCCAGGAAAAGGCAAAATATGGCAGCCGTCATTTGCGTCAGGTAAAGCGCAGTGGCTTCCAGTGGTTCCAGGAAACCCTGTGACAGGCCAACTGCAAGACAATTTTTATTCCAGTGTTTTTCGACACGTCCCAGTTTCATCTTCAGGTGACGTGCCTGGGTGTCTGATTCCAGCAAACCCAGTTTGGCACGCAATTCATGTTCTGCCTGCTCTGCCGTGGTAAATGAAGAGCTGTACACATAGCCGTTGCCAAAACGGTTTTGCAAGGGAATGCGCCAGGACCAGCCATGCTTCATGGCAGTAGATACGGTCTGTGTGGGTATCGCGTCACCGATATCCGATGGCATCGCAATCGCGGCATCATTGAACAGATTGTCGGCATAGCTGACAAAAGGGGTCTTCAGGGTTTTGCCTATCAGCAGTGCCGCAAAGCCGGAACAGTCAACGAAGAAGTCCGCTTCCATACTGCTGCCATCGTCCAAAATAACTGCAGCGATGTTGCCACTGGCATCTTGCCGTGCATCGGTGATATGGGCGCTGACGTGACGCACACCCATTTCCAGTGCTTTCTTGTGCAGGTATTTGCCCAGCAACATGGCATCAAAATGATAGCCATAGGTGGTGAAGAAAGGGAAGTGATGGGCGGCGATAGGGGCCAGGTACTGGTCCGCCAGTTCAGATGAAAGGAAGAACTTGTTTGGCAGGGCGCACACGTCTGCACCTCGCAGGCGCGCTTTGACGTTGTTGACAAACACCGGCAGGGTCAGGTTATCCACCATGGTGGCAAACTGGTGGAAATAGCTTTCATGGCCAGCTTTGGTCGACCAGCCATCAAAAGTGATGCCGGCCTTATAGGTGGCATTGCATTCTGGCATCCATTCGCTTTCCTGTATGCCCAGGTTGTCGAAGAATTTTTTCAGTACCGGTGTGGAACCTTCGCCTACACCAATGACGCCTACCGTCGGTGATTCGACAACAGTGATCTCTACACCCTTGTCTTTGACCGAGTTAGCAATAATCAGGGCAGCCATCCATCCGGCAGAGCCGCCGCCGACGATCATTATTTTTTTAATGGGTTCTTGCATGGTCACGGTCCTGGTCGGTCAATGAAAAAAAGTGATGGAGCAAAACGCACCATCACTTTAAAAAAATCGGGAAGAGGGCCAAAGCTATCCGGGCCCTCCGCCTGATCGGAGCAAATTACATCTTGGCGTGCAAAGTCAGGAAGATTTGACGGCCATTTTTATACAGGGATGCTGGCAAATCTGCTGCGCCTGGAGTTTTGGTGACCGAGCTGACCAGAGGATTGTTCAAGTCCTTGCCATCCAGAGAGATGGAGAAATTGTCGCTGATCTGGTAAGCCAGAGTGGCAGACAAAGTACCGATATCGTTCTGGTAGGCAGCGCTGTTACGGCTGGTACCATTCAGGAAGCCGGAACGATAGCTGTATGTCAGACGTGCGCTGAACTTGCTGTCTTCATAGAACACACCCAGGTTGTACGCGTTTTTGGATGTGCCGATCAAAGTACAGTCCGGTGCCAGTACATCGCCGCACTTGGAACCAGGAGCCTGACCGGTTTCCTTGCCCAGTGTGTAGGTGTAGTTGGCATTGATACCAAAACCAGCTGGCAATGCCTGGATGTAAGACAGTTCCAGACCTTTGACTTCAGCTTGTGTATTGATCGGCGTGCTCATCGCATACACAGTGTTTTTCTTCTGGATCTGGTTATAGAAGGTACCTGTGCTTGCGCCATACGTCACGTAGCCATCCAGCGCCGAATAGAACACGTCGGCAGACACCATGGATTTTGGAGCGAAATACCATTCCACGCCCAGATCAACCGTGTTGGCACGGATAGGTTTCAGGTTAGGGTTGCCACCGTTACCTGTACCTTGTACGTCACGCAGATCCAGACCCGCCATCTGACCCAGTTCAGGACGTGCCATGGTGCGGGAAACACCAAAGCGGGCGACGATATCCTTGGTCACATCCAGACGGAAGTTAGCACTAGGCAGGAAATCGACATAGCTGTTTTTATAGGTTTTCGGTTCAAAATTGCCGGATGCCCCGATCTCATTGCGTGTAACTTCTTCGCTGGTGCGGGCAACGCGTACACCAAAATTACCGCTGAAGCCTTCACCACCAAAATCAGCCATCACGTAAGCAGACTGAGTTGGTTCCTTGATGGAAAACTCATTTTGCAGCAGGTGACCACTGTAGTTGGTGTACTGTGACAGCCAGGCATTCACGGCAGACTGAGAGAAAGTCCAGTAGCCAGCGCCATTTGCACCCAGATCATTGAAAATGCCAGGGAAAGATGTCAGGCCAGACATAGGCAGGTTGGCTGCATTCGACAAACCTGGCAAAGCATTGACACCGATAGAGCTCAGGTCACGCTTGTGTTCTGCTGCGCGGAAACCGAAGCGTACGGTAGGAATGCCGGCAAGGTCGGTTTTATATGAGCCATCAATCTGCGCGTAATCTTCTTTATCGTTGGCAGTAACGTGGGAACCGTAGGTGTACGGTGCGCCAGGTGTGCCAGGTGCACCGTTGTTGAAACCACCGATAGAGAACTTGTCTGCACCAGGTGTAACATAAGTGACTGCCTTGTCAGAACCATTGATGGTGTAGCTGCCACCTGTCCACGGCATCCAGATACCCATGGCACCACTGACGGTATTGCCCAGACCTTTTGTGGTACCCAGTTTGCCGCTCAGCGTGAAACGATCATTGACGCGGACAGAACCGTCGATGTTAAAGAATTGCGACTGGCTTTCAGCAATAGGGCGTGAGAAGATTTCCTGCACGGCGCTGGACATGCCACTGCACGGTACGCAACCGGCCGGATTGCCGACGTTCAACTGGCTGATCACGCCCTGGCTCAAAGTACCGGATACAGCACTGGTAGGGAAACCCGTCGTTGCCCAGGATGGACCAACGAAACGACCCAGTGACTGCATGAAGTTGTGGTTGATGTTAGGAGCGTCCAGGTGTGACTGGAATGCGGTCACATCAATGTTCACATCCTTCGATGGTTTGAACTGGAAGTCAATCAAACCACCCTGACGGGTACGCTGCTGTTCAAACCAGGCCGTACCACCAAGGAAGTTGGTGATAGCGCCAGATGCTGGCGAAGTTGCTGTATTGGCGGTACCCGCACCCTTGATGGCATTGTCGATAGGGCTGCCGACATCAACTTTGTCCCACCAGATCTGATTTTCCTGACCGGCACGGCTCAGTGTACGTTTTTGATGGAAACCCTGCACCAGGATACCCATGGTGGATGCATCATTTTTCCATGCGACCATGCCACTCAGTTGCGGATCGGATTTGCTGGAATTTTCAGAGTTGACCATGCCAATACTGGCCTGGGCATTGAATTGTTTTTTGAAATCCAGCGGCTTGCGTGTTTCGATATCCACCACGCCCTCAGCGCCGCCTTCCAGCAAATTAGCCTGTGAACCTTTGTGTACCGTCACACGGCCAATCAGTTCAGACGGGAACAGCGAAAAGCTCACGCTGCGGCCACCGCCAACGATATTGTCGGCAAACCAGTCACCGCTGGATACAGAATGGCCGTTCAAGGTTGTCAGCGTCAGGCCAAACGGTGTACCGCGCAGGGCAACACGGTCATTTTCACCAAAGCTGCCTTCGCCACCACCGGCTGCAGCAACGCTGACGCCAGGCACGCGTTGCAGGGAATCGGCAACGTTTTTATCCGGCATCTTGCCGATGTCTTCTGCGGTAATCACTTCAACGAAAGTATCAGCATTACGTTTTTGATTCATGGATTGTTGCAGCGATGCGCGGATACCAGTAACGACCACTTCTTGTGGTTCTGTCGGTTTTGCAGCTTCTTGCGCCTGCGCTTGCATGGCCACACCCATGACCAGGAGTGCAACTGCAGATGCCATCGGCGTTAGATTACTTCTCATCGGACTCAATTTATTTTGCATTTAATTCTCCTTCGGTTTGAACCCGTCGACTACTCAGGCCCGTTACAAAAAATTGCTTACTCCCCCAAATACCTTACGCACTTGACGTAGACGACAGTGACTATTTTCGGTACCACCCGCTGCATCGTAAAGTTCATTCTGAGTTAACTACCACTCGAAACAACTACACCGGATGTGATGAACTTTAGTGATGCCTAAACAGGTTGTCAATCGGTATCTAAGTGGTATCTATGCGATGTTTAATTGGTTTGCAATCTGTCATGTATATATCATGTATGCATATGATTTTATTGAATAAATTATTTTTTTTAATTTACCAATTAAAGAAGTGGACTGATGTTTTAAACCCACAGCATGAACTTTGAGGCCAAGTTTTTACCTGGAAAAGTGGATTTAAAGTGGAATTGATTTTGGTTTTATTTCGTGAATTTCCGTGCGACAATTTTCAGCACGTTTTTGCCTTGGGCAGCGCTGCCTCTGTCACATTGCAGGTCAAAAGGCGAGATTTTCCGGGTGGGTAACGCAGGTTTCAGAGCAGACGAAACGGCGAATAAAGCGGGTCCGTAAATGACATCCTGTGAGTATCGTCGATCGTGAACTGGTCTTTGTGCAGCATGTGCTGCACGTGTAGCATTTTAGAATTTGCCGCCAGCGAAAACGCAGGCGGCGGATAGAGTGAATGAATACGTGGTCTATGCAAAGACTTTGGTGGCGTAGCTCACCTGATAGTGGTGGGCGCTGCGCATGCGGCAGCGCCCCAGACCATTTCTCTTATTTCCAGCAGGCTGACTTGTCCTTTGCGTCAAAAGAATTACCGGGCATAGGTTCCAGCGGAACGAACGAGGCGTGGTTCTGTGACTGTTTGCGTATGGTTTCTGAATAAGTGCCAAGCGCTTTGTTCATAGTATGCAGCCGGTCTATGGGCTTCACCTGCTGCAAGGGCAATGTGACTACGCCTGACTTGTATACCTCGGCATTGCTATAGGCTGTGCCACTGACGATGGTGCCGACCAGTATCGCCTTTAAATCTGACGCACTATAACCCTGTGCATTTTTACCGCCAACCACATCAGGCGGCAACAGCTCGCGGTTGACTAGCCAGCCATCTTCTTTGCTTGCCACGGTATTGCCAAAATTGATCAGTTCGTCAACGGTGTTGTTGAGTGCGATGTAGTCACGCAAGGGCAACGACTTATCGCCCGTTCCAGTTTCCTGGACATGGCTGGCCAGGTGAGGGCCTGCCGCGCAAGAGTTGCCGAATGAAAGCTGAATGCCGCTGCCATTGTTAAACATGAAGGTGCCGCGATCGGTACCGCCCGGTGGTGACGGTGCCTCATCACCGCAGTAGGTTGCATGGGATGATGTATCTTGCAAGACATGAAGAAAAAGTCCGATACGTGCGATCTGTACGGGAACGGGCACGGGAGCCGGGGCCTTCCACAAGGTGCCGGTAGTCTTTTGTTTATCGTCAAGATAGGCGCCGAGTTTCTCGTAATAATCTGAGCTACCTGTATTGGTATCGTAGTTCAAGACTTTCTTGCCGGCCGGTACATTGAGCGCTATTCCCTTGTCGCTCTTCATGATCACGGGGACAGTACCACTGATATTCATGCCGGTCAGGCAATCAAGACCGTTGGATGAAGTGAGTCCGACGGTACAAAGCAGACCCGGGTCGCGTGTCGGTAGCAGTGCCCAGGTCCGCATGTTTGCCAGCGTTTTCTGGTAGGTGTCGTCAATGCGCACGGGATAGCCGGGCTGCGGATAATGCAGAGGATACAGTGACTGCACGCCGCCAGCGCCATGCACATCGGTGCCGTATCCATTTGGTGAGAAAGATACGACATAGTGATCAAGAGGGCCATCGGTTTGCGCATTCGTTCGTACGAAACCGTTGAAGCTGGTGCTGATGTAATTTTTTCCTGAGTTCTGAGCTGATGCCTGGACACCGCACTGGTCAATCGGTATGTACTGGCCATAGTCAGTCACTTCGTCGTAGGCAGCGATCCAATACGCAACGTCTGTTCGAAACCCAAGTGCCTGCGCGATGAAGTAGGTGGCATCAGCATGGATCATGCTGCGGCCTGGCTTGATGGTAGCAAAATCAATCAGTTGTGCCGGGCAGGAGCGATTTGGCGAAACTGCCGACGGGCAAGTAGGTTTTATGCACCAGCTAATTACATCCTTTTCATTTTTGCGGGGTAGACAAATATCCTCCAGAAACGCGTGGGCGGTGGCTGGGCCGAGCAACAGGCAGAAAGACAGGGTGAGGGCTGGGAGGCGCATAATTTAACTCATTCAAGGTTGTCAGATGGCAAGCAGGCGACTGCAAAGCGCTACAAGCATCTGGACCAAAGAAATGAACAAAACGAACAAAAGCCGGGCTTGCCCAATGCCAACGCTAATTCCAATGCTAATTCCAATTGGCATTGAACTTGCCGCTTCCAGAAGGGGCAAAGCGAGCTTCCTCTTTGTGGTAACTTGGTAACTTGGTAACTTTGTAAGGCATGCAGTTTGCGACGAAGCGCGTCTTCACTACCAACTATCCGCGCCAGAGGCTAACAGTAGCACATTGTGGGTATATTTACATGTCTTTTTTGCATGCAAATAAGATAAATAATCAAAACCTATGCATAGCTTCCTTGGAGGGGAGGGGGCGCATTGCACGCCACACCTACACTGCACCTTCAGCCAGGCAAATCTACCTGGCTGACTGTCTCATGTTCTGCCGCGATAAACGATTCCAGCGACGCCACCAGGTTTTTGAGTGCAGGTTTGCCGATGGCTTGTTCAAGATGCTGATATTGCTGATCAATCAGCGTCACCATCTGTCGCATGATCTTAATGCCGTACGGTGTCAGCCTGACCATGACGCGGCGCTGGTCTTCGGGCATGCGTTGGCGACTGATCAAATCCATCTCTTCCATGCGGGCCAGCATGCCGGCCATGCTGGAACTCAGCATCAGGCACATGTCGCAGATTTCTCTTGGCTCCAGTTGCGCATGTTCGTCCAGCACCCGCATGATGCGCCATTGTTGTTCCGTCAGGCCAAAGTGATGCAGGACAGGGCGAAAATGCGCCATCAGGCTGTCACGCGCTTTTAAAAACAGTTGCGGTAGGTTGTGGCTGAACACTTGTTGCTTCATGGGGGCACCTGGCTGTGCTGGTTATTCTGGCAAGCCTGAATTATACAGCTTGACTTACTCACATGTGAGTGAAATAATTACTCACATGTTAGTGATATATTTTTCATCGTCCTCTATTTGCCTCTCCGGATCGTTCAGCAACCGGGGGAGGCAATCATGATCGTACGCGACCGCCCGTCCGGATTCAGCCTGTTCCTGATTGCACGCGGGTCTATCCTGCCGCGCATACGCTTTGCACTGGTCATCAATATTCCGGTTGCGACGCTGGTTACCTGGTCGCATGGGGATTTGTTCAGACTCAAAATCACGCTGACGACGATACCCTTCAGCCTGATCGGTCTGCCATTGGCCATTTTTTTGGGCTTTCGTAATACTGCGGCCTATGACCGCTATTGGGAAGGGCGCAAGCTGTGGGGTGAGCTGGTGCTGCGCAGCCGCAATTTTGCGCGTCAGTGTCAAAGCCTGATTGGTGGCGCAGAGCCTGCCGTCGCCAGTCTGGGCCTGGCCGATATAAGAGTACGTATGGTCTACCGCGCCATAGCGTTTTCACATGCCTTGTGTCAGCAATTACGCGACCTGCGTCAACCGGACGAATTGCGCGCTTACCTGCTGGCCGATGAATGGCAAAAAATCAGCCAGGCGAATAATCCATCTGTTTTGCTGATGCTGCATATGGGCCTGGACCTGGGAGCCTGTCTGCGCGAGAAAAGAATTGATGAATGCCTGGCTGCCACGATTGATGCCAGCATGAGCGCACTGACCGGTGCAGCCGCTGCCTGCGAGCGTATCAAGAGTACACCCATCCCTTTTTCATACACCTTGCTGTTGCACAGGACCGCCTACATCTATTGTTTTTTGCTGCCTTTTGGTCTGGTTGACTCCATCGGTTTCATGACACCGTTTGTGGTGGCAATTGTTGCATACACCTTCTTTGGTCTGGATGCACTGGGTGACGAAATTGAAGAACCCTTTGGCCTTGAATCGAATGATCTGCCGCTGGATGCGATTTGCCGCACCATAGAAATTAATTTGCGGGAATCGCTGCAAGATACGAACTTGCCCCCGGCACTGGCACCGGTCAATTTTTGTCTGACTTGATCCAGGCCAGGCTGGCCAGATTGACCAAGGCTCAACCACTGTTTTCATTACCCATCAATAACCTACAGGTGCACCATGAACGAACAAATCCAGGCACGCATACGTCATCCCCAACTGCTTGAGCGCATCACCAGCGCCAGCCAGGCGGCATCCTGGGTGAAGGATGGCATGACCATAGGCATGAGCGGATTTACGCGTGCGGGCGATGCAAAAAAAGTCCCCCTGGCCCTGGCTGAAAGAGCCCACACCGAAAAGCTCAATATCACCCTGATGACAGGTGCGTCGCTGGGCAGTGATGTTGACAAGACACTGACACAGGCAGGTGTGCTGACACGGCGCATGCCATTCCAGGCCGACCCGGTGTTAAGGGCCGCCATCAATGCGGGCGAAGTCATGTTCATTGACCAGCATTTGTCAGAAACCGTGGAACTGCTGCGCACCCGGCAAATTGCCGGTATTGACATCGCCATCATTGAGGCGGCGGCGATCACCGAAAGCGGTGCCATCGTGCCGACTACTTCGGTGGGCAACAGTGCCAGCTTTGCCATTCTGGCCAGGCAAGTGATTATCGAGCTGAACATGGCCCAGGCCGCCGAACTGGAAGGGTTGCATGATATCTTCATCCCCAGGCAAAGGCCTCTGCGCGAGCCCATGCCACTGATGTCAGTCAGCGATCGCATAGGCACCACCAGCATCCAAATACCGCCAGAAAAAATCATAGCAATTGTTATTACGGATCAGCACGACAGTCCATCCACAATACTGCCACCAGATGCAGACACGGCGCTCATCGCCAATCACCTGGTCAGTTTTTTCAAAAACGAAGTAGAGCAGGGGCGGCTGGGCAATAGCCTGCTGCCCATCCAGGCTGGCATAGGAACCATCGCCAATGCCGTCATGACAGGCTTTATTGATAGCCCGTTTGAGCATCTCAGCATGTATTCTGAAGTCTTGCAGGATTCAACTTTTGATCTGTTTGATGCGGGCAAACTAGATTTTGCATCCGGCTCCTCCATCACCTTGTCGGCAAAAAAATATGACCAGGTGTTTAGTCACTTTGCACGCTACAAAGACCGTCTGGTGTTGCGCCCGCAAGAGGTCAGCAATCACCCTGAAATCATACGTCGTCTGGGCATCATCGCCATCAATACGGCATTGGAAGCCGACATCTATGGCAACGTCAATTCCACCCACGTCATGGGCACTCACATGATGAATGGCATTGGCGGTTCAGGCGATTTTGCCCGCAATGCCTATCTGGCCGTCTTCGCTACCAAGTCTCTGGCCAAGGACGGCAAGATATCCAGTATTGTGCCCATGGTGTCGCATGTTGATCATACCGAACATGATGTCGATATCATCGTTACCGAAGTTGGTCTGGCCGATCTGCGCGGTCTGGCACCGCGCGAGCGGGCACAACTCATCATCAATAATTGCGTCGCCGAACCCTATCGCCACATGCTGCAAGATTACCTGACGCGCGCCACCGCCCGCAGTGGCCATACACCCCATATACTGGAAGAAGCATTGTCATGGCATGTGCGGTATCAGAATACAGGGTCCATGCAGAGACAGACAGGCGGATAAAGGACCTGGCCAGAGGGAGAGAGCACTGTCGCGCCGGTCGTTGACAGTTATCATTCCTTCGGCTGGCGGTTTTCGTAATTGCGCGTGCAGGCAGCGCGCAGCAGAATGCAAGCTCAAATAAAGCTGTTTATTCTAATAACGAGACTACCACCATGTTCAAGCCCCTGCTGTTGGCTTTGGCGACGCCGCTGTTGTTTGGCGTGTCGCACGCTGCCGATCTGCGCAGCATCCACATTGATGTCACCTCGCCGACAACACAACGCGATCACTTCACAGATTTTTCCGTCGGTTCTGACTACCCCGGCACGCTGATGCGCGAAGATAGTCTGGCGCAGTTACAGACCGTTAAGACCGAACTGGGTTTTCGTTACCTGCGCTTTCATGGCATTTTTCATGATGTACTGAACACCTATACCGAGCGTGACGGCAAGCCGGTATATGACTGGACCAAAATCGATTATTTGTATGACCGCCTGCTGCGCATGGGTATCAAACCTTTTGTCGAGCTGGGTTTTACACCGCAGGCGATGCGGGGTTCTGACAAGACTATCTTTTACTGGAAGGGCAATATCTCGCACCCCGACCCGGTCAAATGGACAGCCCTGGTGGACGCCTTTGTACGCCACCTGCAAGCGCGTTATGGGCGTGAAGAAGTCAGAAGCTGGTATTTTGAAGTATGGAATGAACCCAATCTCGCGATTTTTTGGGAAGGGGCTGATCAGGCTGCCTATTTTGATTTATATGAAAGAAGCGCCCGTGCCATCAAGGCCATAGACCCACAGCTGAAAGTGGGCGGGCCCGCCACCGCCGGTGCGGCCTGGGTGCCAGAATTTTTGGCGTTTACCCAAAAGACCGGCGCACCGGTTGATTTCATCACTACCCATACTTATGGTGTTGATGGTGGTTTCATTGACGAGCATGGCGTCAGTGACACCAAGCTATCCACTTCACCCCATGCTGTGACAGGTGATGTAAAAAAGGTGAGGGCGCAGATCAAAGCCTCTGCACGCCCGGATTTACCACTCTTCTTTACCGAGTGGAGCAGCAGTTATACGCCGCGTGACCCTGTGCATGATTCTTACATCAGCGCCGCCTACATTTTGAGTAAATTGAAATCCAGCGAAGGTCTGGCGCAAGGCATGAGCTATTGGACCTATACCGATCTGTTTGAAGAACCGGGTCCACCGACGGCATCGTTTCAGGGTGGTTTTGGTTTGCTCAACCCTGAAGGCATACGCAAGCCAGCCTACTTCGCCTACAAATACCTGCACCAGTTGGGCGAAGCTGTCATTGCCACCCAGGACCCGCAAAGCTACGTGACACGTACCGATGACAGGGCCTTGCAGGTGCTGGCCTGGGATTATCGCCAGCCCTTACAAGACAAGAGCAACCGTGGCTTCTACACCACTGTGCTGCCATCCAAAAACCTTACACCCCTGGAACTGGATGTCAGTGGCCTGCAAGCCGGGGATTACACCGCATATATCTATCGCACGGGTTTCAGATCGAATGATGCTCACACCGCATACCTGGAAATGGGTTCGCCCGCCAGGCTGAACACGACGCAGTTAAAGACATTACAGGATGTGACGACGGATCAGCCAGAGCTTCGCCAGTTGAAGGTGCTGCAATCAGGCAAAGCCAGCATCAAAATTGATATGCACGAGAATGATGTGGTTCTGGTCAGGCTGCTACCCCGATGACGAAAATGGCCTGCCAGGATAGTCTCTGGCAGGCCATAGTATCGACAGACAACTGGCAGGTTTAATCTACCAGAGTGATGAATTCAGCACGCGGGCGACGTACTTTTTTCAGGTTTTGCAGCCAGTCACCTTCGGTAGCGCGATAGCCCAGCGGCAGGATCACGACGGAACGCAAGCCTTTTTCGCGCAGTTTCAGTATTTCGTCGACTTTGGCCGGATCAAAACCTTCCATAGGCGTGCTGTCGACTTCTTCATAGGCAGCGGCGATCAGTGCTGATCCCAGGCCGATGTAAGCCTGACGGGCAGCGTGCTGGTAATTGGTTTCGGCATCACGTTTTGGGTAGCTGGCCAACAACATCTGGCGATAGTTTTCCCAGCCTTCGTTTTTGAAGCCGCGTTCTTCATTCACCAGGTCAAACATGTAATTGATACGTTCTTCGGTGTAGTTGTCCCATGCTGCAAAAACCAGAAGGTGGGAGCAGTCGGTAACCTGTGCCTGATTCCAGGCGTGCGGTTTGATTTCTTCACGCACAGTCGGGTTGGTCACAACGATTACTTCGTAAGGTTGCAGGCCACTGGAACTGGCAGTCAGGCGCACTGCTTCCAGGATACGGTCAACTTTTTCCTGTGGAACAGCCTTGGTCGGTTCCATTTTTTTGGTGGCATAACGCCATTCGAGCTTGCTTAACAATTCAGACATGGGTTCTTACTTTCTGGGCAATAAGGTTAAAAATTACTTCAGCAATGAAATGAGTTCTGATTATATGTGGGTTTGCCTGAACGCGTTTCAAGTGCTGATTTTTTAAAATTGATTGATGAATTTATATCGCGAAATAACAGCTGCCTAATGTATAGCCACGTATGGCCAGGCTTGGCCAGTCATGGTTCTGATTACTTCGCCTGCTACGCGGCAAAGAATTGACTTCGTTGTTAGCAGTTGCTGTAATGCCATGAGCCATCAACAGTCGTTTCGTTTAGTGTGTATTTGCCATCCCTTATCAACGGAGTGAAGTAAATCATGACCAAAAAGTTCATTGTCAATCAAATGGCGGCGACCGCAAAATTCAATCGCAGCAGACGCAATTTGATGCTGGGCATGGCTGGCCTGGCTGGCACGCCAACATTGGTCATGGCGCAAAACAGTGAATCGAAAAAAAACACAAACACGCTCTGGTATAGGCAACCAGCATCGTGCTGGGAAGAGGCACTGCCAATCGGCAATGGCCGCCTGGGGGCAATGGTTTTTGGGCGGGTAGGGCAAGAGCGCCTGCAACTGAATGAAGATACCTTGTGGGCAGGTGCGTCCTATACGCCGGACAATCCGGATGCGCGGGCAGCATTGCCAGAAGTACGGCGGTTGATCACTGAAGGCAAATTCAAAGAAGCGACTGATCTCGCCGGCACCTATATGATGGGCAAGCCTCTGAAGCTGATGCCCTATGGCAGCCTGGGTGACGTGTTGCTAACCTTGAACGGTGCCGTGCAGCCAGCGAAGTATGAACGCCAGCTTGATCTGGCGACGGCGATCAACACTACTACATACCAGACAGCAGATGGCGCATTGGTGCGTGAAACATTTGTTTCGGTACCAGATCAGGTCATCGTCATGCATATGACGGCGGAACAAGCACGGCTGAGTCTTGAACTGGCTTACCGCAGCCCGCGCAAGGTCAAATATCCGTCTTCTGACTATCAAGGTGCCGATGGTTTGATCAAACAGGCAGCGGTTGATTGGCTGAAGACGGAATTGGCAGACGAGCTGAGCGCTGGCTCCAGCATGGCAGCAGAAGGCAAAGACGCCGTCCTGATCACAGGTAGCAATGAACCTGGCCCTGACGGCAAATCCGGTTTGCGTTATGCCCTGCGTATCAAATTACTCACCGATGGCAAACTTGCCTTGAGTAAGGGTGGAATGACAGTCAGCAATGCCAGCACAGTGACACTACTGATCGCCGCTGCCACCAGCTATGTCAATTACCACGATGTCAGCGGCGACCCGGTTGCGCTTGTAAGGCGTCAAACCGAACAGGCTGTAACCAAACCTTATGAGGTGCTCAAGACTGAACACATCCGCGCTCATCAGGCGCTGTTCAACAACATGTCCATCAACCTGGGTAGCACGGCGCAGGCCGCACACCCTACGGACATTCGCATTGCTGCCGCCGAAACGGCAGACGACCCGGCGTTGTCTGCCCTGTATGTTCAGTATGCACGTTACCTGATGATTTCTTCTTCGCGCCCAGGCACCCAACCGGCAAACTTGCAGGGTATCTGGAATGAAGGCACCAACCCGCCGTGGGGCAGCAAATACACCATCAACATCAATACGCAGATGAACTACTGGCCCGCTGACCCGGCAGGACTGGGTGCCTGCGTTGAACCATTGCTGCGCCTGGTAGAAGACCTGGCAGTGACCGGTGCCAAGACTGCCCGTACCATGTATAACGCCAGCGGCTGGGTGACGCATCACAATACCGACCTGTGGCGGGCTGCCTCGCCAAATGATGGGCCACGCTGGGGCCTGTGGCCTTGCGGTGGCGCATGGTTATGCAACTCTGTATGGGATCATTATGATTACAGCCGCGATGCCGACGTGCTGGCGCGCCTGTTCCCGGTCATGCTTGGTGCTTCAAGGTTTTTTCTCGACACCTTGATTGAAGACCCCAAAGGCCGTGGCCTGGTGACATCCCCTTCACTGTCACCAGAAAACTCGCATCCGTTTGGAACGTCCTTGTGTGCCGGCCCGGCCATGGATCGCCAGATCGTGCGCGACTTGTTTAAAAACACCGTAGAGGCCGCACGCCTGCTGAAGCAAGAAACTGACTTGACAGTCCGCATCGCCAAGACGCTACCGCGCATAGCAATCGATCAGATTGGAAAAGCCGGACAATTGCAAGAATGGCTTGACGACTGGGATACCCAGGCCCCCGATCAACATCATCGCCACGTTTCCCACTTATATGCTGTCTATCCTAGCAGCCAGATCAATGTGCGTGATACACCAGATTTGTTGCAAGCCGCAAAAAATAGTTTGCGCCAGCGCGGCGACTTGGCCACAGGCTGGGGCACAGCATGGCGCATCTGCCTGTGGGCGCGCATGGGTGACGGCGACCATGCGCACAGCATACTAAAGGCCTTGACCGGCCCCAGGCGCACCTACCCGAATATGTTTGATGCCCACCCGCCATTTCAGATCGATGGTAATTTCGGCGGTTCGGCCGGCGTGTTGGAAATGCTGCTGCAATCGTGGGGAGGGGAAGTGTTCTTGCTGCCAGCCTTACCAACTGCCTGGCCATCAGGTGAAGTCAAGGGCATGTGTGCACGCGGTGGCTTGATCGTCGATATGCAATGGCGGGGTGGCAAGTTGGTATCAGCGATATTGCAGGGGCAGCCTGGTGCAGCCGTGCGGGCTGATTATCGTGGTGTGAAGATGGATGTCAGCCTGGATGCAAAGGGTATGCATCGTCTGAAACTACCTGCTTAACTGGCTTAAAAAAGCTGATATTTTTCAGGCAGCTTCAACATGATCGGCGCTACAGCCAAAACTGTAGCACCAATATTTTATGGCTGATCAATCAGGCCTTCTCAGCCGGTACCTTCCAAAAGCGTACCGCCAATGCTGCTAGCGCTGTTGCAGTCGCAAGGCTGGTGACACCTGTCCAGCCCCATTGTGCCAGCAGGGCACTGCCCAGAGTAGCACCAGATGCCATGCCGATGAACATGCCGACAAAAAGTACCGCATTCAGACGGCTGCGTGC
Organism: Undibacterium sp. Ji49W; assembly: GCF_049340205.1. Classification (NCBI taxonomy): domain Bacteria; kingdom Pseudomonadati; phylum Pseudomonadota; class Betaproteobacteria; order Burkholderiales; family Oxalobacteraceae; genus Undibacterium; species Undibacterium sp. Ji49W. The sequence goes on along the minus strand of NZ_JBMPOW010000018.1, from coordinate 98,677 downwards.
ACCGGGGTCTATGCTGTAGACGATGGTTTGATGAGCGATCAGCGTTGCCTGTACACCCAGATCAAAACCGACCGTACCTATGCCCAGCAACCACAGTTGCGCAGTGGGTGACAAGAAAGGGCTGAAGTTCATTGCCGCAAAGGACACAGCAGTCAGGCCCGCACCAAGTTTGGTGACCAGGCCCGGCCCATGTTTGTCGGCCAGGTGACCGGCCACTGGGGCGGCCAGTGCACCTACAGCCCCAGCCAAACCAAAGGCACCCGCTACTGCACTGCCCATATGAAACGGCTCTGCATGCAGCATCACTGCCAGGGTGGACCAGAAAGCACCGAAACCCATCGCCAGCAAACCCTGTGCCAATGCGGCACGACGCAACATGCCGTGGCGGCGCAACAAATCCAGCAGTGAACCCAGCAAGGCGCGATAGCTCAAGGTGGTTGTCGGTGCAAAATGCGGCAAGCCACGCCATATGGCAACACCTATCAGCGAGACCCCGGCAGCAGCCAGCACAAACATCGTACGCCAGCCAAAATGCTCTGCCACAAAACCGCTGATCACACGCGACAGCAAGATACCCATCAACAGCCCGGTCATGACCGTGCCCACCACCTTGCCGCGCCTTGATTCATGCGCCAGCGTGGCCGCGGCGGGCACAATATCCTGCGCCATGGTCGCCGTCAGCCCGATAGCCAGGCTGGCAATCAGCAATATACTGAGTGACTGCGCAAACGCCGCCGCAATCAGCGACACCACCAGCAAGCCAGCCTTGATAAGGATGATGTTACGACGATCATGCTTGTCCCCCAGCGGTGCCAGCAGCAAGATACCCAGCGCATAGCCCAACTGCGTCAGGGTCGGCACAAAACCGATATCCAGATCGCTGACACCGATGTCTGTGGCAAGTACACCCAGCATGGGCTGGCTGTAATACAGTGATGCCACCGACAGACTGGCGCCACTGGCCAGCAACAGCACCATCGATGATGACGGTTGCTGGTGCACTGCGTTGGCGCCAGCTGCTGCATGAGAGACAGGTGCCGTTGCTGGTGTCTGTAAGGCCAGAGCAGGACCAGACTGGCCCGATATATTCTGGTTATGCGAATTATGAATGGAAGACATGATTTGTTCCTTGTTTTTTGCTGGTGATTACAAAGGCTGCTTGAGTAAATGCAGTGTATTGCGCCGCAAAATAAAACGGTAGTAGCATGGCTCGCAGATTTGTTATACATTTGACGTATGACCAAAGCCCGCGCTTCCCGCCTCGACAATACTGCCAATGTCGCTAATGCCGTCAATGTCGCCAATGTCGCAACAGCGGCCCTCATGACAGGGGCTGGTGACCGCATAGAGCTGATGCAAACCTTTGTCCGCATCGTTGAAGCGGGCAATCTGTCTGCTGCTGCCGTCCAGTTGGGCACGACCCAGCCCACCGTCAGCCGCCGCCTGCAATCGCTGGAACAGTTTTTGGGTGTACGTCTGTTACATCGTTCCACCCACAGCATGCGCCTTACCGCAGATGGTGAACGTTGCTACGAACATGCCAGAAACCTGCTGGTGAACTGGGCCACGCTGGAATCGGATATACGCGGCAGCAATGAAGAGCCAGAAGGCGTGCTGCGGGTAGTCGCACCCCACGCCTTTGGGCAAGAGCGCCTCATCAAGCCTTTGGCCGACTATCTCAAGCGCTATCCGCGCGTGTCTGTTGAATGGCTGCTGCATGACGACACTTCACTGCAAGACTTTATCGCCGCCGGCATAGACTGCGCCATCCAGGTCGGTGAAATCGCCGATTCGTCGTTGGTAGCCATCAAGCTGGCCGAAGTGCCACGCATCGTCGTCGCTGCGCCATCCGTGCTGGCAGGTAGACCCATGCCGCAACATGCTATGGATCTGGCAGGCTTGCCATGGTTATCGCTGCGCACGTTTTATCGCAATGAAGTCTTTCTGCATCATGTACAAACAGGAGAAATCCAGCGCCTGGCCTTCACCCCGCGCCTGAGCACAGACAACCTCTACGCCCTGCGTACCGCAACACTGGAAGGCCTGGGCGTAGGCATAGGTTCCGCCTGGATACTGGTCGACGATCTGGCCACAGGCCGCCTGATACAACTGGCCCCGCAATGGCAGGCCACACCATTGCCGGTAAGCTTGGTCTACCCCTACGCAAAATTCTACCCGGCACGCCTGCGGCGGTTTATTGAAATGATACGGGCGGCGGTGCCGACTACTTTGCATTGTTGAGTTGTTGAGTGGTTTAAATTGCATTTATTTTTGTTACAATCACTGGCCTTTCTTATTTCTTGATTTTTATTTTCCTCTTCCCCGAGACTCACTTGACTGGTACGCAAGATAGTCAAGGCAGGTCCATTTTTAATCTGACATGATGAAATTTCAAAATACAGCAGTACTTTCTATCGCTCTTGTTTTATCTGCCTGCGGCGGCGGTAGTGGCGGCTCTGCAAATAGTGGCGGTGCCACGGGTGGGGCCAACTCCGGGATTGTGTCGGGGCAAGGTTGTACCAATAAGTTCGGGCGCAATTGGACTGCGGTGGATGGGGTAAAGCAGAAGTTGGAATACTTTAATAATGTTGTCTATGGCAATGGCGTTTTTTTGGGAATAGGGTACGGAAAGGCAGTAATAAGTCGGGATGGCGAAAACTGGGTTAACGTGGCTTCTTCCGGTGTACATGGTGGCTATGCATTGACTTATGCCTTGGGAAAAATCTACATGGTAGGCCAGACTGGTGGACTAACGGATAATCGAATGATGGCATCAAGCACGATCGATGGTACAAGTTGGGATAACGTGATTATAGGCGACAGCGCGAATCCATCTCTGCAAGCACTGCCAAATTTTGACCCCAAAAGCATGTCCTATGGTAATGGGAGATTTGTACTGGTCGGTGGTGATGGCAAAATCATCTGGAGCGCAGATGCCCGGAGTTGGCATGCCGCAGCAAATGCGGCTGATCTCAAAGTTTATGTCTTTGGCTGGAGTACATTTGCGAATGGAAAATTCTATACTGGGGCAGGTCTCAATGTATATGTCAGCAGTGATGGCAATACGTGGCAGCAACAGAAAATCGTTGGCGACGGGGCATTCCCGGCTTCGTATATATCAGGCATGCGGTATTTTAATGGCATGTATGTTGCTACTGATGGACTAGGCAATATTGCCAACAGCAGCGACAGCATCAACTGGAAAACTGTCGCGAAGGGGCGAACCTTCCTGCAGATAAATGGTAATGCGCTGGTTGCTGGCGGTGGACAATTGATGGCGGTCGATTCTGCGTCCAACTTTACTAGAGATGGCGATGATATTTTTTACAGCTGTGACGGCATCCAATGGGAAAAAACGAAAGTCCCAAATGGCAATTATAGTTACTCAATAGCGATAGGCGACAGTATTGCTGCGGGTGTGGGCAACACGCCAATTTTTTCCAAGTATTGATTTGTACGGATGTTGTAGTCTGGGTTCGCTATAACGGGGACACGCACATTCTGAAACCTTGATTCATGAAAAGCGAAACACTCTGAACTTGTTTCGCTTTTCTACCGCCTCACCCCCTGCCGATCCGACGTAATAAACTGCCCCATGATCGCCGTCAACGAATTGGCTTGCGTCAGCAAGACTGTAGAAGCGCTTGCCAGGTTGTTGACGACGCTGGCGTTGCTGTTGACGGTGTTGCTGATGGTGCTGACTTCGGTATGGACTTGTTCGACGCCTGTTGCCTGTTCTATGCTGGATTGATTAATGGCAGAGATCATCTGCGACACCTGGTTGACGCTGGCGACGATTTCTTCCATCGTTAAACCAGCCTTGCTGACCAGGGTATTGCCCAGTTCGATGCGTTGTGTGGAATCGGTAATCAATGCCTTGATTTCTTTGGCGGCACTTGCACTTCGCTGCGCCAGATTTCTGACTTCGCTGGCTACCACGGCAAAGCCGCGTCCCTGCTCGCCGGCTCTGGCGGCTTCAACTGCGGCATTCAACGCCAGGATGTTGGTTTGAAATGCGATGCCGTCGATGACGGAAATAATATCGACAATTTGCCGGGAACTGTCTTTGATCGAATCCATGGTCTGCACGACTTCGTTGACGACATGCCCACCTCGTTGCGCTACTTCAGAAGCTGCTTTGGCAAGTTCGTTGGCACTGGTAGAATTTTCCCGGTTTGCTGCAACACTGGATGTCAGCGATTCTATCGACGATGCCGTGCGCTGTATCGATATGGATTGTTCTTCGGTACTGTCGGCCAGTGCATTGCTGTCAGCCGTAATTTGTTCGGATGAGCTATGTATCGTGTGGGCGCTTTGCGATACCTGCACGATGGTGGATTGCAGTAACTGGATTACCGCATCCAATGACTTGCCGGAATCGCTGATGGCGTCATGTGGATGGTCTCTGAGGTTAATGATGCCGCCACCCGCGTTCAGGCTTTCTGTGTAAGACTTCAATTCAAATTCTTGTATCCTGTCATTGCGGATAATCGATGCAATGTAAATCAGTACGGCGGCTTCTACCACAACATAGCCGGCATGGATGAGCAATATCACCAGCCCTGGTTTGGTGAAGCAAAACACGCCAAATTCCAGCGACTGCAAATAATCAAAACTGACATGATGAATGGCGATGGTGGCGGCTGCTGCCGCGATCACTTTCCAGTCTGCGTAGATGAGCAAAAACGCCAGAAAAGCAAAAATTCCGAAGTGGAATTCTGTCATCCCGCGTGCCTGATGGATATGCAGTGCGCAATACGCCATCAACAGTACAGCGTTGCTTAATCGTGTCAACACAGCGCCTGGAAATTTAAAAGTGAAGAAACCAGAGATCAGCAGAAAGGGGATGCCCATCCACAATGCCAGACTCCAGGTGTCATACCAGTTGGCGATGGCAAACGCGAAAACCTGCATGCCGATCAATACAGAAAAAATGAGTTTGTCGGCACGCGCATAGGTGCCGGCCATGTGTTGGGTTTTTTGATAAGTCATACGTAAGCAGGAAGAATGTTTTTCTTCCTGCTCAGCCTGTTGCGAGGGGAAGAATTTATTGACCAGAAATTATTTTGATAAGCGCATTTCTGGCGCATGTGTTGACTATATATGGATTGCAGGAAACAAACTGTAAAAGATATTCAAGCAGCTTACTCATGCCTTGTCCTGAATGTTATGCATAAGAGCAACATGTATTTGTGATTCCACAAGATCCCTTGCTTGCCACAGAGAGTGGGGTGGCTTTTTGAGATGTCGAATAAGTAAGTCTGAATGTTGCCTGTATTGACTGAAAATAATCCTTGGCTTGACTACGAATGTAAATGATATTGATTCTCATTGTTAACATGTGTATCATTCTGCGGATGGAAGATGGCAATGCAGTAATAAATTGACATCGCACGCAATCAATTTCGATACACAAGCAGAGGCATGTTTTGAACCACTCAAACCTTAAACAACCAAAAAACCTTCGTCTTACTGATGATCTGGTCATTAATTCAATGAAAAAGACGACATTGGCATTGGGTATTTCCAGTGCGATGTTCATGCCTATGGCTGCCATGGCGCAAGAAGCTACGCCACCTGCTGCCAAGACACAGAAAGATGCGCAGAAATTGCAGGAAGTGGAAGTGTTGGGCAAGCGCGTTGAATCCAATCCAAATGCTGAAATTGGTGCTCCTTATAAAGCAAAATCATCTGCTGATTCCCGCCACACCCGCCCGCTGGCAGAAACGCCACAAACCATCTCGGTGTTGACCCGTGCAGCGATTGATGACTCTGGCCTGACCGATCTGAAACAGGTATTGGGCGCACAGCCAGGTATTACGCTGGGTACCGGCGAAAACGGTAACGCCTTCGGCGACCGTTACATCATCCGTGGCCAGGAAGCGCGTAGTGACGTGTTCGTCGATGGCTTGCGCGATCCAGGTATGTCTACACGTGAAAGTTTCGTGATCGAACAGCTGGAAATTGCCAAAGGCCCCAATTCCAGTTTTGCCGGTCGTGGTACTGCCGGTGGTGCGATCAACGCTATCACCAAGCAAGCTACCCTGGATCATGATTTTGAGCGGGTTTCTATAGGTATCGGCAGTGATTCACAACGCCGCGTTACTGCTGACATCAACAAAGGTTTTGGCGATCATTTTGCTTTGCGCGCCAATGTGCTGTATGGCGATGAAGACGTGCCTGACCGTTCACCTGCTAACCGCAAGCGCAAGGGTATTGCCTTGTCCGGCCTGTATGAAGTCAGCAAGGATTTGTCTGTTACGCTGGATTACTATGGTCTGCGCACCAAGGATACATCTCCGGATCTGGGTTACTACCTGGTTGGCACAGTGCCTAACCGTGTACCGGCAACCAATGTGCCAGTGTATGGCCAGGCAAATGATTTCCTGAAATCTGATGTAGACACGGTTACAGCCCGTGTGAACTGGACGCTGGCGCCTGACCTGAAGCTCACCAGCCTGACGCGTTACGGTAAATCCGGCAACGGCTATGTCACTACAGGTGCATCTTCTGCAACGCGTTACAACGGTGCAACCGGTGTGGCTTACACCACGGGCGTTCTCGATGGCGGCCACACTGGCTGGCAGGATATCGATTACTTTGCACACCAGAGTAATCTGCGTTGGGACAAAGTGCTGGGTGGCCTCAAGCATGAGTTCATTTTCGGTGCTGAATATGCTGACCACAAAGTGGTATCCGGTACCTACGCCATTACCAATACTGGCACATTCAATTGCAAAACCACAGCCGGCATTGGCGCCAACAATGGCTTCTGCTTTACTGACAGCAATGGCACACCAGTTGCTAACCTGAGCAATCTGGCTGGCCGTAATTCCAGCCGTCTGACCTGGAACCAGGATTGGCATATCAAGGCATTGGCACTGACGCTGATGGACACCGTTGATCTGACTGACAAATTTACGGCCTTTGGTGGCTTGCGTGCAGATTCCTTTGACCTGAACCTGACACGTCGCAATAACACGACAGGCGCCATCACTGGCGACTACGGTTACAAAGACACACTGGTGAATGGCCATCTGGGTCTGAGCTACAAAATCACTCCCAAGCTGATCGTCTACGGTTCTGTTGCCAGCGCACAGGACATCAACGGCGGTGAAGCCGATGCCGGTACCAGCAGTGGTTACGGTGGTGCTGTTCTGTATCAAAACCAGATCGCTGGTGCCAAGCCTGAAACATCGATCAACTATGAACTGGGTGTGAAGTGGAATCTGCTGGACGACAAATTGCTTGCTACGGCAGCCTTGTTCCAGACCCAGAAATCTGATGTGATGGAAGGTGCCAACTATGACACAGTCGGTACATTCAATTCCGGTAAAAATCGTGTGCAAGGTCTGGAACTGGGCCTGAGCGGTAATCTGACCGAAGACTTGTCCGTACAGGCTGGCGCGGCTTTCATGGATTCCAAAGTGCTGGCTTCTTCTACACCGGCAAACATTGGTAATCCATTGAGTAACTTCGCCAAGAAAACCTTCTCGATACAGGCCAAGTACCAGTTGACCAATGCGTTCTCGTTTGGTGGTGCAGCACGTCATGAAAGTGATCGTTGCGGTGGTCAGCCTGACACAGCGGCAGGTTACACAGCTGCTGGTCTTTGCTCGCAACCAGTACCTTCGTTCACGGCATATGATGTGTTTGCTGCATATCGCTTCTCACGTCGCTTTGATGTCCGCGTCAATGTATTGAACGTCACGAACAAGGACTACTACACAGCCGTGTACCGTTCTGGTGCCTTCTTGTATAAAGGTGACGCACGTGCAGTACGCGTCGCGCTGAACTACGAAATGTAATCTACGAAATGTGAAGCATCTGCCAGGCGAACTGGTGATTCAGATAAAATACGGGTTCTTTGTTGAAATTGTCCATTGATGAATAAACCGTCCAGCTCTGTTAATCAGCCAGTCGCCGGTGGTGCCACTGGTGGTATTCCGGCAGATATACGCTGCGCCCAGGATTATGAAATCGTGGCGCGGCGTACCATGGCAGAACCCAGCTACGCCTATGTAGCCGGTGGCAGCGGACGCGATCTTACCGTGGCAGCCAACTTGGCCGCGTTTTCACAATGGTCCATCTATCCGCGTGTGTTGCGCGACGTCAAAGACGGGCATACGCGCCTTACATTGGGCGCACAAAGCTTTCTTCATCCCATACTTTTAGCACCCGTGGCTTTCCAGAAGCTTGCCCATCCGGCTGGTGAAATTGATACCGCGCGGGCCGCACAGGCCATGGATAGCTGCATGGTATGCAGCACGCTGGCATCTTGTCGCCTGGAAGACGTGGCGCATGCAGCGGGGCCACACAAGTGGTTTCAACTGTATTTTCAAACCCGTCGTGATGACACACTGGCCCTGCTGGCAAGGGCAGAGGCGGCAGGTTTCAGTGCCATCGTGGTGACGCTGGATGCATCCATACAGGTGGCAAGCATAGGCGCACTGAAAGCAGGTTTTCGCATGCCCGCCGATTGCGTGGCGGTGAATCTGCAAGATGCATCTGCTGAGCCAGAGGCTGACTTTTCTCCGGGGGGCAGTCGCATTTTTCAGGGAGTGATGCGGGCTGCGCCAACTTGGTCTGATCTGGCCTGGCTGATGACGCAAACGTCTTTGCCGGTATGGGTAAAAGGCGTTTTGCATCCCGACGATGCTCGAGCGCTGCAGGCCGCCGGTGTTGCTGGTGTCGTGGTTTCCAACCACGGCGGGCGCAGCCTGGATGGTGCACCTGCCAGCCTGACTGTGTTGCCGGCCATCCGGGCTGCGGTGGGGGACGATTTCCCTTTGTTGCTGGATGGTGGCATACGTTCTGGTGCGGATATTTTCAAAGCGCTGGCGTTGGGGGCCAATGCGGTACTCATAGGGCGTTTGCAAATGTATGCACTGAGTGTTGCCGGTGCCCTGGGCGTGGCCCATATGATCAAACTGTTGCGCGAAGAACTGGAAGTGTGCATGGCCCAGGCCGGCTGCGCCACCCTTAGCGACATCAGCGGCGAGGCTTTGCTTCGCTGTCAATGAATTAACCAATAATTAAGGCTGACGGTATGTTGATTGTGATAGCGAATGTCTTGAGCAAGGATGAAGTCCGGCAGTTCAGGGCGCATCTTGATCAGGCCGAATGGCAGGACGGTGTACGTACTGCCGGTACCCTCGCGCAGCAGGTCAAACGCAATTTGCAGATAGATGACAATTCTGAGCTTGCCATCAAGCTGGGCAATCATATTCTGCGCAATCTGGGTCAGCATCCGGTCTTCATTTCTGCCGCTTTGCCACAAAAAATCTATCCGCCAAAATTCAATTGCTACCAGGATGGTGGCGGATATGGCCTGCATGTTGACAGCGCCATCATGGTGCAGCCCGGCACAGGCCAGAACTTGCGCAGCGATCTGGCTGCCACGCTCTTCCTGGCTGAACCAGAAGAGTATGAAGGCGGCGAGTTGGAAATCGATACCGACTTCGGCGCCCAGACCGTCAAGCTCGCAGCGGGCGACATGGTACTGTACCCGGCTTCCAGCCTGCACCGGGTCACACCCGTGACATCCGGCGCGCGGATTGCTTCGTTTTTCTGGATAGAAAGCATGGTCAGTGACGGTACAGAACGTAGCATGCTGTACGACCTGGATCAGGCAATCCAGAAATTGAGCATGACGGTAGACTCACAAAATTCGGCACTGCTGACGCTGACAGGCGTGTACCATAATCTGTTACGCCGCTGGGCCATCACCTAAGTTTTAAATCACTTGTCAGGAGTAAGCGATGCAATCAAGTATGCGAATAATTACGGGATCAATTACACGATCAATTTTTGTAAAAATCGTCCCGGTGGCGTTTGCTATGGTAGCAAGCAGTGCCTGGGCACATGGCGACGTCAAATGCACCGACCAGCCAAAAGCCAAGTGGCGTCCACATACCGAATTGCAAGAAAAGCTGACCAAAGAAGGCTGGCAAATCCGCCGCATGGAACAAACTACCAGCTGTTACGAAGTCTACGCCAAAGACCCTAAAGGCAAACGCGTTGAAGCATTCTTCAACCCAGTGACCTTCGAACGCGTTGAAGAATAATCAGCCCGCTGGGGACATGCCCGTTCGGGACATGCCCGTCTGGGACCTGACGGTGCGCCTCGTCCATTGGGCACTCGTGCTCAGTATTGCAGCGGCGTGGTTCACCAGCGGCCAGACTGGCGTGGCCCATGAATATATCGGCTATGGCGCTGGCCTGCTGGTAGTAGTACGCCTGATCTGGTCAGGCGTGGGCAATCGCTATGCACGCTTTAGCCAGTTTCTTAAATCGCTGCCAGCGACACTGGATTATGTGCGCCAGGTCATGCGCGCCCAAGCACCGCGTTACGTCGGCCACAACCCCCTGGGTGGCTGGATGGTCGTGGCGCTGCTATCTTGCGTGGTAGTGCTCGTATTGACCGGCTGGGCCATGGGCACCGATCTGCTGTGGGGCTACGCCTGGCCTGTACGCACCCATGTCACCATCGCCTGGATCATGGTCGGCCTGATAGTCTTGCACGTGACAGGCGTCGTATTCACCAGTTGGCAACATCACGAAAACCTGGCCAAAGCCATGCTGACCGGCAAAAAGCCAGCGGCTGGGCCGGGTGATGTGGATTAGTGATAGCAGACGGACAGAATGTCGTATGGGCGTTTTGAAATCTGCGTATCTATAAATTTGAATGTGCATTGGCCCGCACTACACAATTTCCCTATCCACAAATTATCCAAATAAATATTTCCATGTACAGGCAGCAATGCCTTCGTGCACACCACCGATGTCCGGCGGCGATCAGCACCCTAATACCACCTCAATAAATCATCATATTGATTACTTGAATGCCACGCCAGCATGTGCTTGCCATAGTCGCGCGTAGGCATCCCGTGTTTGCCAGTTATCATTCCAAGACTAAGTACTTTACCGTGGTGCATGCAGCTCGTGGCTGTACTGCAACTTGCTTAACGGCTGGCGGGAACTGGCCTGGTTTTAGAGTCAGGTGAAGACAGGCGGGAATTTCGTTACATTTTAAATGAAGATACCACTTAAATACCTATTGACATCCACTAGGGAAAAAACTTACAGTGAAGCCTGAAATGGTAGCAGATGTAGCGTCGCTGGTTTGGTGGCGTCAAAAAACATGAATAGCTCACTTATCAATGAATAAACAAGCAGAAAATCAGCATACACCAGACGGGCAGAATACTGTACACAGTACGCTTGCTGCCATGGCTTGCCGTTATCTTGTCGGTGCCGATGGCGGTGGTACTGGCACGCGAGTGGTGTTGGCTGATGCAGCAGGCAAGGAACTGGGGCGTGGCAGCGCCGGGCCGTCTGGCCTGGCCCTGGGGCGTGACAAGGCCTGGCAATCCATCTTGCAGGCGACGCAGCAGGCATTTGCTGCCGCCGGTCTGGCCATGCCGCCGTTGCAGGAAATTGCCGTTGGCTGCGGACTGGCAGGTGTACACAATATTCATTGGACCAAAGAATTCGTCGCCCTTAATCCCGGCTTTGGTGCCGTCTGCGCTGAAACCGATGCCTATACCACTTTGCTGGGCGCGCTGAATGGCAAGCCTGGCGCAATCATTGCTTTGGGCACTGGCAGCGTTGGCGAAGTATTGCTGGCCAGCGGGCAGCGTCGTGAAGTGGGTGGCTGGGGCTTTCCCGTCAGTGATGAAGCCAGTGGTGCGTGGCTGGGCATGCGTGCAGTGAATCATCTGCAGCGCGTGCTGGATGGTCGTGATCTTGCCAATCCCTTTTCCGGCGCCGTGCTGGCACATTGTGGTGGCGACAAGGACGCCGTCTTTGCCTGGCTGGCGCAGGCCAACCAGACCCGATATGCAGAACTGGCACCATTGGTGATACGCTTTGCCGCCGAAGTCGACGTGGCACGTGCCATCATGCTGGATGCCGGTGCCGAGGTTGCCATCATGGCGCAGGCGCTTGACCCCTCTGGTGATTTGCCGATTGCCCTGTGTGGTGGTCTGGCTGTTGCCGTGTCTGTATATCTGCCAGCAGAACTGGCAGGGCGCATACAACAGCCGCAGGCAGATTCAGCAGCGGGTGCCATGATACTGATACAGCAGTATCTGCAAATCGGACAACACGGGCAACACCGGCAACACCAATAAACCAAGAGAGAGAAACATGCTGGCACAACTGATAGACTTCAAACCTGACGCAGAGAGTTCTACTCCCCTGTATCTGCAGTTGGCAAATAAACTGGCTAACGGCATACATAGCGGTCTGTGGCAACCGGATGAAGCCTTGCCGTCAGAACGCATGCTGTCTGAAACCCTGGATATCTCACGCGTCACCGCACGCAAAGCCATCGACATGTTGTGCGAGCGTGGCATGCTCACCCGTAAGCATGGTTCCGGCACTTACATCACCCCCAAGCTTGAACAACCCTTGTCGCGCCTGACCAACTTCAGTGAAGAATTGCGCAATCGCGGTTTTGTGCCAGGCTCACGCTGGCTGTCACGTGAAACCGGCATCGCATCGCCAGAAGAAATCCTGTCGCTGGGCCTGTCGCCGAATACCGTGGTATCGCGCCTCAAGCGTTTGCGTACTGCCGACAATGTGGTGATGGCGATAGAAAGCACCACCATACCGGCGCTGTATATACCGAACCCGAAACTGGTCAGCGACAGTCTGTATGGCTATCTTGAAACACAGAATCTGTCGCCCACCCGCGCGCTGCAACACATACGCGCTGTCAATGCAACGGCTGAACAGGCAAGACTGGCAGATATCAAACAGGGGGCGGCGATGTTGTTCATCACCCGCGTGGCTTACCTTCCCACTGGCGCAGCGATTGAGCTTTCCCACTCGTATTGCCGCAGTGATTATTATGATTTTGTGGCGGAGTTGTTCAGATGAGTGTGGATCAACAATTGCAGGGTCAAATACTGACGCCACAAGGCTGGGTCCACGGATCGCTGGCCTTCTCTGAAAAAATACAGGCAATTACTGCCACCGATAACACTACGGCAGCAGATGCAGAAAGCAGTTATTACATACTGCCGGGCTTTGTCGATTTGCATGTACATGGTGCCGGTGGCAAAGACACCATGGAAGCCGGTGATGCCGTCGAAGTGATTGCCCGCAAGCATGCACAACATGGCACGACCAGCATGCTGGCTACCACCATGACTGCGCCGCTGGCAGATCTCGAACTGGCCTTGCAGGCCATTCGTCCATCGGCAGAAAAACGCAGCAGCGGTGCTGCCCGCGTGCTGGGCGTGCATCTGGAAGGCCCGTATATCAATCCCGGCAAGCTGGGCGCGCAGCCAGATTTTGCGCATGCAGGCTCGCTGGATCAGGTACGGTACCTGAACGCAATCGCGCCGATCAAACTGATTACCGTGGCACCCGAAATGGAAGGCCATCTGCAACTGGTGCGCGAGCTGACAGACATGGGCATGCAGGTACAGATAGGGCATACCCTGGGTACCTACGAAGAAGGCAAGGCAGCGCTGGAAAACGGTGCCACCGGCTTTACTCACCTCTACAACGCCATGTCACGCATGGATCACAGGGCACCCGGCATGGTCGGTGCTGCTCTTGCGCATGCACAGTTCTCTGAAATTATTCCCGACCTGGTGCATGTGCATCCGGGGGCGATCAGAGCCGCCATGCGCGCCATACCGCATCTGTATTGCGTGACTGATTCCACTGCTGCATCCGGGATGCCGGATGGCCAGTACATGCTGGGCCGCCAGGTCGTGCATAAATGCCTGGGCGGTGTGCGTCTGGAAGACGGCACGCTGGCAGGCAGCACCCTGACCATGGATCAGGCCCTGCGCAATCTGGTCAGCATAGGCCTGGATCTGGAAGATGCATCGAAGCGTGTTTCTACCTACGCAGCCGATTATCTGGGATTGAATGAGCGTGGTCGCCTGCAGGTTGGCAGCTACGCAGACCTGGTCGTGCTGGATCGTCAGCTCAACCTTATCGCTGTTTATGTAGAAGGAGAAAAGATTGACCTCGCAGATGCTTAAGGAAGCATGTTCTTCCGCCGATTTTGTAGCCGCACAACTCACGCAGGATAATGATCGTTACGGCGCACTGGGTGCCCACCTGCGTGCTCATCCGCCAGCTTCGGTCGTGACGGTGGCACGTGGCAGTTCTGACCATGCTGCCAATTATGCGGCCTACCTCATCATGGCCAGGCTGGGACGCATCGTCGCGTCACTGCCCATGTCGCTGGTGACACTCAATAATGCGCCCCTGCACGCCAAAGACGCATTGGCGATTGCGGTTTCGCAATCTGGCCAAAGCCCGGACGTGGTCGAGCCCATCCGTTATTTCCGTGAAGGTGGTGCCACCACCGTGGCGCTGGTGAACGATGCCGCGTCACCCCTGGGGCAAAGCGCAGAATGGACCATGCCCCTGCATGCCGGCCCGGAGCTGAGCGTGGCGGCCACCAAGAGCTTTATTACCTCGCTGGTTGCAGCTGCACGCCTGGTCGGTCACTGGCAGGATGATGCAGAATTTCTGCAAGCCATAGAACAATTGCCAGACGCTTTGCGTGCCGCGACACAATTTGACTGGTCACCAGCACTGGATGTGTTGACACCTGCATCACGCATCATGGTGGTGGGCCGTGGCATCAGCTTCCCTGTGGCATTGGAATCGGCATTGAAGTTCAAGGAAACCTCGGTCATCCAGGCAGAAGCCTTCAGTGGTGCAGAAATCAAGCATGGCCCCATGGCACTGATACATGATGGTTACCCGCTGCTGATCTTCGCAACCCGTGGTCCGTCACAGGCTGGCCAGATCGCCCTTGCCGAAGAAATGCGTGGTCGCGGTGCCAATGTCTTGCTGGCTGCACCTGATGATGTCAAGGAACGTAACCTGACCCTGCCAGTGGCTGCCACACCTGATCTTGACCCCATCGTGGCGATACAGGCGTTTTACGTCATGGCCGCCAATCTGTCGATTGCCCGTGGCCTGGACCCGGACAAGCCACGTCATCTCAGTAAAGTGACAAAAACCAATTAGACTGTAGCACTACGCCGCCACGCTATTTTTTAAAAACTTAAAAAATAGATACTCCCCCTAGTATTTTTACTAACAGCAATGCAGATGTAGAAAAAATGCGAAATTTGATAGAAATTGGGGGGAGTATTACCAAGGCTTGCGGCCTGGGGCAAAACCGCTGGCTCAGGTGCATGACCATGCTGCTTGTTTTGAGCCTGGGTTTCAGTCTGCATGGCAATGCCTTCGCTGTCCAGAAAATCGAATTCTGGACCATGAGCCTCAAGCCAAAATTCATCCCTTACTTCCAGCAACTGGTTAGCAACTACGAAGCGCAACACCCCGGCATCAAGCTCGAATGGGTGGATTTTCCCTGGGATATCTTGCAGTTGAAACTGATCACTGCCATTGCAGCCGGTACCCCGCCGGCGCTGGTGAATCTGAGTGTGCCCTGGGCAGAAGAAATGGCGCGTGACGGTTTGCTGGAGCCAGTCGATGCCTGGCTGTCAGCACCGGGCGCGCCAGTTGATTACACCGATGCGGCGCTGGCCGATTTGCGTTTCAATGGCAAGGTGTATGGCTTCCCGCATTACAGCAACGTCAATGTCATCGCCTATAACCGCAAGATACTGGCAGCCGCCGGCATCACTCAGGCACCCAGAAGCATGGATGAATTGCTGGCACAGGCGGTGCTGATTTCTGCCAAAACCGGCAAGCCCGGTTATGCACCGGCACTGGGCAAGATCGATGGTTTCTTCATGCAGCAGGGGCTGGATTTGCTGCGCGATGGCAAGGCCGTTTTCAATTCACCAGCCCATGTGGCGCTGGTCAAAAAACTGGCGGCGACCTACAAGGCAAACGGTTTTTTGAAAGACAAATTATTTGCCGAAGATAACTTCCCGGCGGTGGTGGATGCCTATCTGGGCGGGCGGCTGGGTGTCATGGTCAGCGCACCCACTGCCATCAAACGCATACAGACAGACGCGCCGGAAGTGTATGCGCAGACCGGTATTTTTCCGGTACCAACGGGGCCAACAGGCATCAATGACGGTGGCTGGTTATTCCACTTTGCCATACCCAGGGGTGTCAAAAAACAGCAACTGCCCGAGATTGCCGCTTTTGCCCGCTACCTGACCAGCAACGCCAACCAACTGACGTTTGCACGGCTGGCCGGTGTTATGCCGACCACCAGGCAGGCTTTGTCCAATCCTTACTTCAAGAAAGTAGCGGCGAACGCCGGTGCATCAGAACAGGCACTGGCAGTCGCTGCCAATTCCATGAACGCCTCGCGCAGTCTGTACGTCAGTGGTATTGATGATTATGATGAATTGCGCCGTTTCCTGGTCAAGGCAGTGGAAGCCGGCGTCACCGGTCGCCGCGATATGCAGCAAGCCCTGGATGAAGCCGTCGCCATCTGGAACCGTAAATTGCAGGGGGCAAAGCAGCCATGAACAGACAAACTGCATCCGCTTCCATGACAAGACGGCGTAATCTGCTGGCCTATGCCTTCCTGGCACCGGCCCTGTTGTTGCTGCTGATGTTTTCTTTCTGGCCGGTAATGTATGGCTCTTACCTCAGCTTTACCGATTTTAGTCTGATACGCGAAGTGCATTGGGTGGGCTTTGCCAACTACCGTGCCCTGTTTGCGAATGACATGTTTTTGACCGGGCTTAAGAACTCGCTGCTGTTTTTGCTGGTCGTACCTTTTACACAGTTAGGTGCTATCTCGCTGGCCGTGCTGGTCAATAATCAGTTACCCGGCATACGCTGGTTTCGTGCTGCCTATTATGTGCCGGTGGTGACCACTGTTTCAGTGGTGGGCATCATGTGGGGTTTCATGTTCCATGAACAGGGCACGCTCAATTATGTGCTGCTGCAACTGCATGTGATTGCAGCGCCGCTGGGCTGGCTGTCGGACGATACCCTGGCCCTGTTCGCTGTCATGTTCGTCTCTTTCTGGCGTGGCCTGGGCTGGTATATGGTCATGTACCTCGCAGCTCTGCAATCGCTGCCATCCGAGATGCAGGAAGCCGCCATACTCGACGGTGCCAATCGCTGGCAACGTTTCTGGCGTATCACCGTGCCGATGTTGAAACCAACCATCCTGGTATGCAGCATCATGTCGGTTCTGGCGGCTTTGAAGGCATATCAGGAAGTCGATGTGCTGACCCAGGGTGGCCCCATGAATTCCACCTTCACGGCCCTGTATTATGCGTATGACCAGGGGCTAAAACACCTGAAGCTGCCGCGTGGTCTGGCTGCCAGTTTCGTGGTGTCTGTGTGTTGCATGGCGATTGCCTTTGCCTGCCTGCGCTGGCTTAAACCCGGGCATAGGGAATGAGCATGAACATCAAAAAAATCCTGCGCACGGCATCGCAATATGGCTTGCTGAGCCTGATTGCCGTCATCTGTATTTTTCCATTCTGGTGGACGCTGGTGGTGGCAATGTCTACCGAAGGCAATCTGTTTGAATTTCCGCCTACCTTCTGGCCGCGCGGTATGTCGCTGGACAATTTTATCGAGGCATTCCGCGTCATACCCATCATTGCTTTCTACAAAAATTCTTTGCTGATCACCCTGGCGACAGTGCTGGGAAAACTGGTGGTGTGTTCACTGGCGGCTTATCCTTTGTCACGCATGCAGTTCAGCGGCAGCAAGCTCATCATGGGGGTGATACTGGCAACCATGATCTTGCCGTCTGAAGTTAACTTTCTGGTCAATTTTATTACCATCACCAAGATATCCCTGGTGAATACCTATACCGCCGTGGTGTTGCCGAATATCGTGACAGCAGTGTCCATACTCTTGCTGAAACAGGCTTTCGATGAAGTACCGCAAGACTTGCTGGATGCAGCAAGGGTGGATGGTGCTAGTGAATGGGTCATCTTTTACCGCATCGTCTTGCCGCTGATTACCCCCTGGCTGGCAACAGTGGGCATACTGACCGCAGTCGAGGCCTGGAATGAATACATCTGGCCATCTATCGTCATCAGCAAGCCGGAAGATTTTCCCCTGTCAGCAGGTGTGCTGTATTTGCGCGGCACCTACGGCAGCAGCACCCGCGTGATCGCGGCAGGAACCATTTTGACAGTCGCGCCTATATTGGTCGCCTTTTTATTTACCCAGCGCTTTTTTATGCGCGGCATGGATGGAGCAGTGAAATGATGCAAGACAACAATAATCAGCAAACCCTGACACGTGAAACAGCACGCCGCCTGGCCGGGCAACTGGTGATGATACGCATGCCCATCACCAGCCTTGACGACGCATCGGTACAATTTTTAAAAGACAATTACATCCGTGGTATTTGCCTGTTCAGGCAAAACATGGTGGACGAAATCCAGTTGAAGAAACTTACGGCTGATCTGCGCATTGCCTTGGGGGAGGAAGCGCTGATCGGTATCGATCAGGAAGGGGGCGCAGTCGTGCGTTCCACCTGGGTACCGCAGCCCCCGGCGGCAATGTCGCTGGGGGCCAGCGATGACCCGGAACTATGCCGCCAGGTGGGGGCCGCAGTTGCCCGTGGCGTCAAGGCTCTGGGTTTCAACTGGAACTTTGCACCGGTGCTGGATTTGAACAATAACGTCGATAACCCCGTCATCTCTGAACGTTCGTTCGGCTCTGACCCAAAGCGTGCCAGTGAACTGGCGCTGGCCTGGATGGATGGCAGCCTGTCTGAAGGTGTGGCTTGCTGCGTCAAGCACTTCCCCGGTCATGGTGACACCAATGTCGATTCCCACCGTGATTTGCCCACCGTGAACAAAAGCCTGGCCGAATTGCAGGCACTGGAACTGGCCCCGTTCCAGACCGCAGTCAGCCGCAATGCCCCCGCCATGATGACTGCGCATATCGTCTACCCGGCACTGGATGCAGACAATCCCGCCACCATGTCCAAACCTATCTTGACTGGCCTGCTGCGTGACCAATGGAATTACCAGGGCGTGGTCATCACCGACGGCATGGACATGCACGCCATCGCCGGGCGCTACGGCGTCGGCAATGCGGCAGTGCGCGCCTTGCTGGCGGGGGCTGATATGGTCATGGCATTGGGCACCACAGAAACCCAGCTCGAAACCCTGAATGCACTGACCGAAGTCATTTTGTCTGGCGGCATTTCTTTGGCCGAAGTACAGCAAAAACTACAGCGCATGACGGCGCTGACAAAAACCTATCCCTGCATAGACACCGCCTACCAGACCGACATGGCCGACCGCATCCTCATGTCCAGCGCCTGGAAGCGCGGCCTGACCACGCAGGGCAATCCCGTACCGCCAGCAAGGGGTAGCAAGGTGCGCCTGATCATCAGCGCCGATGTCGTCAGCGATGGCGTGTCAGAAGCGGGCATCTCCGCAGCCAAGGTCAGTGCCATGCTGTCCAGCTTGTATGATGTAGACACCGTTACCTTTGACAAGGCCGACACCTTTGACTGGAGCGCCTTGCCCGATGATGGCCGCTTTGTCATACTCGCATCCACCGTGCGCATACGCTACAGCAAACAGGTACGCGACAGCTGGAAGCCAGACCTGCAGCTGGTCTTGTGGAACCCGTTCCAGATGCTAGACATCCAGGCCCCGGCCCTGATCACCTATGGCTTCGCACCACCCGCCATCGATGCCGCACGCGCCTGGTTTGCCGCTGAAGTACTCGCCAGCGGCCAGATCCCGGTCGCCGGGTTTTCAAGCGCTGCAAGCTAATCAAAGGGGCAGGGCATGGCCGAAGTCAGACTACAGCAGATCAGCAAATCCTATGGCAATAACCAGGTCTTGCAAGGCATAGACCTGCACGTGCGCAATGGTGAATTCATGGTCTTCGTCGGCCCATCGGGCTGCGGCAAATCGACCCTGCTGCGCATGATCGCCGGCCTTGAAGATATCAGCGCCGGTGAACTGTACATCGGTGACGCGCTGGCCAACGACATCCCACCCGCCAAACGTGGCCTGGCCATGGTGTTTCAGTCGTATGCCCTGTATCCGCACATGACCGTGTATGACAACATGGCTTTCAGCCTTAGCCTTGGCAGCATGAGCAAGCAAGACATTGATGCAGCGGTGCAGCACGCCGCTGGCATTTTGCAAATGACCCACCTGCTGCAACGCAAGCCGCGTGACCTGTCCGGCGGCCAGCGCCAGCGCGTCGCCATCGGGCGCGCCATCGTCCGCAAACCCGGCCTGTTTTTGTTTGATGAACCGCTATCCAATCTCGACGCCAGCCTGCGTGTGCAAATGCGCATAGAACTCAGCAAGCTGCACCGGGAACTGGCCGCCACCATGATCTACGTGACGCACGATCAGGTCGAAGCCATGACTCTGGGCCAGCGCATCGCCGTCTTCAACGGCGGCAAGATAGAACAGATAGGCGCACCGCTGGAACTGTACGACAGACCCGCCAACCGCTTCGTCGCCGGTTTTCTGGGTTCTCCCAAAATGAATTTCCTGCAAGGTAAAGTCAGCCGCTGCGCCGACAACCAGGCAACAGTAAGCCTGGTCGGAGGAGCACAACTAGAGGTCAGCATCCCCTCCTGCGCACTCACAGAAGGACAGGAAGTCAGCATAGGCATACGCGCAGAACACGTGGTGCCAGCAGCACAAACACCAGACCGCAACAACCAGCTCACCGCCTGCATCAGCTTCATCGAACACCTGGGCGACGCCGCCATCGTCTACGCCACATTGCCCGGCGAAGAAAATCTTTTCGCTATCAAGCTGCCAGCGGATACCTCAGATTTATTCTCGGGAGCGGATTTGCGGATTCAATTGCCGGCGGGGAGGTGTCATGTGTTTGATGCCAATGGTGTGGCTTTAGGTCGATAAGCCAGCGACCACAACGACCACAACGACCAGTCTATTTTTTGTCTTCACTCAAGGCATAGGCAACAATCGCATTGGCATGCCCATGCCCCATTTCATGTTCAGCTTTGAGTTTGTTGACAATTTCCATGTGCTTCAACCCCTTGTTTTGCTGAACTAGGTCCAGCCAGTACTGGATAGGTTTGCCATACTTTTTTTCTATCGATGGAAAATAAGAAGCGGGACCTGTGACTTTTTCTTCGCTGGACATGTGGTATTTCCTTTCTCTGACTTGTTTTAATGCATACCCGGTTTTTATCTATGGAAAGTCGGTTTGATGCGCAGCGCTGCTGTTTTGTGTCAGTCCTATGTATTTCTATTTTCGACATGAGGGGCGGCACACAGCTTGCCGGGCGACCTTCTCTCGATTGAGGACTTAGGTCACGCGCTCAAGCGCAGCCACAGGATAAATTTGTACTGAACCTGGGTGAGACTCGGACTCGACGGCATAGCCCTCAGGCGTCAGTTTTGTGCTGTACCAGCCGACTACTTGGCCCTGCCAAGCGGCACCAGATTTCTTGCGTACGCGATCTCCCATGCCAAACGTGGCGCGCAAGGGGAACGCAAACTGGCCAGCAACTGGAGTACTGACTTCATCGCTACTTTGATCCATATCTAAGCTTTCTTTTGAATGTCTTGATGTGATCCCTTGATCCATTCTACTACTTGATCGAGCGATGACATTGAAATTTCGCCCAAAGCAGCCTGGCACCGTTACTCCATTTCTCCTTGGAATTGATTGTGCCGCTTCATTCTTAAACATCCCGGTCTTGCAGGATTTGTCTGTGCTCATTGTCGATACAGAAAACCAGTCTGCCCACACATCTGTCTTGAAATCCGCAGAAAACGAAAGTTGCTCTTGTGATATTCGCTCAATTGGGGAATACTGCATTCAGGTATTGTCAGTGGCTTATCGACAAGTCAGGATAGAATCAGCTTGAAAGTGGGAAGCCCATGTTCCTTGCTATGCACATTTCCTCAGATCGGCTCAGGCGCATGGCTGCGTGCCATGCAGGGCTGAGTAAGGTCGCGCCTGGGCTGTTGCGTGCCATGCTGGCATCCTGTTTTTGCGTGCTGCTTTGTGCCAGTGCGTTTTCATTCGCAGGCGAGGCCAGTCAGAAGTCCAGTCTGAAATATTTCCCGGTTGGCCCTATCTACGAATACCGCTGGAAGTTGCTTGAACTTGCACTCGCACATACCCGTGATGAAGCAGCCGATGTGCGGCTGGAACCCTTTGCTGAAGACGTGACGCAGAATCGTGGTATTTCCTTATTGCAGTCAGGGGCGATCGATGTGATTGCCCTGGGCACCAATACCGAGCGCGAGGCGCAGATGCTGCCTGTCAAAATCGACATCTTGCGTGGAATTATCGGTTATCGGGTGTTGGTGATTCGCAAGGCAGACCAGGCCAGTATTGCGCTGATGGATGAACAGGCATTGCGTCAACAACTGACTTTTGGCCTGAATAGCCAGTGGGCTGATTTGGCGATTTTACGTGCCAATGGGTTTACGGTAGTGACTTCGACCAATTATGAAAACCTGTTTGGTATGTTGGCGGGTGGGCGCTTTGATGCATTTACGCGCGGTTTGAATGAAGCCTATCTGGAAATTGAAAAACATAAGGCGCAATTTCCCCAGTTGACGACAGAAAAAAGCAAGGCGCTGTATTTTCCTTACCCTGTTTATTTTTGGGTTCGCAAAGACAATAAACAACTTGCATCAAGAATCGAGCGTGGATTGAAGCTGGCTTTGGCAGATGGTTCATTTCGCCGGCTATTCGAGTCTTATCATGCAAAAGAAATAAAGCAGTTGGCAAGCGAGCGGCGTCAGTTAATCCGTCTTGCCAACCCCGTCTTGCCAGCAGATACCCTGGAACCGGATACCCGCTGGTGGTGGCATTAGATATAGTTTTTGGAAGGAAAATTGATGTTCCTGGCGCAGACACTTTCCCGACGTTTGTTGTACACCATGCTGCCATGGTATCTGCTGGTGGCCATCAGCATGACAGCGGCACAATTGCTGATCCAGTATGTCAGCGTTAGCCGTGATATTGATGGCGATCTGGTTTCATTGGGGCAGACGATTGCCCCGCATGTGAGCAATGCAGTATGGGAACTGGACCGTCCGCAATTATTGAGCATTGCACAAAGTGTCAGCCAGAATGCGATTGTTAGTGGTGTGCAGATTGAAAATGCTGCTGGTGAAATCTTGCTGGAAATGGGCAATGTGCCGCCAACGGCCAAAGAGCCAGCAGGGTTTTTTACGCGCCAGATCAAGCGTTCCCTTATTCCTCTTTTTTATCATGCGCCACGTGGCGACAGCCGTTTGCTTGGTCAGTTGAAGATGTATTCTGGTCATGATGTGATACTGGATCGTGTCAAATACGGTTTCCTGATCGTGTTGCTGAATTCCATTATTGTTACCAGTGCCTTGTGGCTGATTTTTTTGTGGACCATACGCTATCGTCTATCCAATTCTGTGACCACCGTCGCCACGGCTGTTGCGAACTGGCGTTTTCGTGCCAGCGATATGCCGATGGAAGATATCACTTATCCGTATCGGGATGAACTGGGTGAACTGGTGAAGGCTTTCAATGAAAGCCGTCAGCAGTTGTTTGATTCCTTGCAGGAGCTTGACGAACTCAATCACAACCTGGAAAAAATAGTGACTGAGCGCACCCAGGAATTGCAAACAGCCAAGGAACAGGCTGAATCTGCCAATCTTGCCAAAGGCCAGTTTCTGGCGAATATGAGTCATGAAATCCGCACACCCATGAATGCAGTGCTGGGCATGCTGTATCTGGCGCTGAAAGGCGAGCTGAACTCGACTCAACGCAATTATTTAAGCAAGGCGCAAGGCGCAGCCCGTTCGCTGTTGGGTATCATCAATGACATACTGGATTTTTCAAAGATAGCCGCAGGCAAGCTGGAGATTGAGCAAATTGAATTCTCGCTCGAAGCAGTGCTTGAACAACTAACCGATGCCATCAGCTACCAGGCTGAACACAAGGGCATAGAATTCCTGATCCGGTATGACGTTGCCATACCCCCTGTGTTGATAGGTGACCCTTTGCGGCTGGGGCAGGTCTTATTGAATTTGTGTGGCAATGCTGTCAAATTTACAGAACAAGGCGAGGTGGAGCTAGGCTTTCAATGCCTGTCATTGACAGCGACAGATGTCAGGCTGCAAGTGTATGTGCGGGATTCTGGCATAGGTATCGCCGCAGATATGCGGGACGGTTTGTTCACTAAATTTACCCAGGCAGACCAGTCGACCACACGCCGTTTTGGCGGCACGGGGCTGGGCCTGGCAATCTGTAAAAATCTGGTTGAGTTGATGGATGGGCAGATTTGGATAGAAGATACCCAGCCTGGCAAGGGCACCACCTTTTGCTTTACCGTCCAGCTGAAAATCGCAACCAAGACGCAGACCGCTGCCACCAGCCTGATAGAACAAACCGGGCGCCTGCTGGATGACTTGCGCATTCTGGTGGTGGATGACAATCAGGTATCGCGTGAGATTCTGACAGAAATGTTGAGCTATTTTCATGTGGATGTCAGCACCGCAGAAAATGGTGGCAGTGCACTGGACATGCTCAGAAACGCGGGCGAAAAGGCTTATGACCTGGTTTTGATAGACTGGCGCATGCCGGGTATGAACGGCGACGAGGTGACCAGGCGCATACGCAGTGATACCGCCATCAGGTCTCAACCCAGGATAGTGATGGTGACCGCCTATGGTCGCGAGGATGTGATACGTTTTGCCGAGCAGGCGGGCGTGGATGGTTTTCTCATCAAGCCGGTATCACCTTCTGCCTTGTTGGATGGCATCTTGACGGTGTTGGGTCGCGCCCGCATTCTGGGAAGTGCAGACAGGCTGCGTATCACGCTGCCCGACCTGGCTGTCAGTGGCCAACTGGCGGGTGCCAGTATTTTGCTGGTGGAAGACAATGATATCAATCGTGAGTTTGTCACCGAATTTTTGCGCAGCGAAGGTATTGATGTGGATCAGGCCGTCAATGGCCTGGACGCAATCGAGCAAGTGCAAAGACGTGACTATGACGCCGTGCTGATGGATATACAGATGCCGGTCCTGGATGGCCTGGAGGCGGCACGGCGTATCCGTGCCCTGGTCAATGCGGATGGCAGTGCACGTTTTGCGCAACTCCCTATTATTGCGACGACCGCGCTGGCAATGGCACATGATGCTGAAAAGACACAGGCTGCGGGGATGAATGATCATGTCACCAAACCGATCGCACCAGAGAAACTGATGGCAGTATTGGCCAGGTGGATACACATTCCAGATCCCAGAACAGGTGTGCGTATTGCCGCCCGGCAGGTACATGAAATACCGCCAGAGTGGCTGGCTGTGACGGGGCTGGATGCGCGCGAGGGTGTGCGTCGTATAGGTGGAAAAACCGCCGCTTATCTAAAGCAGTTGCGTCGCTTCAGGGGCAATTATGCAGATATGAGCAGCCACTTGAAAAAAATGCTGGAACAAAAAAATCTGCAACAGGCAGAAGAGTATTGTCATATGCTGAAGGGCGTAACCGGAAATGTGGCTGCCGTCGCGTTGCACAGTAAAATAGTCGACATTGATAAGGTGCTAAAACAGGGCGAAGTGCCTGCTCAGACACTGCTGGATGAGCTGCAAGGCCTGGTACAGGACCTGTTTGCTGATATTGACAGACTGGACAGCGCAGCAGAAGCGGCCAGGACTATAGCCAACGCCAATACTGACGCCAACACTAACGCCCTGGCGTCAGCAAGCCTGGATGCGACACAAGTCAACGTGCTATTGCAACAACTGCGTCAGGCATTGGAGTATGATCTGGGTAGTGTCGAGCCGGTAATGGGGCGATTGCAGGCCGGGGTCAGCGGGACGCATCTGCAAGCGGATCTGGCTGCCATTGCGGCCAGTGTTGAAGTGTTTGATATTGATGCCGCGCTTGCCTTGCTGTCCGATCTGAAAAAACGTCTGAGTCCACTAAGCGAATGACAAGTATCATGACCGACATTGCCAATACTGCCCATACTGCCCATGTAAATAATACCCGCCAGCGCATACTCATCGTCGATGATGTGGTTGAAAATCTGCACGGCCTGATGAACATGCTGCGTGACGCGTACGCCATCATTGCCGCCAGTACCGGCGAAAAGGCTCTGGAACTGGCACAACGGCAACCGCAACCTGATCTGATATTGCTGGATATAAAAATGCCGGGAATGGATGGTTACTCTGTCCTGGCGCATTTGAAAGCCAACCAGGCTACGGCAGACATCCCGGTAATTTTTGTGACTGCCATTTCAGATGCTGGTGATGAGGCACGTGGACTGACCCTGGGTGTGGCCGATTACATTACCAAGCCCGTCAATCCCGATCTTTTGTTGTTGCGCGTGCGCATACAGCTTGAATTGCAGCGCTATCGCCGTTATCCCATCAATTTTGATATCACCCGCCATATTGATCCGGCGCATCCACCCACGCTGCTGTTGGTGGATGACGTACCGGAAAATATTCATGAATTGATGGAAGCACTGAAAGGCAGTTATCGCATCACGGTGGCCAATTCCGGTGCCAGGGCGATTGAAATGGTCGCTGGTGCAACGCCGCCCGATCTGGTCCTGCTTGATATCATGATGCCGGGTATGGATGGGTATGAAGTTTGCCGGCGCATTAAGGCTACTGCTACCGGCAATCGTATCCCCGTCATTTTTGTGACCATCTTCGATACCAAACAACAAAAACTCAAGGGCTTTGACGTTGGCGGTGCCGACTACATTACCAAGCCCTTTGATATAGACGAGGTGCATGCGCGGGTGCGCACGCATCTGGAGCTGGCCAGGCTCAGGCATTTTCTTGAACTGCTGGTGGCACAACGAACGGCCTTGCTGATCAAGAGTGAAGAAAAATACCGCATCCTGGCTGATTATTCACCCAACTGGGAATACTGGATGGCACCCGATGGCAGCTATCTGTATGTATCCCCGGCTTGTCTGGATGATTCAGGCTATACTCCGGAAGAGTTTTTTGCTGATGCCGGACTGATAGAAAAAATCATACACCCTGATGATCTGGATGCCTGGAAATTGCATGGACCCCATTCAGGTGATGCCGGTGATGTGAATGATGCAAATGGTACAAATAGTGCAAATGGTGCAAATGGTTCTGCACTGATTTTTCGCATAAAAGCCAAGGACGGTGTCGAGCACTGGATCGAGCATGTGTGCAAGAGGGTGCACGATGCCAGGGGTAAATACCTGGGCTTGCGTGGCTCACACCGCGATATCTCGCAAAGGCGCTATGCCGAAGAAAAGCTGGATTTTTTTATCAATCGCGATCCGCTCACAGGCTTGCCCAATCGTGCACTGTTCCATGAATTATTAAATCATGCCTTGCAGTATGCTGAACGTGAACACACACAGTTTGCCTTGCTTTACATTGATCTCGATAATTTTAAAACCATCAATGAAAGCCTGGGCCATAGCCTGGGCGACCAATTATTGATAGAAGCCGCACGGCGTCTGAAAACCCTGCTGCCCGATAGCAATGCCATTGCACGTATCAGTGGTGATGAGTTCAATATCATCCTTCATCCGGGAGATGGTATGCCCTGGGTAGACCTGCTGGCACAGCGCGTGATAGAGGAAATGGCCAGGCCCGTCGAACTTGGTCCGCATAGCGTGTACGTCGGTGCCAGTATCGGCATTGCCCTGTATCCGAATGATGGTAGCGATACTGAATCGCTGCAAAGCAATGCTGCCTCTGCCCTGCATCAGGCCAAGGCACAGGGGCGTGGTATCTTGCGCTTCTTTTCTTCTGACATGAGCCGTCGCGCCAAAGAACGTCTGACGCTGGAAGCAGATTTGCGCCGCAGTATAGAACGTGACGAGTTGCGCCTGCATTATCAACCCCAGGTGGATTTGATTAGCGGCCACATCGTGGGGCTGGAGGCGCTGGTGCGCTGGCAACATCCTGTGCGTGGCCTGATCCCGCCAAACAGTTTCATTTCGCTGGCTGAAGAGAGCGGTTTCATCGTGCAGTTGGGGGCCTGGGTCTTGCACAAGGCTTGCCAGCAAATCAGGCAGTGGTCAGACATGGGGTTTTCTTTGCGTCAGGTTGCTGTGAATATATCAGCATTGCAGTTGAGTCGCGGAAATCTGGTAGAAATAGTGCGGGCATGTTTGCAAGAAACCGGCATCGCAGCTCACCAGCTGGAACTGGAAATCACTGAAAGCAGCATCATGCTGGATCAGGAGCAATCTTTCAAATCCCTGGCGGATTTAAAGGCGCTGGGTGTACGCTTGTCTATTGATGATTTTGGCACGGGTTATTCTTCTCTCGCCTATCTGCAACAGCTCGAAGTACACAAGCTCAAGGTTGACATGGCCTTTGTGCGCGACATGACGAGCAACAGCGGCAATGCTTCCATCGTCAAGGCCATCATTGCCATGGGTCATAGCCTGGGTCTGGAAGTCATTGCGGAAGGTGTCGAAGATATAGGTCAGGCGCGCTATCTGCGGTCCCTGCAATGCGATGTGATTCAGGGTTACCTGATCAGCAAACCGCTACCAGGTGACGCCATGACGGATTTCATGGATACCTATGTTCCGCAAGAAACGCAGGCGAAAGAAGAGCGCCTGGCACTGTTGCTGGTGGATGATGAGGCGGGTATTCTGTCTTCGCTTTCGCGTTTATTCCGACGTGAAAATTATCATATACTGGTTGCCAGCGGTGCTGAAGAAGCGCTGGCCTTACTGGCATTACATCCCGTGGGCGTGATCCTGACTGATCAAAGAATGCCAGGCATGACAGGCACAGAATTATTGGCCCGTGCGCGCAAACTATATCCCAGGACGGTACGCATGATCTTGTCTGGGTATACCGGCCTGGATAGTCTGACGGAGGCAATCAATCGTGGTGAAATTTATAAATTCCTGACCAAACCCTGGGACGACCAGGATTTGCTGGAAGCAGTGCGCGATGGTTTCCGGCGCTATGCCGAGTTGAATGGCAATGAAACACAAAATGAATAAACAGGACTGGATCAATAGAGCGTTGAAGTGGCGTGCTGAAGTGGATTGTTGAAGCCTGAATTTGCGTCAGCGTAGTACCACTGAAAATTTCTCAGCTAAAAAATCTACCAGCGCCCGTACCCGGTTCGGTATGAAACGACCACTGGGCAACAGCGCATGCAGTGGATAGGGATCTGTCTCCCAATCTGTCAGCAAGGGCACCAGGCTGCCGTCTTGCAGTTCTGTCCTGACATCGATCAATGACTTGAAAATGATGCCGGCACCGGCGACTGCCCACATGCGTGCCAGCGAGGCGTCGTCAACACTGCGGTCGCCGCTTACACGTACTTCTTTCCATTTTCCCTGCTGGGCAAAGCGCCAGGTTTTGTGCAGGCGGCCATTGCGCTCGAAAATCAGACAGTTGTGTTGCGTCAGGTCTTGCGGGCTTGTGGGGGCAGGGTGGCGTGCCAGATAAGATGGTGCAGCGCATAGTAGCGGACGGTTTTGGCACAGCAGGCGTGCCACCAGACGTGAATCTGTCAGGGTGCCATAGCGCAGCGCCACATCGACTTCATCCCGCACGACATCCAGCGGTCTGTCACCCACATTCAGTGCCAGTTGAACACCTGGGTGCAGGGCCAGAAATTCATCCAGCCAGGGCATCAGGGTCGTGCGCGTCAGGTCGGACGGGGCAGCGACCCGTATGGTGCCGACCAGGGCGGTGCGGGCCTCTGATACCTGCGATTCGCCTTCATCGAGTAAATCAAACGCCCTTTGCGCATAGTCGAGCAGGATTTGCCCCTGGGCGGTGATGCGCAGGGCGCGGGTTGAGCGTTCAAACAGACGTGTACCCAACTGGGTTTCCAGCCGTTTCATGGCGGCGCTGGCGGCTGCCGGGGTCATGCCCAGTACACCGGCTGCGCCAGACAATGAGCCACAGCGCGCGGTCTGCACGAGTACATGCAGGTCACTTATATTTTCAATTTTCATTTGAAAGTGATAGTTATTTATCGGGCTTATCAATTTATGCTTCAGATTCTACAATGCCTGCACTGATCTGGAAATGATTCTGGATGCTATTCAAACTATTCAAACTATTTAAGCTATTTAAAATATTTAAGGACTCAACATGAAAGCCATTGCTTACCGTCATTCATTACCCATCGATAACAGCGCATCCCTGGAAGATGTGGAATTGCCGACACCAGTACTGGAAGCACGCGACCTGCTGGTGCGTGTAAATGCCATTTCCGTCAACCCTGTCGATACCAAGGTCAGGGCAGGCAGTCCGCCTGCTGAAGGTCAACTGAAAGTACTGGGCTGGGATGCAGTTGGTGTGGTCGAGGCTGTTGGCCCGGACGTCATTCATTTCGGCGTTGGTGACCGTGTGTATTACGCCGGCGCCATCAATCGACCCGGTGCGAATAGCGAATTGCATGCGGTGGATGAGCGCATCGTCGCCAAAGCACCAGCCAGCCTGGATGATGCGCAGGCTGCGGCCTTGCCACTGACCAGCATTACGGCGTATGAACTGTTGTTTGATCGTTTGGGTGTACCCAAGAATGGTGGTGCCGGGCAGACGCTGCTGATCGTTGGTGGTGCCGGTGGTGTCGGTTCCATACTGATACAACTGGCGCGTCAGTTGACGCAGTTGCGGGTGATTGCCACGGCGTCCCGCCCTGGCACACGGCAGTGGTGCCTGGATCTTGGCGCGCATGCGGTCATTGATCATTCAAAGCCGCTGAGCGAAGAACTCCAGACGCTGGGTATTGATGGCGTGGATATCGTCGCCAGCCTGACGCAGACGCCGCAACATTATGCACAGATCATCGCCAGCCTCAAGCCGCAAGGCCGCCTGGGTGTGATCGATGATATGGCAACACTGAATCTGATGCAGTTGAAATTCAAATCGATTTCCCTGCACTGGGAACTGATGTTCACCCGTTCAATGTTCCAGACGCCGGACATGGATGAACAGGGCAAGTTGCTGGCCGAAGTGGCCGCACTGGTCGATGCCGGTAAGGTTCGCACAACAGTCAACGCCAATTTTGGCAACATCAATGCCGCCAATCTGCGCAAGGCGCATGCCCTGATAGAAAGCGGCAAGGCACAGGGCAAGATTGTGTTGCAGGGCTTTTGATGTCCGGTATGTTGCCATACCTATCCTGAATTTTTTGCTAACTTGTGGCTAACTTATTGTCACCTTGTGGTCACCTTGTGGTCACCTTATGGGCACAAGCTGGCACATGTATTTTCATCATTTACCAGAAAGAATTACACCATGCCTGATTCGCAAATCACTAAATCATTTTCCGCAGCCAGTATCACACAGGAGGCTGCCAGCGCATTGATAGTTGCCGCCAGTACCGCCGCCAGAGATATCGGTATCGATGTGACGATAGCCGTTACCGATAATGCCGGGCATCTGAAGGCCTTTGAGCGTGCTGATAGCGCGGCTTTCCTGACGGTGGACGTGGCCATAGACAAGGCCTGGACAGCAGCGTCCTTTGGTTTGCCTACACATACCTGGACCGCAATCATCAGCAATGATGTCGTGGCCCAACTCGCTCACAGGCCGCGCCTGGTTGCTGTTGGTGGCGGTTGCCCCATTATCGACAATGGCAAAGTGATCGGTGGCATAGGCATATCCGGCGGGAATGCGCTGCAAGATCAGCAGGCCGCTGAAATTGCCTTGCGGGCACTGGGTTTTGAGATAAAAGCCTGAGACTGACCTATCCATGTGCCGGGCCGATCTGCGGCAAGTGTCAAAGATGCGGCCGCCACATACCCATGAAAGCGACGGCAATGCCTATGCCGCTTGCCACGCTCAGCACCAGCAATCCGCCTGCCATGCTGTAGCGGGCAAGGTTGCTCTTGCTGTCCTGGCTGCGCAGGTACAGTTCCAGCACCAGCAGGGGGATTAGTGAATTCGCAAACGACAAAAAGCTCAGGAATGGACCTTCAAAAGTCTTGGGATTAAAACCGGCCGGACCCTGGTTGACCGCTATCCAGAACATCAGGCCTATCCGAAAGAACCAGACGCCGTTGGCCAGCAAGAACAGGCGCAGCGCCCAGCGCCGGTGCAGTGAAAACTTGCGTGCCAGTGCATGACGCAAGGCCATGCCTGCACAGAATAGTATCAGCAAGGCATTCAGACTGACACCCAGATGCTGCACAAAGTCACCCACGCCATCACGAAACCACACCATGTAAAGGCCACTGCTTGCAGCGACGACCAGGCTGCCCAGATAGATGCGGCCGTTCCAGCGATGGAAGACCGGTGCACGTGCACGTAGCTGCGGTATCAGTTGCAGTATGCCAGCCAGGGTGATGCAGGCCGCCAGAAAAATATGCGTAATGATGGCGGCATTGCCGATGTTGTCGCCTTTGATGTAACCATGCGGCAGTACCTTGCTCCATGCCGCCAGGTCACCCCGCAAGGCAGATGCGACGTAGAAGCCGAGGATGTAATAGACGAATAATAGCTGGCCTATTATCGCAACGGAAAACCATAGTCTTGCCGCATAGTTCA
This sequence comes from Undibacterium sp. Ji49W, assembly GCF_049340205.1. Lineage (NCBI taxonomy): Bacteria > Pseudomonadati > Pseudomonadota > Betaproteobacteria > Burkholderiales > Oxalobacteraceae > Undibacterium > Undibacterium sp. Ji49W. The sequence continues at coordinate 66,296 of NZ_JBMPOW010000018.1, read as the reverse complement.
GGGCCATGCTGGCAGGTTTTTTCAGCGCACGTGACAGCGTATGTGGCGGGGTATTCTTGTTGGCCGGTTCATGCATGCTGGCTGGATCAGGTATGGTGTCTATGCTGCCTGTGCTCATGGGATAGCTCCTTGATTGATTGCTGAGGTTGTATCTGGTTGTGTCTGGTTGTGTCCGGTTGCGTCTGGTTATGTACAGGCGTGAAGGTGCCTGCAAAGTCTGGTTTGCTTTTTGCGTGTCCGATGTTCGTAAAGATTGCAGTTGACTGTTTTGGTCGGCTACAGCTTGAGCCTGCTTCTGCGGTGCTTACATCTGTCTGAACAGATGCAGGTAGCTGCGGCTCACGGGCAGGACTTCGGGGCGGCCGCGTAGTTGCAATTCGGCGGTTTCATTCATGCCGCGTGTCACTCCGGCGACATAGTGCAGGTTGACGATGACGGAGCGGTGGGTTTGTGCAAAACGATCCGGGTCCAGTTCGTCACTGAGTTCACGTATGCTTTTGCGTATCAGGGCATCGCCACCATCCCAGGCGACCAGGGTGTATTTGTCGTCAGCGCGCAGAAAGGCGACCTGTTCTACCGGGATCAGGCGCACGCTGTTGCCGACTGATGCCTTGATCCATTGCAGATGATGTCGTGGTGGATTGCGCTGACGCAAATCATTTGCCATGCGGTCCAGCAGGGCATCATAACTGGTGCCGGTATCAACAGGTTGTGTCAACCTTTGCTGCAAGCGTGTAATGGTGTCGGCCAGGCGTACTTCGTTGATAGGTTTGACCAGGTAATCCACGGCACCCTGTTCAAACGCCTGTACGGCATATTGCTCAAAGGCGGTAAAGAAGACGATATGTGCCCGGCGCGCAATCGAGCGCGCTGCCTCTATGCCATTCAGGCCTGGCATGTGGACATCCAGAAAAACAATCTGCGGCAGATGGATATCGAACAATTCCACTGCTTCGCTGCCATTACGTGCCTCCGCAACGATGTGCAGTTCTGGCCACAGGCGGCTCAGGTGTGAATGCAAGTGCTCGCGCAGCAAGGGTTCGTCGTCTGCGATCAGTGCGGTGATCTGGCTCATGCAGTCTTCTCCGGTTTAAAAATCAATTCCACGCGCAGGCCATGCGGCAGTTGCTCATGCAAATCCAGACGTGCATCGCTGCCGTAACAGGCTTGCAGGCGGTTGCGTACATTCGCCAGTCCGGTGCCGGGCTGGGCGGTTTCTGCCATGCCCACGCCGGTGTCGCTGACCCACAGGGTGACCAGGCCGCTAGCGGTATCTTGTTTGCCGCCGACTTCTATACGCCCGCCTTCAGTGCTGGGGTCTATGCCGTGGCGTACGGCGTTTTCTACCAGCGTTAGCAAGGCCATGGCTGGGAAGCGCAGGTCTTTCAATTCTGGTGCAAGCGCAAGTTCAAACTGCAGCCGGTCCGGCATGCGCATGTGCATGATTTCCAGGTAGGCACCCAGCAATTGCATTTCGTTTTCCAGCGTCGCATCGGCATCATTCAGGCGCGGCATGGCGGCGCGCAGATAGGCGATCAGATGGCGCAAGACCGGTGCCGCATTGTCCGAACCGGATTCAACCAGGGCCTGTACATTGGCCAGGGTATTGAACAGGAAATGCGGCTCTATCTGCGCCTGTAGCAGACGCAGGCGGGCATCCAACACTTCTCGTTCGAGGGCGTTCTTCTCCAGCTCCAGTTGCAGGCGGTCTGCACGTTCACGTTGCTTGTCTTCGCGTTTGATGGCAGCGACGGCGACCAGTGGGCCAAAAAACAGTGCAAAAATCGTGCTGGTGGCAAAACCGGACAAGAGGTTATTCGCCTTGATGAAATTCATAAAATTACCTGCTATCGCCACATAGGCCGCCAGGCTGGCAAACGGTGCCAGCAGGCAGACCGCCGCTACCCGCACCAGCCAGCGTGGTACCCAGTGTGGTAGCCATTGCAAACGCCAGGTACCTGAGACGCTAAAGGCCAGCAGCATCACCATTGCGATGAAAGTCGTGCGCCTGAGCACCAGCCAGAATGGCGACTGGAAGACAGGCGTCGTTATCCAGGCTATCAACAGACTGATCATGAAGACCACGACGATTTGCCGGGGGCCTGGCAGTGCAGGCCAGCGTGGAGAGGATGTATGAGCGGTTTTCATGAAGCCAAGATAGCCGTTGCCGGAAATTTCGACAAGTCATCCCGCCTGTCTATGCGATGGATGACGGTTTTTAGGGGTTGAATGACGGTCAGCCTTGAGGTAGGCATTTGAACCAGGCATTGAGCCAGGCATTGAACCAGGCACACATCTTAACCATCGTTTGCAAATTTGATTCTGTTACTGCAAGTATTCTGTAATATTTCTACATTACACTGAACAGCGTAGTGATATTCCAGATATGTTGCTGGAAAAAATCAAAGAATGAGGACGCAATGATCAGGAAATGGATGTTTGCAGTGTCGGTGCTGATGGCATCGCCAGCAATGGCAGACACCTTTCGCATTGCCTATTATGAAGGTGGTGATGCACCTTTTGTCCTGGTGGGCCCCAAAGGGCCTGGCGGTATCTTTCCCGACCTGATGGCTGCCATCGTCCGCCTGAGTGGCGACAAGCTGGATCAGCAATACCTGCCCATGCGCCGTTTGCTGAAGTCTTTTGAAGATGGCCAACTGGATATTGAAGTGGGGGCCAATCCCAAGTGGCGTGCTAATTCAACGGTGCCGGGTGTCTACAGCATGGCTTTTGGCCTGCCCAAAGCCGTGCTATGTTTCCGACCGGGCGAAGTCCCTAAAAAGCAGGCAGTCAGCGATTTTTATGGACAGAAGATCGGCGTGATTTCTGGCTATTCTTATCCTGAATTTGAAGCAGCCTTTGCAACTGAGCAGATACAGCGCGCAGACATTTTCAATTCTCCCAATCTGTTGCTGACCCTGAAAGCCAAGCGCTTTGACCAGATCATCATCAGCAGCTACGTCCGGCAATACTGGACTAAAGTCGATGCCAAGCGCTATGCCTGCGATGAAGGCCGCATGATCGACGAAAGCGAAATGATGCTGCGCATACATCCATCCCGTGCAGCTGCGCTACCCAGGCTGAATGCTGCCATCGCCACGCTGAAAAAAAGTGGTGAACTGGATGCCATATTCAGGCGCTATACCAATTAAGCCAATTAAGCTCTCTTTGATTTTAATACGATGCTGCCGGTGCTGAGGCTGGTGAAGCCAAGGGTTTGCCTTTGTCCAGCACATATACGCCGACCAGCTTGATCGTTGTGTTGCCGTGATTTTTTGCGCTATGAACCGTACCGCCAGGTACGACAAAACCTTCACCAGCTTTGATCTTGCGCGGAGTTTGGTTGGCGACCAGTAACTCTATTTCACCGTCCATCACATAACTGATTTCGTCACCCGGATGAGTGTGCCAGTCAACCTTGCCACCAGCAGCTACATCAATGCGGGTAAGGTAATCTTCTTTTCCGGGAATGGATGAATCTGCCTGGGTAATCGGGGTACGGGTCACACCGATGTTTTGCGCCAGCAGGCCTGCGCTGACCAGCAGGATGCCGATGGCACCGGCGTAGTGCCATGATTTCTTTGTCGTAGATTGCAAGATAGGTCTCCGGTGCGGGTTGGCATGCGTCATTACGCATGGTGTCCATTGCACGCCCATTTGCTGAGTGCGTCAAGTATTATTTTTTAATTAACTTTTGATTGCTCACGGGCAAAAGAAATGGCGCAAGTTTTACGTTGCGCCATGGAACTGTTTCCGTGCATTTTTTAAGCGTCGGCAGTCTTGCCCAAACCTTCGGTTGCGCCTGATTTGCTGGCACCCGGTGGAACGTCGCCATACGACACGAAGCGTGTCATGATCAATACCGGAATGGCACTGAGCATGACCCAGATAAAGAAGTTCTTGTAGCCCAGTGATACCTGTATATCACCACTGATGGTCTTGAACAATACGAAGCCCAGTTGCATGACACCCGTGCCCAGCGCATAGTGGGCAGTCTGGTATTTACCGGGGGCCACCACCTGCATGATGAACAGGATCAGACCAACGAAGCCAAAGCCATAGCCAAACATCTCGAATGCCAGTGCTGTGGTGATGACGGCCATGCTTTCCGGCAGGCTGCTGCTCAAAAAGAAGAAGGCCAGGTTAGGGGTATTCATCGCCAGTATCAGCCACGGCAGTGCACGCTTCAAACCCAGCCATGATGCAAAATAACCGCCGAGTATGCTGCCACCCAAAAATGCTACCGTGCCGGCAACGCCATACGCCGTGCCCACCTGGTCAGTCGTCAGGCCCAGGCCGCCCAGATTTTTTGCTTCGCGCAAGAACAGCGGGCCTATGGTTTGTATTTGCCCTTCCGCAGCGCGGAACAGGATAATGAAAACGATGGCGAGCCAGATACCAGGCTTTTTAAAGAATTCAACAATCACGTCCTGCAAGGTCACAAAAATGCTATGCATGGAAGCTTTGGTTTCTGTATCTTTAGTACCGGGCAGTGACCAGCTGTTATACAAACCCAGGCTGAACAGGAGCACACCCATAATGGCAAAAATGATGGTCCAGGCCTGTGCCGGTGCCAGGGTTTTTTCCAGATAGCCAGCCAGATACACCAGGGGGCCAAGGGTAATAAATTTTGCTGCATTGAAAAACGCCCCTTGCCAGCCGGCATAGCTGGCTTGCTGGGTGTTGCTGAGGCTGGCCATGTATAAACCGTCGGCTGCAATGTCATGCGTTGCTGACGCGATTGCCACCACGCCAAGCAGGGCAATACTGATGGCAAAATAGGCCGGTAATTGCAAAGACAGTGCCAGCAGGCCCAGCGCAGCACCACCTATCATCTGAAACAGGACCACCAGCATTTTCTTGCTGCCTGCGGCTTCCAGGAAAGGGCTCCACAAAGACTTGAATACCCAGGCCAGCCCCACCAGACCCGTCCAGTGGGCGATCTGGTCATTCGGCACGCCCATGCTTTTGTACATCAGGCCAGCGATCAGGGCGACGGCATAAAACGGCATGCCGGATGCCAGGTACAGGCTGGGTACCCATCGCATGGGGTGCTGGGGCAGGTCTTTTTCTGTGCTCATGATGGGTGTCTCTGCTGAATGATGTTTTCTGAAAACGTTTCTGGCTGCCTTCTTGCAGCGTGCAGCCACAACATACTAGGCACAAAAAAACTGGTCAACTGGTTTTATACTTATAATGCCACTTAAGTGCCAGTGAACGAATAGTAACAGTGCATCCGCATGCTTTTCGTATGGAAAATGGGCACGCTTTTGCAGACTTGTTGCTTTCACAGACAGGTCATGAAGATATGTGGTTTCTTGACAGCGCGGTCAATACCACTTTGTTTTATTTTTGCACTGGTATTGTCGCAAGTGTTTTGCCGGTCCAAGCGTTTTCCACCCTAAGGCCAGTAGACAAAGGGAAATTGGTATTTTTAGACTGGTCTTGAAGCAGCACCGGGATGCATTTCATTGCGGATACAGATGATAAGCGCTGCAATGACGCTGCAAATGAAAAAAGCGTCAGCAAACCGGAAGTTGCTGACGCTCGATCGCTACAGATCGCAAAAAGGTTTTTACAACATCAGCGCTGCGGTCAGGGAATCGATCTGTTCTTCCGAATCAGACATCACATCCTGAAAGTTGCCGTCTTCAAATTCAAAATTGATGCGACGTGAAAAGCGTGCGATCTTGTCACCCTCATTGTTATGCAGGGGGGACAGTACCGGTGCGATGTCGTTTGCCAGAATCAGGGTGTCACCCAGGGATTCCGGCGGGAAGGCGCAAACGCCGTGCCACAGGGCTTCGACAGCCTGCATGACACTTTCGGGTATGCCCAGCCTGCGCATGATGCCGCGACCGATCAGGCGTTCGCCATATTCTATCCAGGTAGCTGGTTCACCATCGAGCAGACCAGGGAATTCTTCTGCGCGTGAAATCAGGTAAAAGCCGCCGACTTCATGCACGATACCGGCAAAAATCGCGGTTTCAGGATCAACCTTGGTAACCTGCTTGGCAATCACCTGCGCCAGTGAGGAAACATGGGCCGAGTGTTCCCACAACTGTGCTGCTTTTGCCTTCAGTGCCGGGTCTTTGACCTGGCTGTTCAACTGTCGCACGATGACGGATGCCAGCATGGCTTTCAGCGTACGAAAACCCAGGCGATTCACTGCCAGGCGCACGTTGGTGACTTCATTGCCGGAACGGTTGTAGGCAACAGAATTGGCCAGCGCTACGGTACGGGCTGACAACAAAGGGTCTGCTGCGATCATTTTGGCTGCTGCGTCAACATGGCAGTCCGGGTCATCCAGCGCCTTTTGCAGGCGCAGTGATGAATCAACGCTGGTCGGGAAGACCAGATCACCCCGGTTAACCTCGGCGGCAATGGTTTTAAATATTTCCAGCTTGTCCATGAATATCTCCCAATATTGATATGGTGATTCCTCTATGGGCTTGTAGGGGTTGAAGCCAGCAACACCCGACATTCTGTTCAAGCCACAGCATACTGATCAAGACCTATCCAAAACCACCCAACTACGTTGCAACGCCAGCCGACTATTTGTACTGTCTTCTCGGCACCTTGGGGGGAGCAATTTTGCGTAAGTCCTGCTTGTGTATCTGTTATGAGTTTTAAGAAGTTGCCGTACGGAATCATCTGCAATCTGTATCTTAGCCAAAAAATTCTCAAAAGCAACTTCTAATTTAACTTTTTTTAATAATTCAGCCAAGAGCGTATTACAAAGCCAAGATTGGATAGAAATCCTTGTCAGCCTGCTATTTGATTAGTACCAGTTTAGCAGGCGATGCACTTAAATCTAGTTGTTTTTGCAATTTATTCCAGATCACACAGGCGCAATTATACCCTCCGGCCCCATACAGACATTGTGAACAAGGATTAACTGAAAACCTTTTCAAGACCATGCATACGCAACTTCAAAACAAAGGCAGAACCCGTCAAATGCGGGCTCTGCATTCATTTAGTCTTCAAGATACGTGACATTGATATCCAGCGTAATGAATAGCCGGGGATAATCATCCCGTTTCACCACGACATGGAAGACGCCCGATTTTTGTGGTGCGGTGTACAGGCCTGTTGGTGTGATGGTACCGCCATCGGCTTCGACTACGCTCCAGGTCACCGGTTGCTTTATGTTGGCGAGGTAGGTGACGTTAGGCGGGTAATTATTGTCTGCCCTTAATCCTATGCTGGCACCTGGCATCAGCGTGATCAGGCGGCCAGGCACACTTAACACCGGTACGAAATCGGGTGAGTTGTTGTCCACCACCACCGTGGCATTCACTGCGACGGTAGGATAATCCTCCCTTTGTGCCTGCACATGATAGGTGCCGGCTTTGGTCGGGGCACTGTATTCACCGTTTAGGGTGATGCTGCCGCCATCGGGTTCCAGCACGACCCATTTCACGGGCTGGCGTATATAGTTGACGTTCGGCGGGTAATTCATCTCTGCACTGAAATTCAGTTTGCCACCAGGGGGCAATAAAACCGCACCGGGAGTGATATTGATTTTCGGCGCATTGACCCAGATGCCGGGCCCGCTGCATGGCAGGGGCAAGCCATTCAGGCCCGTCAGCACGCAGCCTGGCTGACCCAGGGTGACGATGTCCTTGCTGGTCGCAGCCTTGGTCAGCATGAGCAGGAAAGGGTCAAACAATTTGCCATCCATGTTCAGCTTCAGATTGTCCAAAGCCTTGTCTTGCGCATCGCCAGTGCCTGCACTGCCGGGTACGGCTGCCTTCAGTGGCGTGGTGAAAAAATCGTCGATCTTGCTGGTATCGGCCATCATGCTGATTGCCTGCGTGATCTCGATCTGGGCCGCCTTGCTGCTGTTGACAGTAACTGTTCTGGCAATGGCATCGGCATCAGGAGTGGTGAACACCGTGCTCATGCTGGTGCGCATCAATCTGGTGGATAACATTTCTGTCAAAGGCGTGAGGTTGATGACACCGCCATTGATGCTGATGGCATGCAGTTTTCTGCTGTCGGCAGCATTGGTGACTTCCAGCACGCAAGGCAGGGTTGCCGCTGTGCTGTTGCCGGTGCTGACAGTCATCTCAAAACTGCCGTCGGCAGCGGTTTTTGCCGTGCCGTTGCCAGCGCGACATTTGGCGCTGACGGTGGCACCCGAAATGGCCATGCCGGTTGCCGCCGTGCCACGCAAAGCCAGACTGGCACCAGGTGTGCTGGTGCCAGCACCGACACTGCCATTGCCGCCACATGCCGCCAGCATCGCTGCTATGGCGCACAGGCCAAGTACATAGTGAGGTTTCATTGTTTTCCCGCTTTCTGTGATGAATTGACATCATCATAGAAGCTAGCGGGAAAAAAATACCGCCCAAAATGTCTGCAAATTGTCATCAATTTGTAGCGCTGGGTTTGTACCCCTGATACACGCTCTCGTGCCCATCACTGAGCCCATCACTGAGCCCATCACTGAGCACATCAATGAGCCCATCACTGAGCCCATCACTGAGCCCATCACTGAGCACATCAATGAGCCCATCACTGAGCCCATCACTGAGCCCATCACTGAGCACATCACTGAGCCCATCACTGAGCACGTCATTGTGCACGTCACTGAGCACGGGAGCAGATGGGTTTTATTGCAGTTTGAACGCCCTTGCGATGGCGGTCCATGGAATGTATTTGAAGTTTTGTGTGCCATCCGGCAGACGCTTGTAGCCATCCTGCACTACCAGCATGCCTTTGCTAAATTCGCCACCAAAGTTGACTGCACTGACATCCAGGCCATCTGTTTCTGAGGTGCCATCAATACCCTTGGCCAGGTTCATGCCTATGCGGAACTTGCCGCGCAGGCGATAGGGGGCTTGTGCTTCCAGCACCAGATAGCTGCTGTCACCCTGGCTCGATACCAGCAGGTAATTTGCCTGTTCACCAAAGTAAATGGCTAGCCCTTCGACGTCGGCGACCAGTTGCTTGCCCACGGGCATGACCATCTGCAAATCGGCAGCTTGATCCGCTTTGGCCGAAGTAACCCAGATGCCACGCTTTTCTTCACCCATGAACAGACGGTCAGTCTTGTCATCAGCCACACAGCCCTCAGGCTGGCTGCCCAGTTTGAAGCTGCGCACCAGGCCGCTGCTGAAACCCTGTTCATTGTGCGTAATGCGAAACTGCTGGTATGTGCCATCCTTGTCGTTCACAAAAGCTTCCAGGCCACCGCTACGTGGCTGGTACAGGCAAAAGCCATAAATCTTGTCCAGCGTGGTCGGAAAGCGTGCCGCCTCGGCCACGTCACCCTGGGCATTGATGACATACAGCACCAGGCTGTTTTCATCACGCTGGGTAGCCATGGCAATATCAAAACGCTGCTGGCCCCATAGTATGTTCTGGCGCACATCAACATTGTTCAGCCTGCCACTTTCAAGCAACTGGGTTTGCTTGCCCTGCATGTCATACACCAGCAAACCCTGTTTCTTGTTGGTGCCAAGCACACGGGAAAGTCTGGCATCATGCGGATGCACCCAGATGGCCGGATCATCAGCGGCATCGCCATGACGGGCGACGGTGTCGGTTTGTACTATCGGTTCGATAACAGCCACTTCCGTGTTTGACCGGGCTGCCGGCTTCCAGTTTGCGCTATTGGCGCGCCAGGTTTTTGCCTTTTCATCCTGCAACAGAATGTCCAGTTTGCCGGACGTTCCATGTACTGACCGTGCATACACATGGGCCGCGCTGTATGGCAGGTTCAGCACCTGCACCGACTGGAAATGATGTTCATCCTTTTGACTGAACAGATGCAGGGTTTTGCCGCTGGCATCGAGTACTGCCACGCCACCGGGCAAGGCACTGATGGCGCTGGCACCACCGTGCAGTTTCCCGAATGGTGCGGGCATGGCGACAGGATTCAGTTTGGCTGCGGTTTCTGCTTCTGCCGTAAATGCCCATACACCACTTTCCGGCACGCTCAGGTACAGGGTCTGGTTCAGGTCATCAACGCGGCAATGCTTGCTATGTGGTGGCAGTGCCAGCTTGCGCACCAGTTGTGCACTGCCATTATGCATGACCCATTGCTCACTCAAGCCCTCTTTACCGATCAGGAAGACATGATCCAGCTGTTGCGCGTCGCGATACAGACAAAGGCTTTCCAGTGAAAAATCCGGCGATGCCATCGTGGTTTGCAAACGCAGTTGCCCCGTTTTTACATCCACTACATAGGCATAGGTTTTTTGCGTATCCGCATCCGTCAATACCGACAACATGCCATCCGCATGTGGACGCGCATCCAGGTGTTTTGCCCGCATACTGACTTTGTTGCGTTCTTTACCGCTGGCGTCCAGCAGACGCAGACCCTGCTTGTCAAGCATGAGCCAGCCACCATCGGGTAGCGCCACGATTTCCTGGGCTCGACCAACGGCAGCCGGTGGCAGGGTTGTTGCGGCTGTGGATGTTCCGCAAGACAAAGCTGTCATTAATGCCAGACTGGATAATAGATATTTTGTTTTCATCGTTTTTCTTAGCATCAGAATGCACTGGCTTTTAGGCTGATTTTATAAGTGCGCCCATATTGTTCATACTGCGCGTTGTATTGATGTGAACCTTGGTAGACGTAGTATTTTTCATTGTTCAGATTTGCTGCTTCAAAGATCAGCTGGAAATTTTTATTGATTTGATAGGCTAGTGAAAAATCGATCTGCTTTTGGGTATCAACGATGCGGTCCTGATCGGCACGCAAAATATCCGTGCCCAGTTCCAGCAGGTAAGCTGATTTGTAATTGACAGCCAGACGGGTACTGACCGGGCCATGTTCATAACCCAGCATCAAGTTCATGACGCGATCAGACTGACCGGGCAGATTGATGGAGCGGCTGCGGAACTTGCCGAGCGCCGTATCAAAACGCGCAATGTCAGCGTTGGAACGGGTGAAGCTGGCATTGGCACCGACCAGCAGATATTTCCATGGAGCTGGCAACATGCGCAGTGGCTGTGAATAAGACAGTTCTATACCCTTGACGTTGCCGGTATCGCCATTTGCATAGGAAACGGCGCTGGTATAGCCTTTCCATGCATCAGAGCCGGCCAGATTGGTGGTGTAGGTGAAGTTCTTGATTTCTTTGTTGAACAGATAGACAGAAACACTGCCGTCATGGCTAAGGATTTTTTCGATGCCCAGATCCAGATTGCTGGCTTTCAAGGGTTTCAGATCCGGATTGCCTATGGTGGCTTCTGTCGTGCTGGTCAGATTGATACCGGGTGCCAACTGACTGAAGTTGGCACGGACTACCGCATTGGTCCAGGCAGCGCGCACGCTGGTTTTCTGGTCCAGGTCATAGCGCAGGTGCAGCGAAGGCAGCCAGTCAGAATAACTGCGCTGACGGTTGATGGCCTGCAGGCTGGTGCCGCCAGTGACTTGTGTGCCGGCAGCATCAAACTGTGTGCGCTCTACACGTGCACCTGCCAGTATGTGCAAGGCATCCATGTCAAAACTGTTTTGCAGATAGGCAGCGTCAATGTTTTCATTGATCTTGTAATCATTGATGGCAGATTCCAGCACCAGACGGGCCGCATTTCTGTCCAGCCCGGCCACGCGGGCGCGTATCAGGTCAGCGCTGATGGCCGTGCCTATAGTGCCCAGCGGATAATCGAGCGACTGGTTTTGCACAAAGGCTGTCATAGAGGTAGAGCCCGGCCCCCAGTAATTGCCGCTGGTAGTCTTGCTGCTGTTATATGTCCATTGATTGGTGTCGTTGGTTTTCTCACGACGGCTGGTCTTGGCACCAAATTTCAGATTCGATTCAAACTGGTCGAAATGGAATTTGCGGGCCAGATCAAATTTCAGATGCTGTTCAGTGTCCTTGGAAAAGCGCTGTTGCAGGCTGATGGCATTCAGACTGTAATTCGCCGGATCGTAGAGGCTGGCAGGACCGATGATCTTGGGAACTTCACCATTGGTAAAACCGACGCCCGCAAAATTGGCATTGCCGCGGAAGCGGCCATCGTTCAAGGCTTCTGGCGTGTCTTCGCTGGCGCGGCTGGAACCTGCTGCCAGATCCAGTTTCCAGTCCTGAAATTTTTGCTCAGTACCCAGCACGACAGAGCTGATGACCTGGGTATATTTACGCTGGCGAATGCGGCGTTCGGCCCTGGCCGTGCTTGTTGCACCTTCGGCCAGTGTGCCGCTGGCAAAGCTGCCTATGGTGAGACGGTCGCGGACTTCATCATCGCTGAAGTCACTCAAAAAACCATGCATGAAATAGGATTGCGCAGAGTTGGGTTTGTAATCAAGATTCAAGGCATAAGCGTGGCGTTCACGTACAGGCAGGTAATCGCGCAATTCAAAACTACCCAGTTTGCCATTGTCCCAGGCACCGCCGGTTTCCACATTGTCGGAACCAAACTTGCGTTTTTCAGCACTGATGCCAGCAGCAATACCCAGCTTGCCATCAGCAAATCGGTCTGCCCACAAGACACTGGCGTTCGGGCTGGTTTTACCGGTTACCTGGTCATAACTGGCACCGGTATTGAGTGTCAGAATTTTGCCTGGCAAGTCAAACGCGGTCAGGCTCTTGACTTCCACGGCACCGCCAAGTGAACTGGCATCCTGCTCCGGACGCAGGGTCTTGGTCACTTCCAGAGAACGTATCATCCCGGCCGGCAATACATCCAGTGCTACTGCACGGCGACTGGCTTCGGGGGAAGGCACCACGGCACCATTGATGGTCACAGCATTGAGATCAGCACCCAGGCCACGTACAACTATATAGCGTCCTTCACCCTGATCGCGCTGGACCGCGATGCCAGGCAGGCGTGCCAGCGCTTCTGCGGCATTTTTATCTGGCAAGCCACCGATATCGTCGCTGCTGATTACGCTGACGATGTTGTCGGCTTTTTCCTGCATTTCCAGTGCCTTGCGCAAGCTGGCACGCTGACCGCTGATGACGACACTGCCAGCATTGCTGACAGTCACATTCGGCCCTTGTGCATGCGCATTCAGCATGGCTGAAATGCCCAGCATCATGATGGAGAGTTGAGGAACAGATTTTTTCTTCAGAGTTTTCATGGATAAGGTTTCCGCAAATAGTGAATGGCAAAAGAGTGGGCGGATTCTAGGGGGCGTATATGTCGCTTCTGTGACAGGCTGGAGCAGGATTTTCTGTATCGCGAAAATACTGGAATGAATGACGGGAATATGAGCTGAAATGACTTTCTTCAGCCTGGGTAGTTATTTTTTTAAAACCAAAAATCTCACCACAGAGACACAGAGGCACAGAGGCACAGAGAAAGACAAGGAGAAAAGAACGTGGAATTGGAAGACGTAAGTTTCCTTAATCTTGCTAATCGATCTTATTGCCCTTCCTCTTGCTTTTCTCTGTGTCTCTGTGCCTCTGTGTTGAGAGGTCTTCTGTTTTTTTAATCTGGGCAGATTAATAAAAACTGAGCCGTTTGCACCCCCGTTGTTTTTCATCCATAAGCCGCGCAAGAAAACACCCATGTCATCGTCCTGTCATGGACTTCCATTAGTCTCGCGCGACCTGACCTTTGGATGTGAATGCAATGCTTAAAAATTCCATGTTGCGCCTGCATAGAAACTTCATCATCACTGCCTGTGTTGCCTTGATCGCCTTTATTTTTCTGTACGCCTATATGGGTACACCCAAGCCCTTCATTAAATGGAAGTGGATGGATATCGTTGGTGAAGGCGGTACCTCGTTGATGTCTGGCCTGTGGCTACTGATCATGCTCAGCAGCCGCCCCAAGGGCCTGGTGACGCGCCTGTTTGCGTTTGGTCTGGCAGCCATCATGCTGGGGTCATGGGCAGATTGTCTGGACGAGTTTTTTGCTATTCCCAAGGAAGATGTCTGGGACAACTGGCTGGAATCCATGCTGGTATTCGCCGGCATGCTGATCGTCACTGCCGGCATGTATTACTGGCGCGAAGAACAGTTCACGCTGAATGAACATCTGCAAAAGCGCGAACGCCTGTTTCGCGATCACCGCGCATTTGACCGGGTGACCCAGCTCAGCAATGCCGATTATTTGCGTCTGCAAATCAAGCTCGAACTGGACAGCCATCCCGGTGTGCCCTGTGCATTGGTGCTGCTGGACATAGACCAGTTCCATCTCATCAACCGTCAGTATGGCCAGCATGAAGGCGACCGCGTCTTGCAGGCAGTCAGTCATATGCTCTTGCTGAACTTGCATAATGACGATGTACTGTGTCGTTATGCAGGTGACAGGTTTGCCCTGGTCTTGCATGACACCAGCCTGGAAGACGCGCAGGCTTTGGCCATACACCTGTGCGATATGGTCAGACAGATGCGTTATTGCGCAAAAGAGGCAACGCTGGAAATCAGTATGCGGCATGCCTGCACCATGGCAGATGATGCGCCGGATGCCTTGCTGAGCAAGTTGAGCCGTGCAGTGGAAGCGAGTGCAACGGTAGACACTATTGCCACGGTCACCGCAGCCAACATAGCCAATACAGCCGACATAGCCAACATAGTCACCTCAGCTCCCACAGTCACTGCACCACCCGGCCTGCCAACGCCATTGGCAACGGGAGCACTCTAATGCGCTTCCATCAGGCTGCGGATATCTGCCTGCCGGGTGAATACCATGCGGCGCAGATACTGGCCTATACGCGTAGCCGCGAGCTCGATGACAATCTCATCCTGCGTGGCAGTGGGCTGGATGCCAATCGCATCACGCAGGGGCAATGCCGCATCAGTCCTTTGCAATATCTGCAATTGCTGGACAACGCACTACAAGCCTTGCGCAGTGCGGACAGCAGTTTCATGCTGGGCCAGCAAATGTTGCCCGGGCATTTCGGTAGCGTCAGCCATGCCTTGTTGCAGACGCAGAATCTGCGACAGGCTCTGGAGATATTATGTACCCACTCCAGCCGTCTGTGTCCCTTGCTGCGACCCAGGTTTAGCGAAGGGCAGGATGTCTCGGTCTTCTATTGGATGGATAGCTATGGCGCACCCAGCCTTCGTCCAGCCATCGTCGAAATGCATATGACAGCCGTGGTTGCCATGTGCCGCTGGCTGAGCGGTATGCGGCTGCCTTGGCGTTTCTGTTTCAACCGCAGCGCTGCACGGCATACCGAGCAACATGAAGTACACCTGGGTAGTGAGCTGCGTTTCAATTGCCATCTCGATGCCATGCTGATCGCCACAGAATACCTGGATCTGCCCTGGCCACGTGGAAATGCGCTGGCTGCGACACTTGCCTGCCAACAGGCGCAGCAAGAAGCCTTGTTGGCCGACGAGACGCCGAGCCTGCTTAATGCTGTCTATGATTATCTGCTGACGCATATACGCTGCACCCCCAGCCTGGAACAACTGGCGGCAGCATTCGCCGTCAGCCCGGCCAGCATGAAGCGCTACCTCGCCAAACAGGGCACACATTTTCAGGCCGAACTGGATCAGGTCCGCACCCATGTCGCCCTGTATTTATTCCAGAGCCGCCGCTATGACAACGAAGCCGTTGCCATGCACCTGGGTTTTCATGATGCGAATAATTTCCGGCGTTCTTTCAAGCGCTGGACAGGGTTGACGCCAAGTATTTTGCGAGACGGATTGGTGGCCGATTTGTTGGCGTTAGGGCGTTAAACCTGCGCCCTGTGTTGCTTATCGTTTTTCAGTATGTTGTTCAACATAAATAGTCTGAGCCGGCCTGCTTTTCGGTTTCGCTCTGGCTTGATTCTGGCCCATGCTCATCAAGACCACGGCCAGCAACAGTTTCAGCAGCACAAAGACGATAAACAAGGTAATGATCAGCGGGATGATGGCGATCAGCAAGGCGATGCCTACGCAGACCATCAGTACTTTGGGCAAAGGCGTACGCAACAGGCGTTCGCCGACTTTTTGTCCTATCTGACGAAATTCCTGTGCTACTTGTCTAAAAACAGAATACAGGTATTGGCGGGCGCTACTTTTCATGAGGGACTCCTGAGATGGTGCTTGCTTGCTATGAAGCGGTGTTGCCATTATCAGTAGACTGCCGCGAATAGTCTACGGTAATTTTCAAGAGAAATTGCCGATAACTGATGCTGATAGCGCAAGTACAAATAGAACTCATTTCATAAATAGGGGTGAGATGCGTTTGCCTCATAACGTGGGCTGGCAAGACGGACGAGGCAGTCAATAGCGGGTCTATTGACAACGAGTCCAACGCAGTCCAGCACGCGTTATGAGGCAAACCCTCCGGGAGCGGGCGATTCGGGCGCATTGCTGTGTTGCGCCGCTTGCCAAGGCACCAGCCTTGGCTACGCGACGCGCCTTGCACTGCATCCCGAATCGCCTTGCTCGCACTCATCCCTATTTATGAAATGAGTTCTAGTTATTGCGTGAGCCTGGATTCATAAAACTTGAGTGACTGTGTAAATTGCAGGCAGGTTTTATGCGTGCGTCTGTCTGCCAGTCTGCGTTTGTCTATGTCATCCATTTTCTTCCATACCTCAACCATGGCTAGAACTCATTTCATAAATAGGGGTGAGATGCGTTTGCCTCATAACGTGGGCTGGCAAGGCGGACGAGGCAGTCAATAGCGGGTCTATTGACAACGAGTCCAACGCAGTCCAGCACGCGGTATGAGGCAAACCCTTCGGGAACTGACGATTTGGGCGCATTGCAGCGTTGTGCTGCTTGCTAAGGCACCAGCCTTAGCAGCGCATCACGCCTTGCACTGCATCCCAAATCGTCTTGTTCGCACTCATCCCTATTTATGAAATGAGTTCTAGTCTGACTTCCGGTTTTGACAAACCCTTGTCTGTCATGAGGTGCTGCTCGATGGTGTTGATGGTTCTTTTGAGTACAGGGTCATTCTGGCGCTGCCATTTTTTCAGCGCAGGCAGAGCCTGGATGTTGAGTTTGTTTTCGCAGTAATCACCCTCATTGGAAGCTGCCTGAAAAAATATCAGATTATTGTAGGCTTCATTGACTGTCATCGCATCGACCTTGCCATGCAGACCGGCTACCATCAGTAATCCGATGACTGATATATGAGTTAGTTTCATGTTTGAACAGTCGGCATGGGGAGTGGGTACAGCACGCATTATCTGAAATTGGGCAAATTTTATCTACGGTAATCTTTGCACAACATTACCACTGCCGTCTTCGTCGCCTTTCATAGTACGCGGACAGAAAAAAAGCGGCTGAATATATCACTCAGCCGCTTCTTCACTTACCCATTTATTTACCCAGCTACTTACTTATTTAGCCTTGCCCAGATGTTGCAGGAAGAAGGCTTCATATTTCTTGTGCAAAGCCTTGGGTTTGACTGTGCCACCCAGGCCATGTTCGCCGTCCGGATCAAGGAACAGGTCAACCAGGGTTTCCTTGCCGTTTTCCAGCAGGGCGCGATAGACATTGACGGTGTCCTGGTAGAGTACATTTGGATCTTGCATGCCGTGTACCAGCATCAGTGGTTTTTTCAGGCCGGCTGTCAAAGGCAGCAGGGAGTATTTGCGCAGGTTAGGCTTGCTGCGTTCGGTCTTGCCTATGGTGCGACCGCTGTACCAGCTATTGTAGTTTTCCCATTCTGTCGGGCCGGCGCCGGCGATACCGGCAGCGAAGGTGTCAGGGCTGGTGTACATCGCGTACTGGGTCTGGAAGCCGCCAAAGCTCCAGCCTGTCAGACCTATGCGTTTACCGTCGACGCCCAGGTTCTTTTGCATGTATTTCGCCAGGTCTTCCAGGTCTTCGGTCTGCGGTTTGCCCACCTGTTCCCAGTTGGCGTCGCTGAACTTGCGGCCATAATTGGAATGACCGCGCGGGTCCACAGCCACGGTCACATAACCGTGTTTGGCTGCCATGTACATGCCGAACATATAGGCGGTTTGCTGGAAGCTGTCGGTTTCGACGATATGCCTGTCATTCAGCGGGCCGCCATAGGTGTAGACGATGGCAGGGCGGTGGTCGGATGAACTGAGCCCGGCCGGTTTGAAGACATAGGCCTGTATCTTGTCGCCATGGCGATTGGTGAAGCTGAAACGTTCAGGGCGTTGCAGGTCTATCGCGTTCCATTGCGGGTCATGGCTTTGTGTCAGTGTGGTGGACTTGGCTTTGCTGATGTCCACCAGTTTCAATTCAGGACGGCTGGCCCATTGCCCTGCCATGCTGGCCAGCTTGTCGCCGCTGTCGGTGACGGTGCTGGTACGGTGGAAATCACCGGTCTGGCCGACGGCCTTCATGTCGCCTGTTGCCAGATCAACCTTGTAAGCATTCATGGCTGCAAAATCATCCTTGTTGGCAAGTACAAACATGGATTTGCTGTCTGCGCTGAAACCGATAATATTGTGCGCTTCGAAATCGCCCTTCAATACCGGCCTGGCGCTGCCATTGCTGACATCAATCACATACGGCTGGCGATAACCCTGGTCATCCAGTACGGCGATCAATTGCTGGCTGTCGGGTGTAAAGCGGGGGGCCAGTACGTTGACAACTTCATGGCCGACATTGCCGCGTCTTTCCAGTACCATTTGTGGTTTAACGCCTTCTTCTGCCTTGCCGACATAGATGCGCAGCAAGTCTTTTTCGCGTTCCCAGGTAGAGAAGGTGTAGCGGCTGCCATCCTTGGCCCAACTGACCGGGCTCATTTCAAACCAGACGTCGCCACCATCATTGGTGAAGACGGGTTGTGGCTGACGTGCAGAGGCATCACCCACGCGGCGTATGTACAGTGCGGTTGCCGGTATCTTGCGTTTGTCATCCGACACTTCGCGCGGTACTTTTTTTGCCGTGGCGAAGCGTTCGCTGTAGTTCATGATTTCGACCTGGCGTTCAGACGGTGGTGCCGGTTTGCCGTTTTCTGGTTTTGCATCCGGTGCTTCAGCAGAAATGGCCATCCATTGCTTGTCTTCGCTCAGCACGGTATTGGCGATGCGGTATTTTTTGTCGGCATCGTCAGGGTGTATCAGTTCACGATTCAACTGGCGGATGGCGCTCTTGTCAAAGCTGGCGTTGTACAGGCGTTTTTCATCCATGTAGATATAGCCATTGTCATCTGCCTGATAAGCGACGATGCGTTCTGGTTTGTCGGTCTGGGTCAGGCGTTCTATCTTGCCGTCAGCCGCGTTCAGGCGGAACAGGTCGCCACGGTACTGGAAGATCAGTTCATTCTTTTTATTTGCCCAGACCAGGGCATCGACGCCAGGGTAGAGGTCAGTGGGTTTGAGCTTTTCTTTTTCGAGTTTCTTTTTCAGTTCGTCACGCAGTTCCCAGACTTCTTTTACCTTGTTGTCGTCTTTCTTTTCATCCTTCTTTTCGTCTTTCTTGTCGCCGTCGGCTTTGGCTACGCTGGCGGTACCGGTTTTAGCTGCTGCCGCAGCCGCTTTTTCCCTTGCGGCTTCGGCATCGGTTTCTGCTTTTTTAGCGGCGTCTTTGGCTTTTTTCTCAGCCAGTTCACGCTTGACCTCTTCCAGCGCGGCTTCTTCCCACTGCATCAGGTTAACTTTTTCACCACGCAGATAAGCGGCCTGGGCTTCGGCTTTGGCCTGGCGTTCGGCTTCTTCTTTTTCTTTTTGTGCGGCTTTTTTGTCGAAGCGTTCCCAGTCTTCTGGCGCATCGTAGGTTTTCATCAGGGCGGGTGAGGTAATGCGTTTGGTTTCACCGGTCTGGGTGTCATGCACATATAAATCAAAACCATTTTCACCGAAAGGATTCCAGGTGTAGGCCAGGTAACGGCCATCCTTACTGAACTGAATCACGCGCGCTGGCTGGCCTGCATAGCCTTTGGCGCGGTATACCTGCTCCAGCGTCAGGTCGGCTGGCTTGATTTTGGCAACATTGGCAACAGCGGATACTGCCGGTGCAGCCTGTGCCGTTTCTTGCGGCAACAGCAGACTGGCCGCGCCGCTGAAAGCAAGCGCAATACTGACAGTGAGAATTTTCGGAGACATAGTAAGAACCTTGGTTTTAGTTTAATTAGCAGGTATGGGGTGGATAAAGAGGTGATGCGCAAATAGCGATGTTATCAAGCAATAGACGAAATTAACGCATTTTCCATAGACAAATGTCTGTGAAAACAGTTCCTCAGGAAAATGTTTTCGATGAAAATCGGTAGAAAATTTGCTTTTGCATTGTCTGAACGCGGATCGGTTCAGTTTTTTGCTTGAATCAGCGCTGATTTGCGGTATTGAAGGGGGCTAGCACCCAGCCTGGATTTAAAGTGACTGCCGAGATGGGATTGATGTGCAAAACCACAATCCGCAGCGATATCGGCGATGCTTGCATTGCTATTCTTCAGCAAGTGCCTGGCTTTTTGCAACCTGCGTTCGGTAATGTAGGCATGGGGTGTGCTGCCCGTGGCATGGGTAAAACTGCGCAAGAAACGTAACAAGGGCATGTCTGCCAATGATGCCAATTCTTCCAGATGAATCTGGGTATCGAGGCTATCTTCGATGTAGTCGAGTATGCGTCCATGCAATGTGCGATCAGCCGCATAATCATTGGCAGTGGCACTGTGCTGGCTTGCCAATGATGCAAGCTTAAGGCCGCGTTGTAAAAACAATCCTGCTTTTTCTTCCAGAAGCAGAGGATCACAATTTGTCTGATGCAGCAGATAACGTAATTGCATGGCCAGCGTTACAGCCTGTTTGTCGCCACGGAAGATCTGGCGCGGCAAAGTGGTATGCAAGTCAGGCTGCAAGTCTGGTTTGGTGACATGCATCAGCAGATATTCACCCCCATGAGATGATTCTGAAAACACCGGCAAACCAGTCGCAGCAAGGGCCAGGTCACCGGGCCAGGCATCAAAGTCCTGGCGCACATCGCTGTCTATGGCGTGTACACCGGTCTGGCGTGCAAATGCCAGGCCCAGGCTGGGGCAGTACGATACACCATTCACTGAATAGGGCGCGGCAGGCAATAATTCAAGTGTGGCCCAGTTTGTTTCCATCTTCATGGCTAAAGCTTCCTGCTGAAATTTCCTGATAGCGTAGAAAAAGCGGTCTGCCTATTATAGAGCCGGAATCAAACGTAGAAATCAAATCAAATTACAGGAGTTGCGATGAAAACCATAGGCCTGATAGGCGGCATGAGCTGGGAATCAACGATACCTTATTACAAGCAAATCAATGAAACCATCAAGGAAAAACTGGGCGGCCTGCATTCGGGCAAGATCATTTTGTACAGTGTGGATTTTCATGAGATAGAAAAACTGCAATCGGCGGGTGACTGGGATGCCGCTGGCCTCATCCTGGCACAGGTTTCCCGTTCGCTGGAACTGGCGGGTGCAGATTTTCTGGTGCTGTGTACCAATACCATGCACAAGTTGGCAGCCAGTATTGAGTCTGCGGTGGCCATTCCGCTATTTCACATTGCCGACCCGACTGCGCAAGCCATCAAGCTGGCCGGCTTTGGCAAGGTGGGTTTGCTGGGCACGCGCTTTACCATGGAGCAGGATTTTTATCGTGAACGCCTGCATAGTCAGCATGGCCTGGAAGTGCTGGTACCAGCGCTTGCCGACCGTGACATCGTGCATCAGATCATTTACGAAGAACTGTGCCTGGGTAAAATCAATGCAGCTTCGCGTGAGCATTATCGCCGCATCATGGCGGGGCTGATAGAGAACGGGGCCGAAGCCATCATCCTCGGATGTACCGAAATCTGCCTGCTGGTCAGCCAGGAAGATGCCGGCGTGCCTCTGTTTGATACGACGGCCATTCATGCACGCGGTGCCGCAGAATGGTCCTTGTTATGAGCGTAAGGGCGTTTTAATTTACCTTGCGCAATGCTTCCCGCAACGCCGGCAAGAAATTTTCTTTCATTACCGGATCGGTGTTCTCTCTGACAGAAAAATACAGTGGCAGCAAAAAGGAGCTGACATTATGTCTTTGTGCCAGCCTTGCCTGTGTATACGGACCGGCTTGTATGCTGTTTTCCATCAGTTTATTGAACCATACATTCCAGTCGCGCATGCCGAAGCTGGGTGTTTTTGCCAGAAAAAACACCGCTGTCATCAGGCGCACGCCTTCGCCATATTGATAAAAATGTGTGGAAGGCGCAATTTGCGTAGTGATGGCTGTCAGCATGGTTTCATGCTGCGGTTTTTCTATCGCAGGATTCATCGCCAGTTGTAGCATCAGGTCGGCGCTGTGGGCAATGCCGTGGCGCCAGCCCTCTTTTTCATCAAAGCCACGATAGTCACGCAGGTTAGTCAGGTAATGGCTGCCGGCATTGACGATGTCTATACGTTCTTCTGCTGTCAGGTAGGGTTTGCGCCTGTCCACACGTACCAGTTCGGCCAGTGTCAGGATGGCAAACGGGCGCAGGAAGCTGGTTTCTTCTGCTGCGGGTGCCTGCACGGCATTCAGCATCCTGATACGCAGGGCAGTCAGGGTAGGCTCTGTCAGTTTCTCGGCGCGCATCCATGCTGACAGCGCGTCAAAGGCCAGTTCGTCCCGCAGTTCCGGGTTGCTCACACCCAGGCAGTCTGCTGCTGACAGTGCCAGTTGCTGGCGCTTGTCATCGTCGGCCAGTTTCCAGCCATCCGCTTTAAGGGCTTTCAACTCATTGTGCAGAGCTGAATTTGGCTGGCAATCAGCATGGGCTGTTGCCGTTAATGCCAATAGTAAGAACAGGCAGAGCAGTGACTTCAGGTGACGCATGGTGAATGTCCGTATCAAAGATGCAGGAAAGTGAGCTAGAGGCTGTTGCAAAATTAAGCTGGCTAGGCGTCGTTGCCGCAGACAGTACTTTAGTACGCCAAGGCAACGCAACAACGCCAGATTAATTTTGCAACAACCTCTAAGTTTGCCACGTCAGGTAAGTCTTGTCATAGCCCTCAAAAAAACTTGTGCATAAAGTATTGAGTTGGTGTTATAGTTAACTACAACACTAATCGACAAATGGTGAGACACGAGATAAGCGGGATTCGTGTTGTCTCACATAGTCCATAAAGGAAGGTGCAAGCATGAGTGTTAACTGGAACGATCAGACGCCGATTTACCGGCAATTGAAACAGCGCGTGCTGGGCATGATGCTGGACGGCTTGTTAAAGCCGGGGGATGCCTTGCCTTCGGTAAGACAGGTTGCGGCAGAGTATCAGCTCAATCCTATCACCGTCCTGAAGGCGTATCAGGAATTGGTGGATGAAGAATTGGTCGAAAAACGAAGAGGGGTGGGCATGTATATGACAGCAACAGCGCTCGATAAATTACTGGCAAATGAACGCCAGCGTTTCATTGATGAAGAATGGCCAGCCATGCTGGAACGCATACGCAGACTGGGGCTGGATGTGCAGCAATTGCCGGGCTTGCAGGATAAGGGAGAAGCCAAATGAACAGCGTAGCGGATACCTCTCAGAACAGCAGAATGAATAGCGTTATTTCAGCCCGCAACATCAGCAAGCAATATGGAAAACAGCGTGTACTCGATAACCTGAATTTTGAGATTGCACCCGGTCGCATCGTCGGCCTGATAGGGCCGAATGGTTCAGGCAAGACCACGACACTCAAGGCGATACTGGGCCTGGGTGATTTTGATGGCGACATGCAGGTGCTGGGCCTGGACCCACGCACCCAGCGAGATGCGCTGATGAATGATGTCTGCTTCATCGCCGATGTGGCTATTCTGCCGCGCTGGCTCAAAGTCAAGGATGCGATTGCCTTTGTCGAAGGTGTACACCCCAAATTCAACCGTGCCAGAGCTGAACAATATATCGCCCATACCAAGTTGAAGCCAAACATGAAGGTCAAGGCCATGTCCAAGGGCATGGTGGCGCAATTGCACCTTGCCCTGATTATGGCTATCGACGCGAAATTGCTGGTGCTGGATGAACCGACTTTAGGCCTGGATATTTTGTACCGCAAACAGTTTTATCAAAATCTGCTGGAAGATTATTTTGATGAAAACAAGTGCATCGTCATCACCACCCATCAGGTGGAAGAGGTCGAGCATATCCTCAGCGATGTGATCTTCATCGATGAAGGAAAAATCGTGCTCGATACCAGCATGGAGCAACTGGCAGAACGCTTTGTCGAGGTCTTGATCAGCCCGGATCGGATAGCGCAGGCGACGGCTTTGAAACCATTAAGCCAGCGTACGGTTTTCGGCAAATCAGCGATGCTGTTTGAAAACGTAGGTACAGACATATTGCGTGCCCTGGGTGACATTCGCCAGCCGGGCATTGCAGAAATTTATCTCGCCACCATGAAAGGAGTGCAAGCATGAAAAAACTGATGTGGTTGATACGCCGTGAGTATTGGGAAAACAAGGCCATGCTCCTCTGGTCAAATGCAGCGGTGGCTGCGCTGCTGGTGATCGTGTTTGCCTCACTCAGGGGCAGGCCCAGCTATCAATTTGAAGGGCAGGTTGTAGAGCCTGCGGTCATGACTGCAGCGCAGATCAGTTATGTGATCAAGGGGCTTAACGAATCTTTTTATCTGCCATTGTCGCTGCTCGGGGTACTTTTGCCCATACTCATTGGCGTGTATTGTCTGGGCTCTTTATATAATGAGCGGGATGACAGAAGTGTGCTGTTCTGGAAGTCGATGCCGGTCTCGGGAACTACCACTGTTCTGTCCAAAGTGCTATTTGCCTTGTTGTTGTTTCCGCTCGCGACTTTGGTGTTTTCCCTGATCGCTGGCATACCGATCTTTTTGAGTTTTGGCATACGCTTGCAAACGAGTGGTATCCAGACGAATGTATTCAGCGCAGCTTTCAAGGACAGTGATATGTTACTGACGCCTTTGAAAATGATCTCGCTTTTGCCAGTTTATATGCTGTGGGCTTTGCCTACGGTTGGCTGGTTGATGATGGTGTCAGCCTGGGCCAAAGCCAAACCCATCCTTTGGGCAATATGCATACCGATGCTGACAGTATGGTTGATCTACATAGTTAGTAAGAATCTGGATCTGGGTTTGAATATTCGCTGGTTGAACTTCAATATCATCGGTCGTGGTTTGATGAGCATTCTTCCTGCGTCGTGGATCGCTTATCAGAAAGTCGACAGCCCGCAAATTGACTATGCTCACTCCCTCACTGCCTGGTCAGGGGATATGTATGGGCCGTCGTTGGAGATGCTGGGAAAATCCGAGCTATGGGTAGGTGCCATCATCGGTATCGCCATGCTGGCAGTTGCCGTCTTCCTGCGGCAGAAAAAGGATGTGAGCTAAATATGAAACAGACGCGCAGCAAGCTCTTGTTGCGCGTCTTTCCTTGTCTTTTCTTGTTTTCTTATTTTGCCGGCCTCACCACCAGCGCTACACCGGCCAGTGCCACGACCATGCCAAGTATCGCTGTCATTGTCAGCTTTTCACCAAACATCAGCCAGGCCATGGCGGCAGTGACTGCTGGCACCAGGTACATATAGCTGGTGACCTTGGTGGCTTCGCCATGCCGTATCATGATGAACAGCACCGAGATACCAACGCCGGACAAGACAAATACCGACCAGGCCATGGCAGCAAAAAATTGCGGTGTCCAGATGATGGTCTGGGTTTCCAGCATCAGCGCAAACGGCAGAGTGACGATGAGGGAAGCGGCAAACTGTATGACTTGCCCGGTCCTGACATCAAAGCTGGGGCATGTTTTTTTCTGATACAGCGTGCCTATGGTCATTGCAGTCAGTGCCATGACAGCCAGTGCCACGCTGCTGCCAGACAGGCCGATGACCGATATTTTATTTGCCACCACCAGTGCCACGCCACAAATGCCGAGTGCCAGCCCGGCCCATTGTTTGCCGTAAATGCGTTCACCGATGGCGGGGCCCAGCAAGGCCGTGAAAATGGGCTGGGTATTGGCGATCAACGCGGCTACACCTGCCGGCATGCCGAGCTTGACGGCGCACCAGATGCCGCCCAGATACATGGCCTGCATCATGATGCCTGCAATCGCGATGGGTAACCAGGCACGGCGTTCTGGCCAGGGGGCGCGCATGGCCAGTGCCAGCACCAGCATGAAGATGATCACGCCCAGGTAACGCAGGCATAAAAACGTCAGCGGCTCGGCATAGGGCAGGCCATATTTGGCAACCACGTAACCGGATGCCCAGATGAAAATGAAAATGGCGGGGAGGAAGCGTAACAGGGGTGAGGCTTTGGTATGCATGGATGTAAGTAGTGGCAAAGAGTTGTTCAGAATGATTATCCGTCAACCCGTGAAGAGGCATGATCTTCGCACATCCACATGAAACGATGGGTGAAAAAAAACCTGCGATGCTTGTGCAAGCGCAGGTTTTTTTTCATCTGTTACGCATATGTTACGCGTATGTCACGATGCTGGCATCATGACAAGCTGGCTCAGCCCAGGTTTGCTGTCGCAAAATCCCAGTTAACCAGTGCCCAGAATGCTTCCAGGTATTTTGGACGTGCATTGCGGTAGTCGATGTAGTAAGCGTGTTCCCACAGATCGCAAGTCAGCAGCGGTGTGTCGGCTGTTGTCAGTGGTGTGGCTGCATTGGATGTGTTGACGATATCCAGTGTGCCGTCGGCTTTTTTGACCAGCCATGTCCAGGAAGAACCGAAGTTACCTACGCAAGACTTGGTGAATGCATCTTTGAATGCATCGAAAGAAC
Organism: Undibacterium sp. Ji49W; assembly: GCF_049340205.1. NCBI lineage: Bacteria > Pseudomonadati > Pseudomonadota > Betaproteobacteria > Burkholderiales > Oxalobacteraceae > Undibacterium > Undibacterium sp. Ji49W. The sequence goes on along the minus strand of NZ_JBMPOW010000018.1, from coordinate 39,797 downwards.
CCCATTTGGCATTGATGGCATCAGCCAGTTTGCCGCTTGGTGCGCCGCCGCCTTCAGGTTTCAGGCCGTTCCAGTAGAAAGTGTGGTTCCAGATCTGGGCTGAATTATTGAACACGCCGCCAGAAGATTTCTTGACGATTTCTTCCAGTGTGGAATTTTCAAATTCTGTACCCTTGATCAGGTTGTTCAGATTGGTCACATAGGTCTGGTGATGCTTGCCATAGTGATATTCCAGCGTTTCTTTGGAAATATGTGGAGCCAGAGCGTCCAGTGCATAGGGCAGTGCCGGTAAGGTATGTTCCATATCGCGTCCTTTTATAGTGAGTCTATCCATTTCCGGCAATCCGGAAAAGCCAGACCAACATTGTAAGCTTTTGTACAAAAGCTTGCACGCAGACTGATGCAAAGGGGCCTGCTACTTTCCAAAATGATCAAGTGGATGAGTTTCAACCAGGCTGGCGCTTTTTTTCGCCAGTCCGCCTTCAATCCAGGCTGGCCTGTACGCTGCTGATGCCTATATCCGCAGTACCCTCGGCCAGTCTTACCTGTAACAGGGTTTGCGGTTTCAGTTCAGCGGTATTGCGCAAGACCTTGCCTTTATGATCACTGAGTATGGCATAACCGCGTTCCAGCGTGCGCTGGGGGTTCAGCATTTCCAGTTGGGCTTGCAGGGTTTGCAATTGCTGGCGATTGGTGTCCTGATGGCGTTTGGCGGCATTTTGCAGGCGTCGCTGCCATTCGGCCAGTATCAGCCTGGGTGTGGCGACGCCAGGGCGTTGCGCCTGCCAGGCTTGCTTCAATTGTGCCAGTTCATGCCTGGCCTGATTCAGGCTGGTGCTGGCGGTATAGCTGAGTGAGCGCGCCAGTTGGGTAACATGCAGGCGGCGGGCAGCAATCGCCGCTTTGGGGCTGAGCAAGCGGCGGCTTTGCCAGTCCAGGGTCTGGGCGTGATGATCGAGGCGCCTGTGCATGCTGCGGCTGAGCAACTGAGCCTGGCGCTGTAATAGCTGCATCCATTCACTTCGTGGTGTGGCTGCCAGTTCGGCTGCTGCCGTTGGGGTGGCGGCGCGCACATCAGCGGCAAAATCAGCAATGGTGAAGTCGGTTTCATGGCCGATGCCGGCAATTACGGGCATAGGGCAGTTGACGATGGTGCGGGCGACAATCTCTTCATTGAAGGCCCACAGGTCTTCCATGCTGCCGCCACCACGGCAGACCAGCAGTACATCACATTCTTCACGCGCAGCGGCAGAAGCGATGGCCTGCGCTATTTTTGAGCCAGCACCTTCACCCTGCACCGGGGTCGGGTACAGGATGACGTTGACATGTGGTGCACGTCGTTGCAAGGTGGTCAGTACGTCACGCAAGGCGGCGGCCTGCGGACTGGTGACGATGCCTATGGTGCGCACGAATGTTGGCAGGGGGCGCTTGCGGTCGGCATCAAACAGGCCTTCCTGTGTCAGTTGCGCTTTCAGGCGCAAGAAGGCTTCATACAGATTGCCGACACCGGCGCGGCGTATGGCTTCCACGCTGAGCTGGTAATCACCGCGTGGTGCATACAGGGTGACCAGGGCACGCACTTCGACCTTGTCGCCTTCTTTGGGCTGGAAGTCGGCATATTGGGCGCGGCCACGAAACATCACCGCCCGGACCTGGGCCGCATTGTCTTTCAGTGTGAAATACCAATGCCCAGAAGCGGCGCGGGTAAAGTTGGATATTTCACCGGAAACCCATGTCAGCGGCAGGTTGCGTTCCAAAAGCTGCGCCACAGCTTGGTTCAGCGCCGAAACTGTCATTACAGATGGCGTGTTTACTGGGTTTGCAAAACGAGAATCAGTATTCATAAAGCTTGGCGGCGTAAATTCTGTCCACAGAAGCGTGGATTGGTCATCAGCATGTCATTTTGCCTCTGCAATGTCAAAAGAAATGAAAGTTTAGCTTCTAAGTCATTGATTTTTAATATGAATCAATCTGCAAAAGAATAAGGCAATATGAAAATTCTCTTTCAAATCAAGGACCTTGCGGTGATTTGCCAAGCTTGTACACAAACTTATCCACAGAAATTGTGATTAAGCTGTTGAAAACTTTTTGCCAGCAGCCAGGGCCGGATATGCTCAAAATATTGGCACTGAAGTAATGTCGAATAAAATCAATGGCTTAGGATGTTTCCCTGTGCTTTTACACAAACTTGTCCACACATTTTGTGCAGAAAGCGGGTTTATGCAGGTAAAAAATGTCAAATAAGGCAATTAAATATTTATTTCCCACTGTTTATGCTAACTGCCACTTTTTTGGGCGCGACAATTTTTTGATTATAAATCAATGACTTGATCACATCTCCACGGCTTTTTCACAATCTTGTCCACATAATTTGTGCAAAACATGGGTTTTGTCCCCAGCGTATATTTTTGACGTTGCTGTTTTACACACTTTTACACCCCGGAGTGAGCAAATCGCTGTGGAAAACCCGATAATGAGCGATTTGCCTGTTTTTCTGGCAGTGGATAATCCTGTATATAAATCATGGGCTTAGCGCGTTTGCCGTGGGTAATGCACAATCTTGTCCACATTTTTTGTGCAAAACAAAAGGGGTTTTCCACAGGAATTTTTGTTTGCTGAAAACTTGTGCAGAAAAGCCCCAAATACGCCTTATGCCTAAATTATTGGCATGGCGATAATCTTCTTTGAAATCATGGGCTTGGCAAACTGTACCCGGCTTTTGCACAAACTTGTCCACATATTATGTGCAGAACCACGCCCCGGAACGGGCTGAAAAATAACAATATATCCACAGATTGGCTGTGCCTATTTCTTTGGCAGGGCTGAAAAAACCATACAAATCATGGGTTTAGTTGAATTGCACAGACTTATCCACAAGCTTGCACACAGATTTTGTGCAAAACAGTGGTCGAAGGTGATAAATTTTGTGCAGAGTTTTTTGCTGACGGCTCTTGCCCGCAGACAAACAACGCGCTACATTGCGGGCTTGGATTTAGGAACCTTCAAGGAGTTAATTTGTTCGCCATCATTCAAGCCGCAGGCTGGCCAATTTATTTGTTGCTGATTGCTTCAGTTATTGCGCTGACATTAATCATCGAACGCAGTCTGTCTTTGCGCCGTAGTCGTATCTTGCCACCGACATTGCTGGATGAAGTTATCCGCGTATATCAGGCCGGCAAGGTCAAACCCGAAGTGATACAGCAACTGGCGGGCAATTCACCACTGGGCAAGGTGCTGGCAGCCGGTTTGCGCAATGTCAATGCACCACGTGATGTCATGAAAGAGTCGATAGAAGAAGCCGGCAGCGCCGTTGCCCATGATCTGGAACGTTTCCTGACGACGCTCGGTACAATCGCTTCGCTGGCACCTTTGATGGGGCTGTTTGGTACTGTCGTCGGTATGATAGAAATTTTCGGTTCGCAAAATGCTTCAGGTGCCAACCCGGCACAACTGGCGCATGGTATTTCCGTGGCACTGTACAACACCGGCTTTGGTTTGATGATCGCTATGCCTGCGATGGTGTTCTGGCGTCATTTCCGGGCCCTGGTGGACAGTATCGTGGTGGATATGGAGCAACAGGCCATCAAGTTTGTTGATGTTGTCCACAGCGCCAGGAAGTAGTCATGAATTTTCGTAAAGGAAAGGGCAGGGAAGAGCCTGAAATCAACCTGATCCCGTTTATTGACGTGTTGCTGGTCATCCTGATTTTCCTGATGGTGACCACGACCTATAGCCGTTTTACCGAATTGCAGATCACCCTGCCTACGGCAGATGCCGAAAAGGCGCAGGACAAGCCTAACCAGATCGATATCGGTATTGATGCCCAGGGCCGCTACAAAATCAATAACCAGGCCGTGTCTTTCCTTGATACTGTGACGCTGGCAGAAGATTTGAAAAAAGCGGCAGGTGCACTCGATCCGGCCAAAACTGGCAACCAGCCTGACCCGGTCGTCATTATTAACGCTGACCGTGCAGCTACGCACCAGTCTGTGATTGATGTGCTGGAAGCTGCACGTCTGGCTGGCCTGGCCAAGGTTACATTTGCGGCGCAGGCATCGGCCAGGTCCAAATAAGGGCACAATATAAGGACACAGCACCGGCAGCGTCTGTATCGTTTATTCAACTATTCAGCTAGCCGGGGAGTGTGTATCGCTCCCCGGTTTCTTTTTTTGAACATGGCATGGGAACCCGCATGGAAAGCCTGTTGTTGAAAGCCTGGCAAAAGCGCGGTGTGCTGGCATGTCTGCTGTGGCCACTGTCCAAACTGTTCCAGTTGCTGGTGACGTTTCGCTTTGGCCTGTTTGTCATGGGTTACAAGCCGCAGACCAGGCTGGCGGTGCCGGTGGTGGTGGCGGGCAATATCTTCGTTGGCGGTACCGGCAAGACGCCGCTGGTGATCTGGCTGGTGCAGGAATTGCGCAAGGCTGGCTGGCATCCGGGCGTGATTTCGCGTGGTTATGGCGCTGAAGCCGATAACGTTAGCCTGCTTGGCCCGCATTCCAGTGCACAAGTGGTGGGCGATGAACCCTTGCTGATTGCCGAACGTGCCCAGTGCCCGGTGGCAGTAGGGCGCAACCGGGTGATGGCAGGCCAGGCTTTGCTGGCAGCTCATCCACAGGTAGATGTGATTGTGGCTGATGACGGCTTGCAGCATTATGCGCTGGCACGTGATGTTGAAATTATTCTGTTTGACCAGCGCGGTGTCGGCAATGGCTGGCTGCTGCCTGCTGGCCCCCTGCGTGAACCGGTGCAGCGCAGCCGTGATTTTACGGTTTGTAATATACCTAATCTGCCCGCTGGCAGCAGCACGGCAGTGCCTGGCGTACCGGCAGATGCGATACGCATGTGCTTGCAGCCCGGGGCAGCCTATCGCCTGAATGACAGGCAGCAGCAAAAGCCCCTGATCGATTTTAGTGGTAAGCGACTGGTAGCCGCCGCCGGTATCGGTAATCCTCAGCGTTTTTTTGACATGCTGGCGGGCCAGGGTCTGGTGTGTCAGGGGCTGGCTTTTCCTGATCATCATGCCTATGACGCGCAGAGTTTTAGCCGGGCTGATGCAGAATGCATCCTGATCACGGAAAAGGATGCAGTAAAATGTAGGCAAATTGCAGCTTTGCTGGACGATACCCGTATCTGGGTCGTGCCGGTGGAAGCAGAACTCGATGCCGGCTTTGCCGCATCGCTGATACAAAAGATTTCGGAGAAAAAGCATGGACGCACGTCTGCTTGATGTCTTGGTTTGCCCTTTGTGCAAGGGACCATTGGTCTACCACAAAGCCAGCCAGGAATTGATTTGCTATGGAGACAGACTGGCTTTCCAGGTCAGGGATGATATCCCCATCATGTGGGCAGACCAGGCCCGGGCACTGACGCCGGAAGAAGTGTCAGCCAGAGTCTGAATGATTTTTGGTTTGAATCTGAACTTGAATCTGAACTTGAGTCTGGATAGCTACGCATGAGCTTTATTGCAATCATACCGGCCAGGCTGGCGTCCAGCCGCCTGCCAAACAAACCGCTGGCCGATATCGGCGGCAAACCCATGGTGGTACGCACGGCGGAACGCGCACTGGAATCCGGCGCCAGCGCCATCATGGTCGCAACCGACCATGCCGACATCGTTGCAGCCTGCCAGGCTCATGGAGTGCCGGTCTGCATGACGCGCGCCGACCATCCATCCGGCACCGACCGCATTGCGGAAGTCGCTGCCAGCATGAACCTGGCGGATGATGCCGTCATCGTCAATGTGCAGGGTGATGAGCCTTTGATAGATCCGGCCTTGATTGCCGCCACTGCCGCTTTGGTGAATGCCGGTGTACCCATGGCAACTGCTGCCCACCCCATCCACGGTGTAGATGACGGTTTCAACCCGAATGTCGTCAAGGTGGTTTTGGACAGGCATGGCCGTGCCCTGTATTTTTCGCGCGCCACCATTCCCTGGCACAGGGATGCATTCGCCGTCAGCCGTACTGAGTTTCCGGCAGGCTATGCGCCTTTGCGCCATATAGGTTTGTATGCCTACCGCAACGATTTTTTAAAAAAATATCCGCAACTTTCTATTTCTCCATTGGAACAAATCGAGGCACTGGAACAATTGCGGGTCTTGTGGCATGGCTATGCAATTGCCGTCCACGTGACCGCTTCCAGCCCCGCACCAGGGGTGGACACGGCAGAAGACTTGCAGCGGGTCAGGCAATTCTTTACTGATAAGAAATAAAAAAACGGCGAACTTACCCCGGATTTCGTGGCAAAGCATCAAGAAACGGGAAAATTGTGGTAAGTTTCGTGAAAAGATACTGTGTTATCACTGCTAAATAAGAAAAAAAGCAAAATGGCAGAGTCGACCATGAAGCAATGGTGGTTCTGATAACTACATACACAAAAAATTCAAACTCGTCTTAGGAAATCAAAAATGCGTCTTATTTTGTTGGGAGCGCCGGGTGCCGGCAAGGGTACACAAGCCAATTACATTAAAGAAAAATTCAACATTCCTCAAATTTCCACTGGCGACATGTTGCGTGCTGCAGTCAAGGCAGGCACGCCGCTGGGTCTGGAAGCCAAAAAGGTCATGGATGCAGGCGGCCTGGTGTCTGATGACATCATCATCGGTCTGGTCAAAGACAGGTTGAAACAGGATGATTGCGCGAATGGTTATCTGTTCGATGGTTTTCCACGCACCACGCCACAGGCAGATGCGATGAAGGATGCTGGCGTCACAATAGATTATGTACTGGAAATCAATGTGCCGGATGAAGCGATCATCGACCGCATGAGCGGCCGTCGTGTTCACCCTGGTTCTGGCCGTACTTACCATGTCAAATTCAATCCTCCCAAAGTGGAAGGCAAGGATGATGTCACCGGTGAAGAACTGATACAGCGTGACGACGACAAGGAAGAAACCGTCAAGAAACGCCTGTCGGTGTATCACGAACAAACCGAAGTGCTATTGTCTTACTATGGTGACTGGGCTAAATCCGGTGCGCCAGGTGCGCCTAAATATCGCAAGATCGCTGGCGTCGGACCGGTAGAATCCATCCGCGACAGCGCTTTTGCTGCGCTGGCAGAATAAGTTTTAATAAGCGGACTTGATGGTCCGCTTTTTTTTTGGTCAGCCCTGGCCATGTCATGACACCTTCATGTCACTCCAAAAATATGGGCAACGTACAAGTTTCGCAGTGTGCAGGTTTCATCCTTATCCATGAACTGTTTTGGTTCTGATGCCCCGGCATCGTAAGAATGAAGAAATGTCCTTGTTTTACTTTGTCGTCAAAAAAGCATGCTCGCCCCCCAGGCAGACATGCCCATAACAACAGGAGGAGTCAACATGGCAGCAAGTCTGTGGTTTGTCATCGCATGTGGAGTCATTGCAGTACTGTATGGCCTGATATCGCGTAGCTGGATCCTGAAACAGGACCCCGGCAATGCGCGTATGCAGGAAATTGCCGCTGCTATTCAACAGGGCGCGGCTGCCTACCTGGCCAGGCAATACCGCACTATTGCCATCGTCGGCGTGGTGCTGTTTGTTGCCATTGCCGCCATGCCCGGTCTGGGCCTGATCACCGCTATCGGTTTTTTTATTGGCGCATTCCTGTCCGGAGCCTGCGGCTTCATCGGCATGAATGTGTCCGTGCGGGCCAATGTCAGGACCGCCCAGGCAGCGACCAAAGGCATGAACGAAGCCCTGGATGTCGCATTCAGGGGCGGCGCGATTACCGGCATGTTGGTGGTCGGTCTGGGCTTGCTGGGGGTGACCATTTTTTACTGGGTGCTGGTGGCCAACGCGGCTGGCAGTGCGCTGACCCAGCATGACGTCATCAAACCGCTGATTGGTCTGGCTTTTGGTGCCTCGCTGATCTCCATCTTCGCCCGTCTGGGTGGCGGTATCTTCACCAAGGGTGCCGACGTGGGCGCTGACCTGGTCGGCAAGGTCGAGGCGGGTATTCCTGAAGATGACCCGCGCAACCCCGCCGTGATTGCCGATAATGTTGGCGACAATGTCGGTGACTGCGCCGGTATGGCCGCCGATCTGTTTGAAACCTATGTAGTGACCCTGATTGCCACCATGCTGCTGGGCGCTTTGGTGGTGACCACCAATGTGACCGAAGCCATCGTCTACCCCTTGTTGCTGGGCGCGGTGTCTATCCTGGCTTCTATTGTCGGTTGCAGCATGGTCAAGGCCAAGGCTGGCAAGAAAATCATGTCGGCCCTGTACACTGGTCTGTGGTGGGCTGCCGGCTTGTCACTGATCGGTTTTGCCGTCGTCACCTGGCAAGTCTGGCCGGATGAAGCCATGCGCATGAAAATGATGGGCTCGGCCCTGGTCGGTATCGTCCTCACCGGTCTGATGGTCTACATCACTGAATATTACACCGGCACCGATTTCAAACCTGTGCAGCATGTGGCCCAGGCTTCGACCACAGGGCATGGTACCAACATCATCGCCGGTTTGGGCGTATCGATGAAATCGACGGCCTGGCCGGTGCTGGCGGTGTGTGCAGCGATATTGGTGTCCTTCCAGCTTGCTGGCCTGTATGGCATCGCCATTGCGGCCACGTCCATGCTGTCCATGGCGGGCATCATCGTTGCCCTGGATGCCTATGGCCCGATTACCGACAATGCTGGCGGCATTGCCGAAATGTCGGAAATGCCAGCGTCTGTGCGTGCCATTACCGACCCGCTGGATGCCGTCGGCAACACCACCAAGGCCGTCACCAAGGGGTATGCAATTGGTTCTGCCGGTCTGGCTGCGCTGGTGCTGTTTGCCGATTACACCCATGCCCTGGATTCAGTCGGCAAGAGTACCTCGTTTGATCTGTCCAACCCGCAAGTCATCGTTGGCCTGTTTATCGGTGGCCTGATTCCTTACCTGTTTGGCGCGATGGCGATGGAAGCAGTGGGCCGCGCAGCGGGTGCGGTAGTGGTGGAAGTGCGCCGCCAGTTCAAGGAAATCAAGGGCATCATGGATGGCACCGGCAAACCCGAGTATGACAAGGCGGTCGATATGCTGACCACCTCGGCCATCAAGGAAATGATCATTCCTTCACTGTTGCCTGTCATCGTGCCCATTCTGGTCGGGATGTTGTTAGGGCCGGCAGCACTGGGCGGCCTGCTGATGGGGACTATCGTCACGGGCTTGTTCGTGGCCATTTCCATGACTACCGGCGGCGGTGCCTGGGACAATGCCAAGAAATACATAGAAGATGGTCATTTTGGCGGCAAGGGTTCTGACGCGCATAAGGCTGCCGTGACGGGTGATACCGTTGGTGACCCGTACAAGGATACTGCTGGCCCGGCAGTCAACCCGCTGATCAAGATCATCAACATTGTCGCTCTGTTGCTGGTACCTTTGTTGCCTGCTACGGGTACGACATCCGATGCGGCCAGCAGCCATGCCAGCCCGCCGGCGCAAATGGCTGCACCGGCGGCTTCGGCATCGGCATCAGTTACTGCTCCGGTCGTGCCACCGGCAGCAGCGTCTGCTGCATCGGCCCCGATGGATGTGCCACCACCTCCGCCCATGGGTGAACCGGCATCTGCCAGTAAGTAGAAAGTAGGGCAGGTAAGAGAGCAGGTTAGAGGGTAGGTCAGAGGTAGATAAGCAATTAGCTGTACAGCAATCAACAATGAAAAATGGCAGCGAGAAAGTCGCTGCCATTTTTCTTTTTGCCTTGGGAAGAATATTCGCTACAATAAGAATATGTGACGTTTACGTAAACGTAAACAAAAGAGACCTTATCTTCATAACCCAATCAACTTGCTTCATTAAAACATTCATTGAAAGAGACCATTATGCAAATTCAAAACCATGTATTTATTATTACTGGCGGTGCTTCCGGCCTGGGTGCAGCAACAGCAAGAATGATTGTTGCCAATGGCGGCAAGGTCGTGCTGGCCGATGTGCAGGTTGAAGCCGGTGAACAACTGGCGGCAGAACTGGCTGGCAAGTTCGTCAAATGTGATGTGACTTCCGAAGCCGATGGCAAAGCCGTGGTGGATGCCGCAACGTCCATGGGCACCCTGCGTGGCCTGATCAATTGTGCCGGTGTTGCCCCTGCCATCAAGACCGTAGGCAAGGATGGTCCACATCCGCTGGATGTATTCCAGCGCGTAGTCAACATCAACCTCATTGGGACTTTCAATATGTGCCGCCTGGCAGCAGACGCCATGGGCAAGACCGAAGCTGCTGAACATGGCGAGCGCGGCATCATCATCAACACCGCGTCTGTCGCTGCCTACGACGGCCAGATCGGCCAGGCAGCCTATGCCTCTTCCAAAGCCGCCGTCGTCGGCCTGACCCTGCCCATGGCACGCGACCTGTCACGCAGCGGCATCCGCGTCATGACCATCGCCCCAGGCATTTTTGAAACCCCCATGCTGCTGGGCATGCCGCAAGAAGTGCAGGATGCTTTGGGCAAGATGGTTCCGTTTCCACCACGCCTTGGCAAGCCGGATGAATATGCAAGCCTGGCCAAGTCCATTATTGAAAATGTGATGTTGAATGGGGAGACAATCCGGTTAGATGGCGCCATTCGCATGCAGCCCAAATAGTAAGTGTTGATAAAGCTACTGCGCGGCGCGATTTTTGATCTGCTATTTTGTAAATTCGTCGTCGTACCTGAGTACGACTGTGCTTCTTAATCAAAACTAGCGTCGCTCGCTACGCTTTCTCAACACTTACTGCGTTTCAGTGTGCGGGGGAAGTGGCTGTACTTCTTGCAAAGCTAAGGGCGTTCGCTCTGCTTTCTCAGCACTTCATGCAATGTAATTCAGCAGTATCAGCTTGATTTGGGAAAATTATGTCAAACTTTGACAAAGTTTGTTATTCTTCTTGTGTCTGAATTTTTCTTGAGGATGCTGCTATGAATGTTAGCTTGACGCCAGTGTTGGAGTCCTTGGTGAAGGCCAAGGTTGAAAGTGGCTTGTATAACAACGCTAGTGAAGTTGTGCGTGAAGCTTTGCGCTTGATGGAGCAGCGTGATCAGCATACGCTTTTGCGTAAGGAACTTGAACTTGGTGTCGCCCAACTGCATGGGGGAAAAACGACCGTATTCGACATGAATGCAAGTAAAGCCAAAGCCATAAAAAACGCAAAAACAGGGCGCAAGGTGAATCCTCTTGTCACAACAGATAACCCATAATTTTGCGGTTGTTCTTTCCGATTTGGCGCAACAGGATCTGAGCGATATTTTGCAATATACCCTTCAGACCTGGGGTGAAAATAAGATGGATGCGTATGCAGACAAATTAGAGCAGGGGATACACTTGCTGGCAAACCACCCGGCTATTGGCCGTATCAGAGATGATTTGTTTGATGGCTGCCGATTACATCTGATTGGGTCTCATCTGGTTTTTTATGAGATAGGTGAGCATGAAATTCGGATTGCCCGCATTCTTCATGAGCGAGTGGATGTCGGTGGATATCTTTGAATTCCGCCATCAGCGAATGAAGGGATGTTGTATTTCCCGAGCGCAGCAGTTTCACTGTGCCGTGCAGCATGACAAATTGCTGATGGGCTACTACACTAGGGCAAATCTGGATTTGCCCTTTTTTTATGCCTACACCAAATAGCAAGAACGCTGCGACAGGATTGATCTTGACCGGGGGTGGTGCGCGTGCTGCTTACCAGGTTGGGGTGCTGAATGAAATAGGGGCGATCCTGGCGGAGGCGGGCTGGCATCCGGCGGAAAACCCGTTTGGTATCATCTGCGGCACCTCTGCCGGGGCCATCAATGCGACGGCGCTGGCCTGTGGTGCGGATGATTTTGGCGATGCGCTCAAGCGCATGCTGCATATCTGGGAAAACTTTGAAGCAGCACAAGTCTACCGGGCTGATTCGCTGGGCGTGATGCGTAGCGGGGCGCGCTGGCTGACCCTGTGGTCGTTTGGCTGGTTGCTCAACAAATGGCGCAAGGCCCCCCCCAATTCCCTGCTCGACAATTCACCGCTGGAAGCACTGCTGACGCGTATGCTCGATCTGTCCAGCCTTGACAGCGCCTTTCAAAACGGCAGCCTGCATGCTCTGGCGGTCACCGCTTCATCTTATACCGCCGGGCAGCATCTGACGTTCTATCAGACCTTGGCCGATATTGAACCCTGGATCAGGAGCCAGCGTCTGGCACAGCGCGATTTTATCGGCGTCCAGCACTTGCTGGCCTCATCGGCGATACCGTTCATCTTTCCTGCCGTGCCACTGAACTGGAGTGGCCGCATGGAATATTGCGGTGACGGCTCCATGCGCCAGTTGGCACCGATTTCGCCAGCCATCCATCTGGGTGCCAAGAAGATCATGATCGTTGGTGCCGGTCGTCTGGCCGAACCACCAAGCGTCAGTACCGAAACCGCACGTTACCCCAGCCTGGCGCAAATCGCCGGTCATGCCCTGTCCAGTATTTTTCTGGATAGCCTGGCGGTAGATATAGAAAGGCTGATGCGGGTCAACAAAACCCTGTCCATGCTGCCGCCGGAATTGCTGGAAAAAACGCCCTTGCGTCCAGTGGATATTCTGGTCATTGCCCCGTCCGAAAGGCTGGATGAAATTGCCAGTCGCCATACCCAAAGTCTGCCTTTGCCTGTCCGCACCATGCTGGGCGGTATCGGTGCCACCGAGGCGCGCGGTTCGGCACTGGCATCCTACCTGCTGTTTGAATCGAGCTATACGCGAGAGCTGATAGAACTCGGCAGGCGAGATACCCGTGCCCGCAGCGACGACGTATTGCACTTTTTTAATGCCGACGCAGCAGGGCGGGTAGCTGCCTGAATGCCTGATTGCTTGATTGATGCTGCCGGGAAACTGAAGTGTACTTGCCATGACAGACGCTTCTGGCGGGTATTTCGGTGCTTCATTTCCCACAGGTATTTTTCTGTCACAAATATGACAAAACCGTGAATTTTCACATTGTAACAAGTGCAACAATGGTTGATTCATCATCGACAAACCGTTACTCTATGCCCTGTTTAAGCATGTGCGGATTTGAAAATCATGGTAAATCCAACATTTTTTAGAAAATGGCTGGTACTTCTGGCGCTTGCTTTGCTCGCTGCTACGTCTTTTGCGAAAGACACTGGCGGCTTGCCCAATATTGCCTATGTCAATGTTGCTGAATTGCCAAAAGAAGCGCAGACGACATTAAAGCTGATCAAGCAGGGCGGACCATTCGCCTACGATAAAGACGGCGTCGTATTTGGTAATTATGAAACCAGACTTCCCAAGCAAAAGCGTGGTTATTACCACGAATACACGGTAAAAACGCCACGTGCCCGCAATCGGGGTGCGCGCCGCATTATTGCCGGTGCAGACCCGCAGACTTCGGGTGAATACTATTACACAGAAGACCACTACGAAAGTTTTCGACGAATTAAAGAGTAAATATGATCTCAGCAACAGAGGGAGAAGAGAGTTTGTTGGCACCGGTAGCGCCAAATGTCGTGCAGTCGATACGGGCGTTTCGCGTGCCTGACCTGCAGGCAGAGGCGGCCCATCTGGGCCAGCACTTTCTGTATGCTTATTGCCTGGACGCCGTCACCAAGCAGCAAGTATTGGGCAAGATTGCCTTGTCTTTTGGTTTTCCCAAACCACTTTGCCGGAATTTTGATGCCCTGTCTGATTGTCTGACCGACATGATCTATAAGGCAGGTACGCAACCAGGTTTTGTGATTGTCATTGAACAATTGCCAAATACGCAAAAATTCGACAGGGAAGCAAGAGAAACCCTGCTCGATGTCTTCCGTGATGCCGCTGATTTTTGGGCGGAGAAAAAGGTCGCTTTCCGGGTTTTTTACTCGTTTGAGTAAGTAAATCGGCACTAAAAGCCAGATTTCGCAGCTAAGTGACATCATGCCGGTTGGCTGAATCCGGCATTTTTATTTGGGGCTGGACCCCTGTCAGCGGTACAATGCCGCCATGAAAAAGATTGTTATCCTCATTTCTGGTCGTGGCAGCAATATGCAAGCCATCGTTGAAGCAGCCGCAAAACAGCAATGGCCAGCACAAATTGCTGCCGTCATCAGTAACCGTGCCGATGCCGGTGGTCTTGATTATGCTGCCAGCCGTGGCATACCAACTGCCGTGGTCGTCAGCAAACAATTCCCATCGCGCGAAGCATTTGATGCCGCCTTGCGGGCAAAGATTGATGAATTTGCCCCGGACCTGGTAGTGCTGGCAGGTTTTATGCGCATACTGACCGCAGGCTTTGTTGAGCACTATGCCGGCAGGATGTTGAATATCCATCCTTCGCTGTTGCCCAGCTTTATCGGCCTGGCAACCCATCAGCAGGCAATTGATGCCGGAGTCAAGCTGCATGGCGTGACGGTACATTTTGTGACTGCCGAGCTGGATCATGGCCCCATCGTTGCCCAGGCCGCCGTGCCTGTGCTGTACGATGACACCGAAGACAGCCTGTCACACCGCGTGCTGGAACAGGAACACCAGATTTATCCACGTGCCGTACTACAATTTGTCGAAGGCAAATTGCGTATAGAAGGCAATCGTGTCCGCATCACGGATTGATGTATTGTCGTCAGTCAGCGCAGTCAGTCAGCGTAGTCAGTCAACTTAGTCAGTAAATATTAGTAGTGGGACCTACGCAAAGTTGTCACAACCAGGGGTGGTAACGCCGCTGTGGCTGCTTTGTGTCAGTCCCAAATGGTAACAAGACCCATCCGGGTCATATCAGCATATAGAAGGAAGCAGCATGAGATTACCTCCAGCCATTCTCGTCAACACGGAAGAAGTATTGCGTGAGATTTTGCGTTTTACCGGTCCGGCAGATGGCACCTTGTCGCGTTATTTTCGTGATCACCCACGCCTGGGTTCACGTGAACGCGGCGTGATTGCGGAGGCTATTTATGGCTTGTTGCGCAATAAATCGGTGTACACCAATTTTTCTGAATCTGGCATAGGTTCACCCATGCGTCGCCTGAGCCTGCTGGGCCTGGCCGATGCCGTTGGTGTCGATGCCCTAGGTGGCCTGACTGAAGATGAAACCGCCTGGCTGCAACGCGTGATGGAAATTGACCGCACGCATTTGCCGCTGACCATGAAGGCCAACCTGCCTGAATGGATATGGACCAAGTTGCAGGAACGCTTTGGTGAAGAAGATGCGCTGAAGCTGGCCATTTCACTCAATACCCCGGCTCCGCTGGATTTGCGGGTCAACACCATCAAGGGTGACCGCGATACCGTTATTGCTTCTCTGGCGCAGGCGCCCATCATTGCTGAACCTACACCGTATTCCAGCACGGGTTTGCGTGTAATAAAAAAACCGTCTATTCAAAATTTGCCACTGTTCAAGGATGGCACGATAGAAGTACAGGACGAAGGCAGTCAGCTGCTGGCTCAACTGGTTGGTGCCAAGCGCGGCGAAATGGTGGCAGATTTTTGTGCCGGTGCCGGTGGTAAAACGCTGGCACTGGGTGCATTGATGCGCAACACCGGTCGCCTGTATGCCTTTGATATTTCTGAAAAACGTCTGGCCAAGCTGAAACCGCGCATGGCGCGCAGCGGTTTGTCGAATGTGCATCCGGTGGTCATCGCCCATGAAAAAGATGCCAAGATCAAACGCCTGGCAGGCAAGCTTGATCGCGTGCTGGTGGATGCACCTTGCAGTGGTCTGGGTACCCTGCGCCGCAATCCCGATGTCAAATGGCGTCAGACACCGGAAGGCGTGGCTGAACTCAACGTCAAGCAGGCATCCATCCTCGCCAGTGCTTCACGCATGGTGAAGCCGGGTGGCCGTCTGGTCTATGCTACCTGCAGTATTCTTGATGAAGAAAATGAAGGCATCGTCCAAGCTTTCCTGGCTGAACACGCTGACTTTACGCTGGTGCCTGCATCCCAGGTGCTGGCTGAACAAAAAGTCGAACTGGAAATGGGCGACTACCTGAAGCTCTATCCGCATCTGCACCAGACTGACGGTTTCTTTGCCGCCATTATGGAACGCAATAAAGTCTGATCACCAGCAATCCCTGCCCAGGATACAACGGGGCAGGGATGCATCCCAAATTCACTCTTGAGCACGCACTATGAGCACGCCACTACTCGCCAGTTTATTGTCTGATTTATCAAATGATGTGGGCCAGCCGGATTTTTACTGGCAGGTGGGCGTGGTGCTGTTCTGTGTTGGCCTTGCATGGGTCTTGTCACGCACGCTCAGGCGCAGCGTGGCGACCAAAGAAACCGATTCTGATGTTGTCAAACTGGGGGTGGAAAGTTTCACCCGGGTGTTGTCACCGGCACTGGCGCTGGTATTTATACTGATTGCCCGAGCGATTTTGGCTAAATGGCAGCATACGCATCTGCTGACCCTACTGCTTCCCATCATAGGTTCACTGGCGCTGATACGTTTTGGTTTTTATGTCGTTCGCAGAACCTTTGCCCGCGACGGATATATCGGCAATTTGCTGGCAGTGTTTGAAAAACTGTTTGCCGGCCTGGTCTGGCTGGGTGTGGTACTGCATTTCACCGGTTTGTGGCAGGAGTTGTTTACTGCCCTCGATGACATCAGTCTGCCGGTGGGCAAGAACAAGGTATCCATACTCACCATCTTGCAGGCATTAGCCTCGGTAGTGTTGACGGTGGTGGTGGCGATGTGGGCCAGCGCGGCGCTGGAAGCCCGCCTGATGCAATTGCCCAATGCGCATACCTCGCTCAAAGTGGTGCTGTCGCGCGTGGGCCGTGCCGTGCTGATCTTGCTGGCCATCCTTGTCAGCCTGACCCTGGTTGGCATAGACCTGACCGTACTTTCAGTATTTGGTGGTGCATTGGGTGTGGGTCTGGGTTTTGGTCTGCAAAAAATCACCAGCAGCTATGTGTCTGGTTTCATCATACTGCTGGACCGCAGCATGTCCATCGGTGACATGATCACGGTCGATAAATTCAGCGGACGCGTCACCCAGATCAATACCCGTTACACCGTACTACAGGGCCAGGACGGCGGCGAATCGGTGATCCCGAATGAAATGCTGGTATCCACTCCGGTACAGAATTATTCGCTCAGCGACCGCACGGTTGCCATGTGGACAGACCTGACGGTGGATTACCAAACCGATCTTGACAAGATTTTACCCATGCTGGGTGAAGCTGCTGCAAAAGTAGAGCGGGTCTGTGCTGACCCGGCACCGTCCGCCTATCTGATGAAGTTTGGCGCAGACGGCTTCGAGCTTCGCGTCGGCTTCTGGATCAGTGATCCGGAAAACGGTCGTTCCAGTGTGATGTCGGGCGTTAACCGTGCCTTGTGGCAAGTTTTGCAGGAACAGGAAGTCATCCTGCCGTACGCACACAGGGTTATCACCTTAATTAACAATCCACCTCAAGAAACTTGAAGCCAGGCAATAAATTTAGTTCTAAAATTGGTAGATATCCTCTAAACCGGCGTACAATGCCGTCCGATGTCTATAATGGATACAGGTTGATCATTTTTTCGCAATCAACCAAGATGCCGTCAATAACAATGGAGTACATGTCATTTTGAGCACTTTTATCGATACAGTAATGGATTTTCTGTCCAATGGCCTGACCCGGGCTACAGGATGGCAGGTATTTATCTTCATCATGGTCGTGACACATATCACCATTGCCAGTGTGACGATATTCCTGCATCGCTGTCAGGCACACCGGGCTTTAGAACTGCATGCCATTCCTAGTCATTTTTTCCGTTTCTGGCTGTGGTTGACGACCGGCCAGGTCACCAAGGAATGGGCGGCAATTCATCGCAAGCACCATGCCAAATGTGAAACAGAAGAAGATCCGCACAGCCCGGTCACACGTGGTATCAAGAAAGTCTTGCTCGAAGGTGCGGAACTGTATCGTGCCGAATCCAAAAACCTGGAAACCATGGAAAAGTATGGTCATGGCACACCAGATGACTGGATGGAACGTAATGTGTATACCCGTTTCAGCTGGCAGGGCGTGGCGCTGATGCTGATCATCGACTTCTTCCTGTTCGGTGTGATCGGCGTGACTGTCTGGGCCGTGCAGATGCTGTGGATACCTGTCACCGCTGCCGGCATCATCAACGGCATTGGGCATTACTGGGGCTATCGCAACTATGATTGCACCGATGCGTCCCGCAATATCCTGCCTATCGGTATTCTGATCGGCGGCGAAGAACTGCATAATAATCACCATACCTTTGGTACATCAGCCAAGCTGTCTTCCAAATGGTATGAGTTCGACATCGGCTGGCTGTATATACGCTGCATGGAAATCGTCGGTCTGGCCAAGGTCAAGAAAGTGGCACCGGAACCAAAGTTTGCCGAAGTCAAATCCGTGGTGGACCTGGAAACCCTGCAAGCCGTCATCACCAATCGCTATGACGTGATGGCCAAGTATGCCAAATCCCTGCGTCGTACCTGGCGTGATGAAGTGGCCAGCCTGCGCGAAAAAGCCATGTTTGAAGCGCACCTGCTGAAGTCCACCAAGAAACTGCTGCAACGCGAGCCAACCAAACTGGAAGCACCACAACAGCAGCAATTGTCTGAAGTGCTGGCCCACAGCCGTGCCCTGAAAACCATGCACGACATGCGCGTGGAACTGGGTTTGATCTGGGAACGCTCCACAGTCAGCCGCGAGCAACTGGTACAGCAACTGCAAGACTGGTGCGTACGTGCCGAAGCATCCGGCATCCACACCTTGCGTGAATTTTCGTTAAGGTTGCGTACTTACGCCTGATATGGCCTATGGTGGCCTGTGGTGCAATTATTTACGACTAAAAGAAAACGGCACTTCGGTGCCGTTTTTGTTTTTTGAACTGATGTATTGGTGCCGTTGAATCGTTACTTGTAATGCTTAATAAAAATATTAGTATACTATTCTACATAAAAGTAGAATAATCTACTTTTATGAACTGGATATTACTGATTATCAGCCTGCCCACTGAGAACGCGACCGTCAGGATGCGTGCATGGCGTGGCTTGAAAGCCTCGGGGGCGGTGGTGCTGCGGGATGGTGTCTATTTGATGCCAGAGCGTGCACCCTGCCGTGCAGCGCTGGAGGCAATTGCTGCCGATGTGTCAACAGGTGGCGGGTCTGCCACTGTATTGCGGGTGGAAGAGCCAGAGCAGGCAAATTTCGTCAGCCTGTTTGATCGCAATGAAGATTACGCCAGCCTGCTGGCCGATATTGCCCTGGCCAAGCAGGCCATGACTGTCGACACCCTGACCGAAGGCATCAAGCAGGCGCGCAAGCTGCGCAAGGCATTTGCCGGTCTGGCAGAAATTGATTTTTTCCCCGGCGCAGCACAAGCACAGGCCGACGCTGCCTTACAGGAACTGGAACTGAAGATTGCCCGCTTGCAGTCACCGGATGAACCGCATGCCGTCCATGCACAGATAGGGCAGTTGTCCATCGCGGCTTATCAGGGAAGGGTGTGGGCAACACGTTGCCGCCCCTGGGTTGACAGGCTGGCCTGTGCCTGGCTGATACGGCGTTTTATTGACAGCCAGGCCCGGATATTGTGGCTTGCGTCTGCCAGCGACTGTCCCGCTGATGCGCTAGGCTTTGACTTTGACGGTGCCAGCTTCAGCCACGTCGGTAATCGCGTCAGCTTTGAAGTCTTGCTGGAAAGTTTTGCGCTGGAAACGCCAGCCTTAAAGCAACTGGGTGCCCTGGTCCATTATCTGGATGTGGGCGGGGTACAACCACCCGAATCAGTGGGTATAGAAAGCGTACTGGCTGGCATGCGCGCTGCCATTAACGATGATGACCAGTTACTGACGGCAGCCAGTGCCGTGTTTGACGGCTTGCTGGCATCGTTCCAGAAAATGTCACCATAGGACAACTGATCATGGCTGTCATCCCTTCCGCAAACTACACGCTTTGGCAACTCATCAGCTATTTTGTACGCCTGGGAGCGCTGGGTTTTGGTGGCCCGGTTGCCCTGGTCGGCTACATGCATCGCGACCTGGTTGGCGAGCGCAAATGGATCAGTGAGGCTGATTATAAAGAAGGGCTGGCGCTGGCACAGTTGGCCCCCGGGCCACTGGCCGCGCAACTCGCGATCTATCTGGGCTATGTGCATTACCGCATCCTGGGGGCGACCCTGGTTGGCATTGCCTTTGTGCTGCCATCTTTTTTCATGGTAGTGGCACTGGGCTGGGCTTATGTGCATTTTGGCGGTCTGTCATGGATGCAGTCGGTATTTTATGGCGTTGGTGCTGCGGTCATTGGCATCATCGTCATGAGCACAAAAAAACTGACAGAAAAAAGTGTAGGCAAAGACAAATTGCTGTGGGCAATCTATCTGCTGCTGGCAGCGGTGACAGTGATTACGGAGTCAGAAATTGCCTGGCTGTTTATTGCTGCCGGTGTCCTGGTCTGGTTTCTGCGTGCTCCGCCCAAATTCCTGAACAGAAATACGCTGAACTCGGTCGGTGTTTCCCTGCCATTGATGGCAACCATGTTTGGACCACTGGATTTGCCTTTGCTGACACAAATCGGCGTGTTCTTTGCCAAGGCGGGTGCTTTTGTATTTGGCTCTGGCCTGGCGATTGTGCCGTTTTTGTATGGTGGCGTGGTGACTGAACATCACTGGCTGACGGACAAACAATTTGTCGATGCCGTGGCTGTGGCCATGATCACACCTGGCCCTGTGGTGATTACTGTTGGTTTTATCGGTTATCTGGTGGCGGGTTTGCCGGGTGCTGGCGTGGCTGCGCTGGCGACATTTTTACCCTGCTATCTGTTCACTATTGTCCCCGCGCCTTATTTTAAGAAATACGGCAAGGTACCCGGCGTGCTGGCTTTTGTGGATGGCATTACGGCTGCCGCCATCGGTGCAATTGCCGGTTCAGTCATCGTGATCGCCAGACGCTCGATCATCGATATACCCACTGCCGCAATTGCCCTCGTCACCATCGCGCTGTTATGGAAATTCAAGAAACTGCAAGAGCCGATCATTGTTGCCGTGGCGGCCTTGCTTGGCCTGCTGATTTACCCGCTGCTTTCTCACACTTAAAGGTGGAAACATGGACATGACATTACGCCCGCTGACACTGGATCTGACACAACTCAAGGGCTTGAGCAGTAATCTGATACTCAGCCATCACGAAAACAATTATAGCGGCGCAGTAAAGCGATTGAATACCTTACGCCAGCATTTATCGACCCTGGATTGGGCTGCAACCCCCGTTTTTACAGTCAATGGCCTGAAGCGAGAGGAATTGATTGCTGCCAATTCAGCCTACCTGCATGAATTGTATTTTGATGCATTGGGTGGCAATGGCGTGTTGCCTTCTTGTGGCTTATCCAGTGCACTGGAACGTGACTTTGGTTCCGTCATCCAATGGCAGACAGAATTTACATCGCTGGCCAAGGCCATGGGTGGCGGTTCTGGCTGGGCATTGCTGTCGTGGTCAGCACGGGAAGGGCGCTTGATCAATCACTGGGCTGCTGATCACACGCAATTGCTGGCAGGTGCCACACCTTTGCTGGCGCTGGATATGTATGAACACGCCTATCACATGGACTTTGGTGCCAAAGCGGCAGCCTATGTTGATTCCTTCATGCAGAATTTGCACTGGGAACGTATTTATCTCCGTTATGGTGCGGCAGTTGCTGCCGATGCCGCTGCCTGGGCAGTGGATGTTGCTGCCTGTGAGCAGATGAAAGCTGAGACGCAAATCATAGACGTAAGGCGAGCGCAATTTTTTGCTGAAGGCAAGGATATGCTGCCAGGCGCGCAATGGCGCGATCCATCTCAGGTTGGGCTTTGGAGTAAAGACCTCAATCAATCCCAGCCAGTATTGATTTATTGCGTGCATGGACTCGATATCGGCAGATCAACCGCCTTATCCCTGCGTGCACGTGGTTTTGATGCACGTTTCCTGACTGGCGGCATAGAAGCCTGGCGTACGGCAAACTTACCTTTACAGAGTAAGGAGAGCTGACATGCAATGGATTACCAGAGAACGTCCAAAGATAGACCGCATAGCCTGCCCCTGGCTGATCACCCGCTTCATAGACAAGACGCCAGAATTTTTATATGTCCGCGCCAGTGAGATTACCGGCATTGCGGCCAAGACCGGTTCCATCCCCTACGATATCCCCGGTGTGGAACTGACGCACGTCGGCGAATTATGCAGTTTTGATGCCTTCCTTGACAAATACCAGCTCAACGACCCGGCCTTGCAACAATTGGCAGTGATCGTGCGAGGTGCCGACACATCAAGGCTGGACCTGACACCACAATCAGCGGGGCTATATGCCTTGTCACTGGGCCTGTCGCAGAATTTCAGTGATGATCATGAGATGTTGAAACAGGGAATGGTCATTTATGACGCCCTGTATGCCTGGTGTAAAAGCTGCCAGGCAGAAAGTCATCAATGGCCGCCAGTCATGACATGATGCCTGTAGTTACCAGTAGTTGCCGTAGCGGTAATGATGATGGCCAAAATGAAAAAGCCCTGCGATGCAGGGCTTTTTTTTAGAACCTGTTTTCGATCTTACTGCGCGTGCGTGATCGGGGCTCATGTGCTGCTCAAAATGCTCATGTACCAAAGTACATTCCGCTTTTTGCGCTGCTCTTCACTCCCGCTGACGCGCGCTCGCTACAGATCGTAAACAGGTTCTTACGCAGAAAGCAAAATTACTTGATTTTGGTTTCTTTGTAGATGACGTGCTTACGTGCTTTAGGATCGAACTTCATGATCTCCATTTTTTCAGGCATAGTGCGCTTGTTTTTGGAGGTTGTGTAGAAGTGACCTGTACCAGCAGTCGATTCCAGCTTGATTTTGTCGCGACCAGATTTAGCCATGATATTTTCCTAACTATAGTTTAGCTTAAACTTTTTCGCCGCGAGCGCGCAGGTCAGTCAAAACAGCATCGATGCCGATTTTGTCAATGACGCGCAGACCAGCATTGGACAAGCGCAGAGAAACCCAACGGTTTTCTGATTCTACGAAAAAGCGACGATTTTGCAGATTAGGCAAAAAGCGGCGTTTTGTTTTGTTATTAGCGTGGGAAACGTTGTTGCCAACCATTGGCCCTTTCCCAGTCACTTGGCAGACACGTGCCATGTTTAACTCCTCAGTGCATTCCGAAATTGGAAAAACGCAAGTATAAACAAAATTCCATGAATTATCAACGACTTGCGAAAAACAAATGTGTCTTATTTGAAAAATTAATTTAACAATTTGATTTTCAGGATGAAAAAGCTGCTACTTCGCTGCTACTTCTATAGGCAACAGGCCTGCCCTCAGTCTGGAAACCATGGTTTTAGCCTGGTCAGGCGCGGATGATGAAACAGCGTAGTGCTGTGACAACAAACAACCTGATTTTCAAGCAGTAGCGTCAAATCTGCCCATTTTCAGCAAACGAATATACCTTGGGATTGGCCACGATGAAGTGATCCAGTACCCGCACATCCACCAGTGCCAGTGCCTGTTTCAGGGTAGTGGTCAGTTGCAGGTCGGCTGAACTCGGCTCGCATGAGCCAGAAGGGTGGTTGTGGGCAATGATAATGGCTGCGGCATTGTGTTGGAGTGCGCTTTTGACCACTTCGCGTGGGTAGACGCTGGCATGGTTTAGGGTGCCGCGAAACAATTCTTCGGTCGTGATCAGCCGGTTTTTGACATCCAGGAACAGCACGGCAAAGGATTCATGTGCCTTGTTGCCTATTAATAGTTGCAGGTATTTCTTGACGGATTGGGGGGACGATAGCGAGGTGTTTTCTTGCAATTCTTCAGAAATGGCACGTTTGGCCAGTTCCAGTACGGCCTGCAATTGTGCAAATTTGGCACTGCCCAAGCCGTGAATCGCTGAAAACTCGCGGATATTGGCTGAAAACAGGCCCGATAGAGAGCCAAACTGGCTGATCATGTCGCGCCCCAGGTCCACTGCGCTTTTGCCTGCCACGCCGGTTCTGAGGAAGACGGCCAGCAATTCGGCATCTGACAGGCAGGCGGCACCATGTTTGATCAGTCTTTCCCTTGGCCGTTGTTCTTCCGGCCATTCATTGATTGCCATCCAGGTTTTCTCCACAGAATGCAGGCCCGCAGCCTGATTTATCCAAAGCTGGCTTACAATACCAGCTTACCAAGCGTTCTCTTCAAGTTATTGCCTTACTTTCAAAGCTTCATACCATGTCTGCTACCGCCAATCTTACCGTTACCCCCAACGCCTATCTGACTTTGCACTACCGCCTAGCTACTTTGGACGGCGAAGACATACTCAGTACCTTTAATGAACGTCCTGCTACCCTGCAACTGGGTACCGGCCAACTGGCGCCGGAACTGGAGGCATCATTACTGGGGCTGGAAGAGGGTTCGCATACTACCCAAGAGCTGGCGCCGGAAAAAGCCTTCGGTCCGCGTAATCCAGAATTGATACAAAGAGTATCGATGGCTACACTAAAAGAAAACTCGGCATTTGGCGAGCAATATGTGATTGGTGACCTGGTGGAATTCGCCGCACCTGCTGGCGGCAAGTTTGCCGGCATCCTGCGGGCGCTGGATGATGAGGGCGCGCTGTTTGATTTCAATCACCCGCTGGCTGGTCAGACCGTATTATTTGAAACAAAAATCATTGGGATACTTTAATTGACTGCCATGGACAAGGAAATTCTATTAGCCCAGCCGCGCGGATTTTGCGCCGGTGTGGACCGTGCGATTGAAATTGTTGAGCGTGCCTTGCAGCAATTCGGTGCACCTATCTATGTCAGGCATGAAATCGTGCATAACGCTTATGTGGTCAGCGACCTCAAGGCCAAGGGCGCGATATTTATTGAAGAGCTGGATGATGTCCCTGCTGGCAATACCCTGATTTTTTCTGCCCACGGCGTGTCGCAAGAAGTGCGCAAGGAAGCTGAATCCAGGGGCCTGACGATTTTTGATGCGACCTGTCCGCTGGTGACCAAGGTGCATATCGAAGTGGCGAAGATGCGCAAAGAGGGGCGTGAAATCATCATGATAGGTCATCATGGTCACCCCGAAGTCGAAGGTACCATGGGCCAGTCCGAAGGCGGTATGTATCTGGTTGAAACCGTGGACGACGTGCAGAAACTGCAGGTCAATGATGCCGATATGCTGGCCTTTGTATCGCAGACCACGCTGTCGGTGGACGATACGATAGAAATCATCGCGGCGCTGAAAACGCGCTTTCCGTCCATCAGTGAACCGAAAAAAGGCGATATCTGTTACGCCACCACCAATCGCCAGGAAGCCGTCAAGTTTATGGCACCACAGGTAGATCTGGTGCTGGTAGTTGGCAGCCCCAACAGTTCCAACTCCAACCGTTTGCGTGAAGTGGCTGAAAAGAAAGGCGTGACGGCCTATATGGTCGACAATGCCAGTCAGATCAAACCGGAATGGCTGGAGGGCCGTCAGCGCATAGGTGTCACTGCTGGTGCATCGGCCCCCGAGATATTGGTGCAGGAAGTCATCAGCAGTCTGCGACAATTGGGTGCACGCAGTGTACGTGCACTGGATGGGGTAGAAGAAGCGGTGACTTTTCCCATGCCGAAAGGGCTGTCTGCCAAGGTGTGACAAGTTAATGTAGCTATGCCCAGGCCGCCTGGGCTTATTTATTGACGTAATCGTTTACTTATTTGTTTTCTCTAGGAGTTATGTGATCTGCTTTTGATTAATAATTTGTTGCAACTGTTGTTTTCGATATTTTATTTTGTAAATACGTGTTTAAGATTGCGGCACTATTCAAATCCGGCTTTTGCCGGACTGGCATAGCGTGTATTCTGGTGCGTGGCTGTTGTGGAAAATACGTAGCTTTCGGTGGCTTTTTTACCACTGCGGCAAGATTCAAACTCTGTATAATCCGGCCCACTTTACTGGTATAACCATTAAGTACAAATATATTACAAAAAGCTTTTACCAAAAGTTGCAGAGGAGATTTTAATCATGTGTATCGATCACGCTATCGTTGCTCCCAGTATGATGACGCGCTTGTTTGGATAGCGCTCGTTCGAATTCCGGCGGCACCCACACCAGGGTGCCGCTTTCGTTATCAGGAATGATTTTTGCTGAACTTTTTTCAGTTGTATTGATAGGTACTCAGTTCATCGCCTGTTTTTAATCAAAATTCGATTCGTTCATAAGAGAGAAGCAAAATATGGATACCTTTATCCAACAAATTATTAATGGTCTGGTGTTAGGCAGCATGTATGCGCTGGTGGCACTTGGTTACACCATGGTGTATGGGGTACTGAACCTGATCAACTTCGCCCATGGCGACGTGCTGATGGTGGGTGCCATGGCTGGCCTGAGTGTACTCAAGCTGTTGCAGGCTGTCGCGCCAGATTTGCCCGGCATCGTCAAACTGATCATTGCCATCCTGGGTGCCATACCTGTCTGTATCTTTGTCAATGTGGTGATAGAACGGGTGGCTTATCGAAAGCTGCGCAATGCACCGCGACTTGCTCCCCTGATTACTGCGATTGGTGTTTCCATTCTGGTGCAGACCTTTGCCATGATGTTGTGGGGACGTAATCCGATTCCTTTCCCATCCGTGATGCCATCAACACCGATTGAAGTCGGTGGTGCGGTGATTTCGCAAACCCAGATATTGCTGCTGTTGCTGGCGACACTGGCGATGACTGGTCTGGTACTGCTGGTTGAAAAAACCAAAATGGGGCGTGCCATGCGTGCTACCGCAGAAAACCCGCGTGTTGCCGGTTTGATGGGGGTTGATTCCAACAAGGTTATCGTGGCGACCTTTGCGATTGGTGCCGCGCTGGCAGCGATTGCCGGTGTGATGTGGGCAGCGAATTACTCTTCTGCACAGTTTGCGATGGGCTTTGTGCCAGGTCTGAAGGCTTTCTCCGCAGCGGTACTGGGTGGTATCGGTAATATTTATGGCGCGATGGTGGGCGGTATTGTGCTGGGTCTGATCGAAAGTCTGGGTGCCGGTTATATCGGTGACCTGACTGGCGGCATCCTTGGCAGCCACTATCAGGATATCTTTGCTTTCGTCGTTTTGATTATCGTACTGACCTTGCGTCCATCCGGCATCATGGGTGAGCGTGTTGCTGATCGTGCGTAAGGAGAAAATCAATGTCAACCATATTTGATGTAAAAGCCAATCCGAAAAAAGCCTACACCAGCTTTGCTGTGCTGGCCGTCGTGATTGTATTGTTCCCCTTCGTGGCTTCCAATTTTGGTAATTCCTGGGTCAGGATTATCGACTTTGCGCTGCTGTATATCATGCTGGCCCTGGGCCTGAATATCGTGGTCGGTTTTGCCGGTCTGCTGGATCTGGGCTATATCGCTTTCTATGCAGTCGGTGCCTATCTGGCAGCGATTTTTGGCTCGCAGCAATTTGCGGTCATCCTGGAATCCTTCGTCAATAATTATCCGGCTGTTGGTGCTTTTCTGGTCGCTGTCTGCGGTCCGGAAATTACCCAGAATGGTATTCACCTGTCGGTATGGGTGATCGTGCCTTTTGCGGCAGCGGTGGCTGGTTTGTTTGGTGCCCTGCTGGGTGCCCCAACCCTGAAACTGCGCGGTGACTATCTGGCGATCGTGACATTGGGCTTTGGTGAAATTATCCGTATTTTCATGAACAACATGAATTCACCGATCAACTTCACCAATGGTCCTCAAGGTATCAACCTGATTGATCCTATCCGTATCTTTGGCGTGTCACTGGCGGGTGAAGCAGGTTCCAATGCGACCGTACATTTCCTTGGCATGAGCATGCCTTCGGTGAATGCCTATTACTTCCTGTTCCTGGCTTTGTGTATTGGTATCGTGATCGTCTCCATACGTTTGCAGGATTCCCGTCTGGGCCGTGCCTGGGTGGCGATACGTGAAGATGAAATTGCTGCCAAGGCCATGGGTATCAACACCCGTAACGTCAAGTTACTGGCGTTTTCCATGGGCGCGTCGTTTGGTGGTGTATCTGGTGCCATGTTCGCCAGCTTCCAGGGCTTTGTTTCACCAGAATCTTTCTCGCTGATGGAATCCATCGTCATTCTGGCGATGGTGGTATTGGGTGGTATTGGTCATATTCCTGGTGTGATTCTGGGTGCAGTATTGCTGGCTGCTTTGCCAGAAGTATTGCGTCACGTTGTCGAGCCAGTACAAAACCTGATTTTTGGAAAAATCTGGATCGAGGCCGAAGTATTGCGTCAATTGTTGTACGGCTTTGCCATGGTTGCCGTCATGCTGAATCGTCCTGCCGGCTTGTGGCCCGCACCGAAGCATGAAGACCGTATGTCCAAGAACAACGAAGCGGCAGCTTAAGGAAGATCAAGATGATTGAACAGACTATCTTAAAAATCGAAGGCGCCAATAAACGTTTTGGCGGCTTGCAGGCATTGTCCAACGTCGGCATCAATATCAAGAAAGGCCAGATTTATGGCCTGATTGGTCCTAACGGTGCTGGCAAGACAACCTTCTTTAATGTGATCACCGGCCTGTATCAGCCTGACACCGGCACGTTTGAACTGGATGGCAAACCGTATTCACCTTCCGCCCCGCATGAAGTGGCGAAGGCAGGTATCGCCCGTACTTTCCAGAACATCCGCCTGTTTGGTGAAATGACAGCGCTGGAAAATGTCATGGTCGGCCGCCACATACGTACCCATCAGGGCGTGTTCGGTGCCGTGTTCCGCCATCCTGCTGCACGCAAGGAAGAAGCAGAAGTCCGTCAGCGTGCCCAAGAACTGCTGGATTTTGTTGGTATAGGTGCCTTTGCTGACCGTACCTCCAAGTTCTTGTCGTATGGTGACCAGCGCCGTCTGGAAATTGCACGTGCACTGGCGACCGATCCAAAACTGCTGGCGCTGGACGAACCCGCTGCCGGTATGAATGCCACAGAAAAACTCGCCCTGCGTGAATTGCTGGTCAAGATCAAGGCCGAGGGCAAGACCATCCTGCTGATCGAGCATGATGTGAAACTGATGATGGGGTTGTGCGACAGGATGACTGTGCTGGATTACGGCAAGCCGATTGCTGAAGGCTTGCCAGCAGATATACAGAAAAATCCGGCAGTTATCGAAGCGTATTTGGGAGGAGGTCACTAATGGCTGAGAACGTATTAAAGATAAGCAACCTGAAAGTTGCTTACGGCGGTATCAAGGCCGTTAAGGGAATCGACCTGGAAGTCAACAAGGGTGAACTGATCACCCTGATCGGTGCCAATGGTGCCGGCAAGACCACCACGCTGAAAGCCATTACCTCCACGCTGCCCAGTTGCAAGGTGGAAGGCGATATTGTTTACCTGGGTAAATCCATCAAAGGCGTGAACTCCTTTGAGATGGTGAAAAACCACTTGGCCATGGTACCTGAAGGCCGTGGTGTATTTACCCGCATGACGATCCAGGAAAACCTGATGATGGGTGCCTATATCCGTGATGACAAGGCTGGCATCGCAGCCGATATCGAAAAATGGTTTGCCGTGTTCCCACGCCTGAAAGAACGGGCTGCACAACTGGCCGGTACCCTGTCGGGTGGTGAGCAGCAAATGCTGGCCATGGCGCGTGCGCTGATGAGCCATCCCAACCTGCTGCTGCTGGATGAGCCATCGATGGGCTTGTCACCGATCATGGTGGAAAAGATTTTTGAAGTCGTGCGTAATGTGTCTGCCCAGGGGATCACTATCTTGCTGGTGGAACAGAATGCCAAACTGGCTTTGCAGGCAGCGCACCGTGGCTATGTCATGGATTCAGGTTCCATCACCATGAGCGGCAATGCCAAAGACATGCTGAACGACCCTAAAGTGCAGGCGGCTTATCTGGGTGAAGGCTGATACCGGTTGAAGTAAGGTAGCCCTCAAGTACAGTGCATTCTGTGCCGGGCATTTGAAATACCTGCAAGCGATTGCAGGTATTTTTTTGTCTGCAATTTGTCTGCGATTTGTCTGCGATTACGACAAGCAGAACTCATCACTATTGATGAAATGCGCTTTGGAAAAATCGATATCATGCCGGAGCAGGGGAAGCCTGCCCCGACAAATTCAGACTTACTTCTTGGAAGCTTTGGGAGCTGCCTTGGTTGTTGTCTGGGAAATTGTGGACACCGCATTGTTCAGATTGGCTTCCAGTGCTTCAACTGCCTGCTTGGTGGTTTTGGTCAGGTGATCGTAGCTGGCGTTGGCATTGTCTATCGATGTTTTGAAGAAGGACACAAACTGTTCGGAACCGGCAGGTGCATTCTTGGACACCTCATCGATCAAAGCCAGTACCTTGCGATTGGTTTCAGCGATTTGTACTTCTGCCGCGTGCGTGAATTCTGCCTGGGCGCTGGATGTGATGCTGGCCAAGTGACGGTTATAGGCCAACACTTTTTCAGCAGTAGGCTGTGCCTGTGCTGCTGTCAGGTTGAAAAATTCCTGTGGGTCTTTGGCAGCCAGCAATTGCTTGGTTGTCGCAGCGCTTTCTTCCAGGGTGGATTTGACGGCATTCAAATTCAATTCCATGAATTTTTCTACGCCTTCAAATGCCTTGCCTGTCAATGTAGTGATCAGCGACAGTTGGGCATCAAAGTTTGCTTTGGTGGCGGCGGAAAACTGTTCAGGTGCTGTAAACATATAAGTCTCCTGGATAGGAAAAAATTAAATAGAAAACTGGCGATTGCTGGTGGTGGTGTTGCAATGCATGCTACATGAATGCGAATTAATTGTGCGATGCAATAATTCGTATTCTATTGATTCAAATAACGAAGTCAAGTGGAATTTGTGCGTTGCAATATAAAAATATGCCTATTTCTTGAGCAGAATCAATAATCTGGGGCGGGAAAAAGAAAACACCTGTAACTTACTTTTCCCCCAAGAATTATGTATGGCAATTATGACCAGGAAATGAAGTGATACTCCATCGACGACATTTTCAGTTAGACTTTCAGTTTAGGTTTGATCCGGGCATGTTGAATAAAGCGAGCAGACGATGGCAATTGAGGCAAGGCAACGTAAAGACTTTCAGCATTTTCACACCATCACCACGCGCTGGATGGACAATGATGCCTATGGGCATGTCAATAATGTGGTCTATTACAGCTGGTTTGATACGGTAGTGAATCAGTTTCTCATCAGCAATGGTGTGTTGAATATAGAAACCAGCCCTGTGATTGGCCTGGTGATTGAAACGCAGTGCAACTACCTTGCATCAGTCGCTTTCCCGGATGTGGTGGAAGCGGGTGTGAGTGTCACCAGACTGGGCAATTCCAGTGTGCGCTATGAAGTTGGCATCTTCAAAAGCGGTGAAGACAGTGCCGCTGCGCAGGGGCATTTCGTACATGTTTATGTAGACAGACACAGCCGCCGGCCCACACCCATACCAGAACCCATGCGGCAGTTGTTGCAAACCATACAAGCAGCCTAAATCAACTATTTGTCCTTATTCGCCAGCCTGCTGCTGGCACGGCCTATTTCCATCAGGTAGATACCCATGCTTACTTCAGCGACCCAGCAACTGATAGACGACACCATTATGTCGCGCCGGTCCATACGTGCTTTTTTGCCTACGCCTGTCGCGCGTGAAGATATACGCCAGATACTGGATGTGGCAGCGCGTGCTCCCTCCGGCAGCAATACCCAGCCCTGGAAGGTGTATGTACTGACGGGCGCCAGTTTGCATGCTCTATCCAATGCCATCTTGGCTGCCCACAATAGCGAAGGGCAGGGCGGGCATGAGCAGGAATACAATTATTATCCGGTGAAATGGATTACGCCCTATCTGGAACGTCGCCGCAAGGTTGGCTGGGATTTATATGCCTTGCTGGGCCTGGGGCGAGAAAACAAACTGGGCATGCATGCGCAGCACGGTCGCAACTATGCCTTTTTTGATGCGCCGGTGGGCTTCATCTTCACCATAGACCGGGTCATGGAGCAGGGATCGTGGCTGGACTATGGCATGTTCCTGCAAAATATCATGATTGTTGCGCGCGGTCGCGGTCTTGATACCTGCCCCCAGGCAGCCTTCACTCAATATCACAAGGTAATTGCTGAGCAATTGCAATTGCCCGCAGATGAAATGCTG
The DNA here is from genome assembly GCF_049340205.1 of Undibacterium sp. Ji49W. Lineage (NCBI taxonomy): Bacteria > Pseudomonadati > Pseudomonadota > Betaproteobacteria > Burkholderiales > Oxalobacteraceae > Undibacterium > Undibacterium sp. Ji49W. The sequence goes on along the minus strand of NZ_JBMPOW010000018.1, from coordinate 7,877 downwards.
GTATGCGGTATGTCGCTGGGTTATGCCGATCACAGCAAAATTGAAAACACCCTGGTGACCGAAAGAGCGAACCTTGCTGATTTTGTCCGATTTATCGAATAAAGAAGACAATTGAATATTTCTGGAAATTGAATTGTGAAATTTGTTTAAAAGCCAGATTGATTTTGCAACTTAGTCTAAGACAGGAAATGAATAAACGTAGCTAACTCCTTATTTTGCTTGCGGAATTTCCTCGTTTTGCTACACTGCAATTTCTTTCAAGGCATATTTAATCAGGGAGTCATTGATGGTGAAATTTGCCCGTCATGCAGTGGTTTGTACATTGATTACGCTTTTGCCCCTGGCAAGCGCGATTGCTGCGACAAATTCACATAAACATCCAGTTAAAAAGCATACTGTTCATAAAAAAGTGGTGGCTATTGCTGCCTCGGGAAAATCCGTCAAGCGTACGGTTGTGGTGAATGGCAAACGCAAAGTGGTTGTGCAGCGTGTGTCCATGGTGCGCGAAGTACCTGAAAAACCGAGCTCAGGCGATATCGCCGGCCTGAAAAACACCCAGGACCCATTGGACCTGAAATCCAGTGTTGCCTATGTGGTCGATCAGGACAGCTCCAAAGTGCTGTTTGAAAAAAATTCTGACGTATCCCTGCCTATCGCTTCCATTACCAAACTGATGACCAGTCTGGTTGTTGTAGAAGCGCATCAGGACATGGATGAAGTGATCGAAGTCACCAATGAAGACATCGATAAAGAAAAAGGGACCGGTTCCAGACTGAAAATAGGTGCCAAACTGTCGCGTTCTGACATGTTGCATATCGCCTTGATGAGTTCGGAAAACCGCGCTGCGTCGGCTCTGGGCAGGAATTATCCCGGTGGTTTGCCAGCTTTTGTCGGCGCGATGAATGCCAAAGCCCGTCAATTGGGTATGAGTGACACACATTATGTCGACTCTAGTGGCTTGTCCAGCCAGAACCGCGCCAGTGCGCGTGATCTGGTCAAGCTGGTCAATGCGGCCTATCAGCATCCCCTGATCCGTCAGTATTCTACTGATTCCAAATATGTCGTGGCACCAGGCGGCAGGCCGCTGGAATATGGTACATCGAACAAGCTGGTCGCTAACCCCGCATGGGAAATCGGCCTGCAAAAAACGGGTTACATTGCCGAAGCCGGGCGTTGTCTGGTGATGCAGGCAATGATAGAAGGGCGCGCCATCGTCATGGTCTTCCTCGATTCCAAAGGTAAATACTCCCGTCTGGCCGATGCTGATCGCATCAAGAAATGGCTGGAAACCATCAAGCCACATGCCTGAAACGTATTGCTGAATAAAGAAAAAGTCCGGCATGATCCGGATTGAGTTGTACGTAATGAACTGGGAACCTGCACTTGTTGCAGGTTTTTTTTTGCCTTTAGCGAAGCAATCCTATCCCTGGGTGAATGATGATTTATTACGAAGCGCTTACGGTCGTCTTCTACAATCCCGATGTTGCCTTTTTTGTCTGATTAACATTTTTTATTTTGCCCGGTGTGTGTGCAAGCTGACTCATGCCCAAATTGTAAAAATAGGATACAACTATGTTGATTACAAACCAATTATTTCGGTGATAGTATTCAGGGTTTGCCGAATGCTGTATTGAAACGAGTTGGCTGGTTTTGATGTGAGATAGTTGCTTTTTGGAACCATTTGCTAAGGTTGTCTGTTTTTTATTGTCATGCGAGCTTATGCCCCATGACTATGGATGGCATTTCATTCGCTTGAACTTGCATTCTCTTAAACTTGAATTGTTGTATGAAGGATAGTAAATGAAGCTGGCAACACCATTTCGAATTTATAAAGCCTTGTCTGCATCAAGTCCAACTGGCGGCACATTCATTTTTTCATTTCACCATAACGCCTGTCCGCCGGACCGGGTGTTGTCTCGCGTGCTACCATGACACAAGCAACTTATCACTTCATCTCTGGCCTGCCACGTTCTGGCTCCACCCTGTTGGCAGCATTGCTGTTGCAAAACCCGCGCTTCCATGCAGGCATGACCAGCCCGGTCGGTACTTTATATACCAGCATGTTGCATCAGTTTGGCGCTGGAACTGAATTTGGGCCTGTCATCACCAAGCCTGAACGCAAACGTCTGGTGCGTGGTCTGTTTGATTCGTACTATGCCGAACACGCCGACAAAAGCGTGGTGTTTGATACCAACCGCATGTGGACAGCCCATTTACCGATGTTGATGGATCAGTTTCCCGGCTCCAAAGTGATTGCCTGTGTGCGCAATGTCGCCTGGGTGATGGATAGCATAGAACGCAAATATGCAGCTGACCCTTACGAAATCACACGCCTGTTCAATGACGACAATGAGCGTGCAACGGTCTACAGCCGGGTCGAGACCCTGGCAATGCGTAACCGCATGGTCGGTTATCCTTGGGCTGCACTGAAAAGTGCTTTTTACAGCGAACATGCAGCGTCCATGTTGCTTATTGATTATGACTTGCTGGCACAGGCGCCACAAAAAGTGCTGCCACTGATTTATGACTTTATCGGTGCCGAACCATTCGAGCATGACTTCCAGAATATCCAGTATGACGCGCCAGAATTTGATGCGCCCTTAGGCATGCGTGGCCTGCACAAGGTCAGGCCCGAAGTCAGCTTCCAGGCCCGCGACACCATACTGCCCCCCGATTTGTTTCAGCAATACAGCCAGCTATCGTTCTGGAAAGATACGACCGGTAGCCGTGCCAATGTAATCACCGCCAAATTTGTTCCAAATTCTACTGAAGACTGAAGATGATACCGACCAATTCCCTGAATCCAGCCATTGCTGACACCAATTTATCTTCCAGTTCTTCGTCAAGTTTTGCATTTGACCCCTTGCATCCAAACCAGGCCGATGGTTTGCCGTCTGTCGCTGCTACAGCCCCAGCCCCAACCGTTCCCGTCATTACCCAAGCAGCAGTTGCGCCGTCCATTGCTGCACCTGCGGCTGCCGCAACGCCCCATGAAGTGGTGTTTGTCGATACCACGCTGCAAAACTGGCAAAGCCTGGTTGGCAATCTCAAACCTGGCACCGAAGTCATCACGCTCGATCCCTTAAAAAACGGTGTGCAGCAAATGGCAGATGCCTTGCAAGGCAAAGCTGACATCACCGCTGTGCATATCGTGTCACATGGCGGTGAAGGCTATCTGGTGCTTGGCAATACCATGCTGTCTTCCTATAACATGGCTGATTATCAGGCCAGCCTGGCGACCATACAAAAGGCAATGGCACCAGGGGCTGATATTTTGCTGTATGGCTGTGATGTCGCCAAAGGCGATACTGGCACAAGTTTCGTGAATCAACTGGCCAAAGTGACCGGCACTGATGTCGCAGCATCTACCAATGACACGGGGGCACATGGTGACTGGGTGCTGGAATACCATAGCGGCGTGGTAGAAACGACAGCAATCGCGGCCCAGCATTATCAGTATGATCTCGCCACCATCAAGGTCACCAATCTGAATGATAGCGGCGCAGGGTCTTTGCGAGACGCTGTGGCTGCCTCTAAAGGTGATGGGTTTGCTGACACAATTGTTTTTGATCCGGCCCTGTTTGCCAGCGGTGCCGCAACGCTGACATTGACTGGTGGTGCGATCAATGTAGATTCGACAAATAACGGTGATGCACTGACCATCGTTGGCGCGGGTGAAAACCTGCTGACCATCAGTGGCAACAACAGCTCACCAATTTTTACCTCTGTAGCGACGTTCGGTTCACCCAATACGTCGGCACTCAGCATTTCTGGCATGACCTTGTCAAACGCAAGTGGTGCGTATGGTGCGATTGCCATGATGTACTCAGGCTCATTGACCATTGATCACGTTGCCCTCAGAAATAACAATTCAACCAGCAAAGGCGCTGGATTGGTATTCTATGATGCGGGAGCAACTGTCAGCATCAGCAATACCACCATTGCCAACAATACCGCTACTGCCACGTACTCATCTGGCAATGGTGGCGGTGCGTATGTCAATGCAGCGAATGTCACCATCTCCAGCACCACCATCAGTGGCAATGCTGCAAGCAATGGCCGTTACGGCGGTGGTATTTCTGTTACTGCCGGTACCATTGCGACCCTTACGAATCTGACGATATCAGGCAACTCTGCCGGCAAGGCTGGTGACAATAGCGGCGGTGGCGGCGGGATCAGTCTCTCAGGTCCCGGTGCGAAAACACTGACGAACTCAACTATCGTCGGTAACTCTTTTGTTGGCGGCAATAGTGCGGCAATTGGCGGTGGCGGTTTGTATGTAACGCAAAATGGTGGTGTTGTCACGCTAACAAATACCATTATTGCCAACAATAGCAGTACCAATAATCTCTCTGCTGACGATGATGTTTTTATCGGCACCCTGACTACACTGACAGGTAGTAATAACCTGATCGTCAGTACGGTAGGAACGACTGGCAGCGGTAGTAACACCACGACTGGAACCATTACTACGCTGGGCAGTGCCCTGGGTGCTCTGACCAATAATGGTGGCGCAGTACAAACCATTGCAATTCTGTCGGGCAGCAATGCCATCAACGCCGGTACCTCCGCTGGGGCACCGGCGACAGACGCCCGTGGTTTTGGTCGCGGTGGTTCGACTGATATTGGTGCGTATGAGTCAAGCGATAATGGCAGCTTCAATTTCAGCGGTGTTGTATCACCCGCCAATGGTGTTGTTGATGTTCCTGTCAATTACGATCTGGTCATAGAATTTGGTGAGGCTGTTAGCGCTGTCGCAGCAAAAAATATCGTCATCTACCGCCAGTCTGATAATGTGATACTGGAAACCATCGCTGCTACAGACAGTAGCAAGGTGACATTCAGTAGTGGCACCGGCGGTGCCAACAGCAAGGTCACGATCAACCCCACAGCCAATTTTGCTGGTACCACGGGATATTATGTCCTGATAGACAGTGGTGCTTTTAAAGATGGTGCGAACAAGACTTTCAACGGTATTTCATCAACCTCGACCTGGACATTTACCTCGGCAGTGCCACCGCCATCCGTCACCAGCGCCGTGTATGATGCCAGCACAGGTACGCTGACCATTACTGGTGTGGATATCATCAATGGTGGTGCAGTTGATGTCACCAAGCTGTCGCTTACCGGCCAGGGTGGCTCTTATACGCTGACCACTACACCGGGTGTCACGGCCAGCAGCGTGACGACGATCAGTTTTGCGCTGAATGCGACCGACAAACTGGCCATCAACGGCATCCTGAACAACAACGGTACAACGGCTGTAGATACAACGACTTTCAATGTAGCGGCAGCGACTAACTGGATGACAAGTGCACCAGCCGACCTGACCAGCAATGCTGTCACCGTATCCAACGTCACCGCCCCAACGATCACCTCAGCGACCTACGACGGTACTACCCACGTCTTCACCGTCACCGGCACCAACCTTGTCAAGACTATCGGTGCGACGAATGACGTCACGATTTCCAAACTCACCATCACTGGTGAAGGCGGCGCCACCCGCACTTTGTCCACAACTGGCAATGTAGAAATCACCAGCGCCACCAGCTTTACCTTTACTTTGGCCGGTGCCGATATTGCTGCTGTCGATAACCTGCTCAATAAAAACGGCACGTCTTCCGCCGGTAGCTCCACAACGTATAACCTGGCAGCAGCCGATGACTGGGACAGCGTCATCACCGGCGGCAACATCGCTGACCTGACTGGCAACGGCATTACGGTATCCAATGCCGCACCAAGCATACTGAGCTCCAGCTACGATGCCAGCACCGGCATCCTGTCGGTCTCCGCCGTCAACATCATCGCTGGCGACACCATTGATGTAAGTAAGCTGTCCATCACAGGCCAGGCCGGTTCCTACACCCTGACCACTGCCAACGTCACCGCCAGCAGTGCAACTGCGTTTGCGGTCACCCTGAACGGCGCCGACAAGCTCGCCATCAACGGCATACTGAACAACAACGGCACCACTGCCGTTGATACCACCACCTTTAACCTGGCTGCCGCTGCATCCTGGGATGCCACCACGACATCAGCCGCCGACCTGACCGGTAACGCCGTGACCGTCTCCAACGTCACCGCCCCAACCATTACGTCCGCGACCTATGATGGCACCACCCACGTCTTCACCATCACCGGCACCAACCTCGTTAAAACCATAGGTGCCACCAATGACATCACCATTACCAAGCTGACCATCACTGGTGAGGGCGGTGCAACCCGCACTTTGTCCACCACTGGCAACGTCGAAGTCACCTCCGCCACTAGCTTCACCTTTACCTTGGCCGGTGCCGATATTGCCGCAGTCGATAGCCTGCTCAATAAAAACGGCACCTCGTCCGCCAGCAGTGCTACGACCTACAATCTGGCCGCTGCCGATGACTGGGATAGCGTCATCACCGGCGGCAACATCCAGGATTTAACCGGCAATGGCATCACCGTATCGAATGCCGCACCAAGCATTCTGAGTTCCACTTACGATGCAGCAACCGGCATCCTGTCCGTCTCTGCCGTCAACATCGTCGGTGGTGACACCATTGATGTGAGCAAGTTATCCATCACAGGCCAGGCCGGTTCCTACACCCTGACCACCGCCAACGTCACCGCCAGCAGTTCAACAGCTTTTGCAGTCACCCTCAACGCTGCCGACAAACTCGCCATCAACGGCATACTGAACAACAACGGCACCACCGCCGTTGATACCACCACCTTCAACCTCGCCGCTGCCGCTTCCTGGGATGCCACCACCACTTCCAGTGCAGATTTGACCGGCAATGCCGTGACCGTATCCAACGTCACTGCACCAACGATCACCTCAGCGACCTACGACGGCACCACCCACGTCTTCACCGTCACCGGCACCAACCTCGTTAAAACCATTGGTGCGACGAATGACATCACCATTTCCAAACTCACCATTACTGGTGAAGGTGGTGCAACCTACACCCTGTCCACCACCGGCAATGTCGAAATCACCTCCGCTACCAGCTTTACATTTACCTTAGCTGGTGCCGATATCGGTGGTGTCGATGCCCTGCTCAACAAGAACGGTACAGCGTCAGCCAGCAGTGCCACGACCTACAATCTTGCCGTTGCCGATGACTGGAACAGCGCCATCACCGGTGGCAACATCCAGGATTTGACCGGCAATGGCATCACCGTCGCCAATGCCGCACCAAGCATCTTGAGTTCCAGCTACGATGCAGCGACCGGCATATTGTCCGTCTCCGCCGTCAACATCGTCGGTGGCGACACCATTGATGTGAGCAAGTTATCCATCACAGGTCAGGCTGGTTCCTACACCCTGACCACCGCCAACGTCACCGCCAGCAGCAGTACCGCCTTTGCCGTGACCCTGAACGCCGCCGACAAACTGGCCATCAATGGCATATTGAACAAGAACGGCACCACCGCCGTTGATACCACCACCTTCAACCTCGCTGCCGCCGCATCCTGGGATGCCACCACCACCTCCAGTGCTGACCTGACCGGCAATGCCGTCACCGTCTCCAACGTAGCCGCCCCGACAATTACGTCTGCGACCTATGACATCACCACCCACGTCCTGACTGTCACAGGCACTGGCCTGGTCAAGACCATCGGTGCCACCAATGACATTACTGTCACGGCCCTGACCATCAAAGGCGAAGGCGCGGCTACCCGTACGCTGTCGACCACCGGCAATGTCGAAGTCACCAGCGCCACCAGCTTTGCCGTGACACTCGCCGGTGCCGACCAGGCTGCTGTTGAAGCCCTGTTCAACAAGAACGGTACTACCTCAACCGGTGGTACCACTTACAACCTGGCCGCAGCCGATGACTGGGACAGCGCCATTACCGGCGGCAACATTGCCGTCACCACCGCAGCGATTACCG